>JAYVTS010000428.1:0-4607 GCA_043788645.1 Verrucomicrobiota bacterium
CAGCGCAGCTACCAAGGGAGAACGTACCCACCTACCCAACACCGAAAAGATTCCAAAGAATCCGCCCTCCAACCCGAGCCGCAGGCGGAGAAAGCAACCAAATCAACCTCACGCTTGAGCGTTGCCGGCCACTCAATTCTTCATTCTTCTGAACCATTCAGAGACATAGCTTTTCTTGAAACAGCCCTGGTCGAGCGCGCGGATCCGCAACTCTGAATTCGGTGCAGTAATCGGGGAAAAACTCGTTATTCGGGAGCCGCGCTCCACGCTAAACTTTCCCGCCGGTGTCTGAACCGCAGAAACTCAGGAATAGAAATAGTTAGTTGCCGTTTTGCGGTTTTGAGGTATTTTAAGTATGTTCACTTTTAGCTTTTCGACGGGAAACGTTTATTGGTCATGAAAACTTTACGTTCGGTCATTGTACTCGCAGCGCTCGGGGCTCTCGGCAGTCATGCCTGGGCGATAACGGTCGCACCTCAGGGACCGATTACGATCGTAAATCCCCTGAGCGGCGTTGCCATCACGGTAGACGGTCAGTTTACGCCCCAGGGATCTACGCCAGGCGTCACCCCGGGCACTCCACCCACGCTTCCGGCCGGGGGCGAATGGAGCGATATCACGCCCTTGGCCTTCATTAGTCCACCGACACCGTCGGGACCGCTGCAATCGGTGCCGCTTGGCGATCCGAGCGCCAATAGCCTGCTGTACGCGGGCCTAGCGCCAGGAGGCAGCGTCGCCACGGCTGAGCTGTATCTGATGTACGACTATCTTCCCCGAACGAATCCGACCTTCTCGCCGGGTGAATTTGTGGCCGATATCGCGTTTCCGTTGACTATTGGGACCGGTAAATTTCCCAATGCGGTGGTGCGCGTTCGCGGCCATATCCCGCTCCCGCCGCTTCCAAGTGTGAAGGGTATCACCTCGGTGTTGCCCAGCAGTTCCGTTGACTTTATTATCGACCTCGACGGGGGGCTGTCGAGCACTTCGGATCCCTTGGCCTCAACGGTTGGGATTGGCGGAGCAGTGGGTTTTGGTCCGTCCACCTTGTCGCTGACTGATCATATGCTGATCGAACTCGAGGTGCCGTTGAATATTCCGACCGGATTTGGTGGAATCTTTCCTCCGGGCGGAACCGGGGGGGCGGGCGTGTACTCGCCGGAGCCCGCGTTTTGGGGGAACAACGCCGCCAATGATCGGATCGATCCGCCTATTTCTGGAGCCATTTTTGTTATCGATCCCAATGGAGCAACCCACATTACTGCGAGCGTTCCAGAGGTCGGGACGGGACTCATCGCCGGAATGAGTTTGGCGGGTGTTTTCGGGTATCAAGCATGGCGGCGTACCCGGCGAGGATAACGCGGAATTTCACCCTCTTTCTACGGCGACTTACCGCGTTGGCCACACGTTTCGAGCCGGTCAGGATCACTGAATACCGTCCGGCTCGAACTCTTTTCGGGCGCTTGGCCGAGCCTTACTTGAGCTTCAATTGCCGAAACCGGTTTTTGACTTCTTTCAGGTGAAAGTCAAGCGAGCAGAGTTTCTCAAGTTCGCCCGATTTGAAGTGCTGGCTGATTTCCGGATCGGCTTGGATCTGTTTTAGGAAATCGGCGTCGTCCCGCCCCGCGTGTTTCACGGCCCAAGTTTGCATGGCGTTGCGTTGGACCAATTCATACGCCGCTTCCCGGGTGAGCCCCTTGCGAATCAGCGCCAAAAGCACCGTCTGACTGTTCCACATCCCCAAACTGAGGCTAAGATTCTTCTTCATATTCTCGGGATAAACCTTGAGACCCGCCATCAGCTTGGTCAGTAGACCGAACATATAATCGAGTAAGGTACAAGAATCGGGGAAAATAATACGCTCGACCGAACTGTGACTGATGTCGCGTTCGTGCCAAAGTGCGACGTTTTCAAGCGCGGCGACGGCATTCCCTCGGATCACTCGGGCGAGTCCGGTGAGGCGCTCCCAGGTAATGGGGTTCCGCTTATGGGGCATGGCGCTGCTGCCCTTCTGGCCGACGGTGAAGGGCTCTTCCGCTTCTAAGACTTCGGTGCGTTGCAAATGCCGAAATTCGACCGCCCACCGTTCCATACTTGCAGCCACCAGCGCGAGGGTCGTCATGAATTCAGCGTGGATATCTCGTTGCACCACTTGAGTGGCGATCGGGGCGGGACGGAGGCCCAGTTTTTTGCAGACAAACGCCTCGACCTTGGGTGACAGGTGCGCGTGGGTGCCGACGGCTCCAGAAAGTTTCCCAATCGCGACCGATTTACGAATGGATTGAAGGCGGGCCAAGGCGCGTCCGAATTCGTCGTGCATCAACGCTAGTTTGAGCCCAAAGGTGGTGGGTTCACCGTGGATTCCATGACTTCGGCCGATGCAAGGAGTGAACTGATGTTCCATCGCCCGTTGGGCAATCACGGGCAGCAAGGCCTGGACGTCTGCAATTAAAAGGTCTGCGCTTTGGATCATTTGCACACCGAACGCGGTGTCTACGACGTCGCTGCTGGTCAGCCCGTAATGGAGCCAGCGGCTGGCGCGATGGTTGATTTTTTCGGCGACGGCCGTGGTAAAACCGATGACATCGTGATGAAGGGTTTTTTCGAGTTCTTTTGCTCGTTCGGTCAGGGCTGTGGGGTCGGCGAAACACAGGCTGGCTCCGGCCTTCAATCGAGCGAAATCGGCGGCGGGAACTAAGCCTTGTTGAACGAGGGCTTCGCTGGCGAGGAGTTCGATCTCCAGCCAGATCCGGAGCTTGTTTTCGTCCGTCCAAATGGCCCGCATTTCGGGCCGGGTATAGCGCTGAATCATTGGCGTTCATCCTGGCAGATCGTGGCGGCGTAGAAAGAGCGGGTTCTGCTACTGGCCCAGACCGGATTCTGCGAATACTTTCCCCGGATGTTCCCGTTTTTATCGATGCTCCGGTGGTGGTGCCTCTGTACGCTGATTCCCCCGTGGGCGGCCGCCGCGTTTCCGGAACCGTACAACTCCGAAAAACCCGGTGCGGAACCCATTTCGGCCGCGGCGGCGCTTGGATCCTTCAAGCTACCGCCAGGGTTCAAGGCGACCGTTTTTGCCAATGAACCGCAAGTACGTCAGCCCATCGCGATGACGTTTGATGCGCGAGGGCGATTGTGGGTGGCGGAGAACTACACCTACGCCGAGGCGGGCGTGAATTTTGCGACAAATTTGGCGGATCGCGTCGTGATTCTGACCGACCGAGACGGCGACGGTCGGGCGGACGAAAGCAAAGTCTTTTACGATCAAGCCCGCCTGCTCACCAGTCTCGAGCTGGGACGTGGGGGTGTTTTTCTACTGTGCCCACCTCGCTTGTTGTGGGTGCCGGACCGTAACGGAGACGATATTCCCGATGGCGAACCGCAAGGGGTCCTGGATGGTTTTACGACGACGACGGGCAATCGACACACGTTTGCTAACGGATTGAAATGGGGACCGGACGGTTGGCTCTGGGGTCGAGTGGGCATTTCCAGCCAAGCTCGGATCGGCGTGCCGGGAACACCCGAGGCTCAGCGAGTGCTCATGAACGGCGGTATTTGGCGATATCATCCGGAACGGAAGGTTGTTGAAGCGGTGAGTCATGGGACTACGAATCCTTGGGGGTTGGATTGGAATGAGATGGGCGAGCCCTTTTTCATCAATACGGTGATTGGTCATCTGTGGCACGCAATTCCGGGGGCGCATTTTCAGCGGATGCACGGCGATGACGTGAATCCGCACAGTTACGGACTCATTGGGCAGCATGCGGACCACTATCATTTCGATTTGGGCGCGGGCTGGACGAAGTCTCGGGCGGCCTTTGATGGCAGCAGCTTCGCGCCTGGTAGCGACAACTTGGGAGGTGGTCATGCGCATACCGGGTTAATGATTTACCAAGGCGAAAATTGGCCCAACTCCTATCGGGACCAGCTTTTTACGATCAACTTCCATGGCCGACGAGTAAATACAGAACGATTAGATCGTGAAGGCTCCGGGTATGTCGGGCGTCATGCGGCTGATCTATTATCCATTGGAGATCCGTGGTTCCGCGGGATCGACTTGTTGCAAGGTCCTGATGGCGGTGTGTTTCTCTCCGATTGGTCTGATACGGGTGAATGTCATGATCACGATGGGGTTCACCGGACTTCTGGTCGGATCTACAAAATAACCAATGGTGAATCCAAGTCGTCGGCCGTGGGTGATTTATCGAAGTTAGAGTTCGGGGCATTGAAACCACTCCTTTTTAGCCGGAATGAGTGGGTGGCTCGCCACGCTCGGCAAGTGTTGGCAGATCGGGCCGCGGAGGGGCGGGATCGCACTCGAATGGTGACGGAACTCAAACAAGAGTTTGGCCGACAAAAAACGACGGCCACTCGATTGCGAGCGATTTGGGCGCTCAACGCGGTGGGTGGCACTGATCAGCCGTGGTTATTGGAGCGAATTCAAAACGATACCCGGGATGAAAACGAACACATTCGGAGTTGGGCGGTGCGACTTTTGGCTGCTCAAGAGACGCGGGTGAAGGCGGGGAAGAGTGATCGGGTGCTGCAGGCTTTTGAACGGGAGGCGGAGCGGACGCCTTCTGCATTGGTACGGCTTTAGTTGGCTTCCG
>JAYVTS010000429.1:0-9427 GCA_043788645.1 Verrucomicrobiota bacterium
CCGTCGGGTAGGGCGCTATCGAACACCTTCCCGAACCTGGACCCAAGTAGACCTACCGACCCGCAGGGCCGTCGGGCCGTCGCGACGATTGCGGGCAGCAGTGGCTCCCTCTTGGGCTAGCCCGGATATTTCATACCCTTTCTGCTACGAATTGCTGCGAGCCTGTCTGGCGGCGTTGGCCTTGTGATTCCGAGTCGGTGGGGTAGTGGACCGCCTGTTCAAATCAATGAGCGCGCAACGGCCGATCCCGTAAAAAGTACGGGACCCAACCGCGGTCAGTGGGGCGGTCTGGACTAGCCACAAACGAACGCCAGCAACGCAGAGAACTAAAATCCACTTCGTTTGCGTTCTTTGGGTTCTTTCGCGGCTGTTGGTTTGGAAAGCTCTCTCGGCGGTTGATCCCGTCAAAAGCGAGCGACACAACCGCGGATGAACGCCGATGAACGCGGATGGGAATCCAGCCCGGACCTGAAGAACTCGAATCCAAGGACCGACGATCCGAAAATAAAAACACCCGCTCTGGGCAGCGGGTGGAATTCGAGGACAGAAGGTTGGTTAGGTACCAAAATCGCCGATCGCCTCGACGGGACAACCCTCCATGGCTTCCTTGCAGGCAGCCTCTTCTTCGGGAGATTCCGGTTGCTTTTTTACGTAAGAATATCCGCCGTCATCCCAGCGAGTGTAATTGGCAGGGGCGGTTTCGCGGCAGAGGTCGCAATCAATACACTGGTTGTCGACGAAATACTTTCCAGGCACGTTTTGGTCGTAGCGATTCGCAAGATCAGGCATAGCTAAAAATCAGTTGGATACATAGATCGGGGCTGGTCCCCGAAGGGGCAAGAGCGAAATTCCAATTCGCTTTCTACCGAAAATTCGCCATTTCTCTCGCCGGATCGTTCTAGGTTCTCGGCTGCGATTGGCTTCGAACCCGTCTGGCGGCGTTGGCCTCGCCCGACGGGCTCTCGCTGCGTCTTCCGACGGAAGGCGATGAACGACCCGGGCTAGGCTAGGCGAATTGGAATCAGTTGCTCGGGCGCAGATCCACGAGTTCACCGGGGTGCAGGCCTAGCGCGGGTGGCACCGTCAGCAAAACGGGGAGCCCGAGTTCCGTCGGAACGCCGCTGACCTTGGGTGGAAGGAGCTGGGACGGAATCAGTTCCAAGGCAGGACCGATCTCCGTGATCGTGGATTGAGCGGCTACATGATGGCCGCCGCGAGTTCGGATTTCCACCGCTTCCCCGACGCGCGCGCTTTGATTCAAGGGTTGCCGAAAATAGGCGATAATCCTCTGTGGAGTTTCCGCCGTAATGGTGAGCAGGTTTTCGCCTGACTGGACATGTTCACCGGCACGGCGGAGGAGCCCCGTCACCACGCCGTCAATGGGAGCCAGGAGCGAGCGGGGCGCGAGCTGAGTTTCCAACAGTTGCAGATTGCGCTCTTCAACCGCGATGGCTGCCCGGATACCCGCCGGAATCTCATCGTCGAGCTTGAGTTCCTCAGGCTGGATTCGTTCCAGAAGGGCTTGAATTTCCGCGATGGCCTTTTGACGTTCCGCAATGGACGCCACGGCTTCATCCAAAGCACCTTGAGCCTTTTGTACATCCGCTTGACTCGCAAAACCGGCGAGCACGTCCGGAGTTCGGGGGATGATCCCCTTTGAGCCCAATCCCGATTCAAACCGTTTTGCTCGATCCAGCTCGCCGGAGAGGTAGTTGGTCCGGGCTAGTTGAGAAACCAATTGGGTACGAGCGTCCAACCAGCTCATGCGCAGCCCAGCGTAGTTGACATCGTTATTTTGTTTTCGGAGGGCTGGCTCGTAGTTCACCCGCACTTGGTCGATCCGCGCCTTAGCCAGGGCTACCTGGGCATCCAACAGCGCGGGCTCTGCGGGCGTTATCTGCCCCAAGACTTGCCCGGCCTTGACGAGTTGAAATTGAACTACCGGTAATTGGGTCAGTTGACCTGAAATAGGGGCCGAAACGATTGATCGGACGGTTTGCACTTCGCCGACCAGGGGCGAAGGGCCGACGTAATCGCGCCAAGTATGAACGGTGGCCGCGAGGACGACCACAAAGGTTAACGCCGGCACGAATTTGATCCGGAACTCGCGAAAAGCGGTTCCCGGAGGGCTGGGTATCGGCGGTAATTTGTCCATCGAGATCAGACTTCGTTTTCGTCCTCGGCTTTGAGGCTGGTCACTCGGGAGACTCCGGGGAAAGTTTTTAGCTCCGTTACCAATTCGTCCATGCGACCCATATCGCGCAATAAGAGGCGGTACGAGAGGTCCGCGCCTTCGTACCCTTGTCCAGAACGTTGGCTGGCGATGCTGGTGCGGCGTGAATGCCGCTCCAGAATAGCCGAAAGATCCGCCAAGTCAGCCAGCGGTCGAGCCCAATGAAGGTTCAAAATCAAATCGTATCGGTGCCGACTGCCGAACTGGGTCCAATGTAAGTACAATTGCACGAGGGCAAACATCACGGCTCCGAGCAAAGCGGTGCTAAACTTACGGGTGCCAGCGGCCATCCCAATCGTGATTGAGCCCAAGACGTACGTTGTATCCAAGGTATCGCGGAGCACATTGCGGAAACGAACGATCGCAAAAACCGCCATCAATCCAAAGGCAATGAGCAGGTTGTTCGCCATGACGAGCATGACGAGGGCGACGACCAAACACAGGACAATGAGCGCGTTGACAAAGGACCGGGAGTAACTGAGCCCGGAATGACACGCCATGTAGACCCAGGCGACGATGTGACCGCCGAGAAAGGCGACCATGAGCCCCAGTAACATTCCCGGCACGTCATTCGGCGCGTTGCCGTAGTCGCCCTGCATGAACAAATTACCCATGGGTATCGAGTCTCTATCTTAAACTGCAATTCGGGCATTCAGCCCTTCCGCTCGGGCACGTCGGTTCGCCCTCGCGCTCTCGGGATCGACGCAGGGTAGGCCAGCATTTCCGCGACGGTAGAAAAAGGCTTCGCCTTTTTTTACGATCCCATCGGCGTATTTGGAGGCGGAACTGAGGCGAAGATTGAAAACCTTGACCAAGATGTTGAACCAGCTGGGAAATCGCCCAGTAAATTTCAATTCCAAGATCACCGACGGCGAAAAAACGTTGATCGCCCCGTCCATCTGTGAAGTAAATCGGGCCGTGAATTCGGGGGAAATCTGCACATTTCGATCCAGCGTCACGCGCACGGAGTTGTCCGTCTCGCTGATCCACGCCTCCCGTTCGTAGTACACATGAGCCGTCGGCGCAGCCCGATCCCGCATCATCAATTCGATAAACCGTTGAATAGCCACCAACTGGCGCCCATCGCCCGATACCAGCTCATCGGGGGCGGGCAATTGTCCCGCCAACACGGCCGCTACCGCGGGCCGCTTGATGCCGCCTCGCAGCTTCAGAATCGCATCGTTCATCCGCCGTTTGATCTCGAAAAAAATCGGTGCCTTGGAACTATCCTCGTAAAAACGAATCCGCAACTTGTAACGATTTTTGTCCCCATTGATGGTCCCCCAGTAGATCGCCAACTCATCGGAGTCGAGGTACAGGTTGTGAATGGTGTACGAAAGGTTGGGCCGACCGACGCCATATTCATCCAGGACGAGATACGAACGGACAAATTCCCGAATCGCGAGCGCGGTTTCTTCGGGAATGACGTACTTCAGCTCCCAACGCTGAAGTTGCATTTTGTCTTCGGCCATACCAATGAGAAGTTCGATGATGACGTTTCTGTTGCTATTTGCAATACCCGGTTTTCCCAACGTCAGTTGCAAGTAATTTCGAGACAGCTGCTTTAGCCCGGATCGCTCCTACCCGTTGATACGGTGAGATTCGGGAAAAGCCCGATCCATCGATCTTTTTCCTCAAATCGACCCGAGAGGTAAGATCGACCCGGGAGGTAAGAATTAGAGCGTGACCACGCGAACGTTGCTGATCGCCGGATCGGCTTTCAGGTCCTCCAAGCACGCAGCGGACGGGACGCTATCGAGCGTTAGAGCCGTCAGTGCTTGGCCCCCCGCCATTTCCCGACCCAGGCTCATGCTCGCAATGTTCACCTGGTGCCGTGCGAGGACCGTACCGACCTTTCCGACAATCCCAGGAATATCCTGGTTGTTGAGCAACAGGAGATGACCGCTGGCCGGGATTTCGACTGGGACGCTTGAAAGGCGAACAATTCGCGGATTATTCGGCGACCCAAAGAAGGTTCCTCCCACGGAAGCCACCTTCTGATCTCCTCGGAATAACTGTACGTGGAGCCATTCGTTGTAGGTGACCGGCTCATCGGACTTCTTTTCCTCCACCGTCAAACCGGCCGCTTGGGCCACCGCTCGTACGTTGACCGGATTCACTCCTTTGCTCCCGCTGGCGGCCAAAAAGCCGGCCAAAATCGCCCGCGTAATGGGGTCGGTGGCGGGCAGGTCCTTGGCTTTGCCCCCGAACGTGACGTACACGCGGTCAACTCCGGTTGGCGCGATTTGCCCCAAAAGTTTGCCGAGTTTTTCGCCCAGACCCACGTACGGTTTGACGACTTCAAACGTTTTGGCATCGACGCCCGGCAAATTGACCGAATTTCGAACTTCACCGGTGAGGAGATAACCGGTAATGATTTCGGCGACTTCGAGTCCGCATTTTTCTTGAGCTTCTTCCGTGCTCGCTCCGAGATGCGGGGTGAGCACGACGTTGGGTAACGTGCGAAACTTGTGGTCCGCAGGGAGCGGTTCTGTCACAAATACGTCTAACGCCGCCCCCGCCACTCGGCCGGATTCTAGGGCCGCGACGAGATCGCTTTCATTCACAATCTCACCCCGGGCGCAATTCACCAAGCGCACCCCGGGTTTCATCTTTGCGATGCTTTCGGCGTTGATCATTCCGCGAGTCTCCGCGGTGACCGGCAGATGAACGGTGATAAAATCTGCCTGACGAAAGACGGCATCTGGATCGCTGGCGCCTTCAAAACCCAATGCCTTGGCGCGGGCATCCGAGAGAAACGGATCGTAAGCCACGACGCGCATCCCAAACGCCAGGGCCCGCTTACCGACCTCCGTGCCAATGCGGCCAGCCCCGAGAATTCCCAGGGTTTTGCCGGCGACCTCGGTCCCTTGAAACGCCTTCCGATCCCATTTCCCCGCGGCCATGGTTGCGTGCGCGGCGGGGATTTTCCGAGCCAAAGCGCCCAGCATAAAAAAGGTCAACTCAGCCGTCGTAATGGTATTTCCTCCAGGCGTGTTCATCACCACGACCCCGCGGGTGGTGGCGGCTTCGACATCCACATTGTCCACGCCCACCCCGGCGCGCCCGACGACTTTGAGGCGCGGGGCGGCTTCCAACAGCTTCCGTGTCACCTTGGTTTCGGAACGGACCACCAGGGCGTCCACGTCCGCGACGAGAGGCAGGAGTTCCGCTTCAGTGAGCCGTTTCGGCAGCACCGTGACTTTGAATTCCGGTCTCGCCTTAAAATAGGCAATGCCGTGCGGTGAGATCGGATCGCAAACGAGGACGTGCATAACAAGGGCCGCACGCTAGCAAGCAGCGCCACGGGGTCAAACCTAGGCCGATCCGTCTCGCATCCTCTTTCGGGTGCGCCTTTTGCAGGTTTTGAGCACAAATTGGAACGAGATGAAATGCGGACATCAATTGACACCTGCCCGGTCGGTTCCGAATCTCCGTCTCTTTTTTATGGCTGAGCCGAAGACAAACGAACTGATGGAGAAGATCGTCTCCCTGTGTAAACGCCGCGGGTTTATCTTCCCCTCCTCGGAGATCTACGGCGGGCTCAACGGCTTTTGGGATTACGGCCCGTTGGGTGCCGAATTGAAACGTAACGTCAAAGACGCGTGGTGGACGACCATGACCCGGCTGCGTGACGACGTCGTCGGGCTCGAAGCCACCATCATCATGCATCCCAAGATCTGGCAGGCGTCGGGGCATGTGGATACGTTTAGTGATCCGATGTGTACATGCGTCCATTGCAAACGACTCATTCGACCGGACCAAGCCTTCGATATTTTGGTGGAATCGGGCTGGGGAAAGGACGTTTTTACGGAATATCGGGACGGTACCTTTACCACGGCGCAAGTGGTGGCCCCGGAGGCTACGATGCGGAAATGGCTGCTGGGCAATGGACGACGGATGTCTCAGGCTTTAGCCGCCGTGATGGATCCCGCGGCCGTTTTGGCGGTGGTGGAGCGGGGATTGAATGAAATTTCAGCGCCTCCGCTCCAGCGTTGGCAACTATTGGCGTCCCTTTTGACCTGCCGCACGTGGGAGGAGTGGTTGGCCGTCGGTCCGAAATTACCCTGTCCGCATTGCGGGGCCCGTCTGCCTGAAGGCCGTCCGTTCAATCTGATGTTTAAGACCTACGTGGGTCCAGTGGTCGACGAGGAAAACGTGGCGTATCTCCGACCGGAAACGGCCCAAGCGATTTTTGCCCAATTCAAGAATGTTGCGGATACGTCGCGTCAGAAGATACCTTTTGGCATTGGCCAGATGGGCAAGGCCTTCCGCAACGAGGTGACGCCGCGAAATTTCACGTTTCGTTCCCGGGAATTCGAGCAAATGGAACTCGAGTTTTTCATCAAACCCGACGAAGCGGTAGCGGCGATGGCAGGGCGCGTTGCGGAGGTCGAGGGTGATGGCTGGAAAGGGGAACCGCAGGCAGACTGGGGTTGGGAAGTTTGGCACAAGTATTGGGTGGAGCAGCGCATTCGTTTTTACGAGGGCATTGGTTTACCGCGCGCCGCGTTTGAGGAGTATTGGCAAAAGCCCGATGAATTGGCGCACTACGCGCGGGCGTGTGTGGATATTCTCTACAAATTTCCTTTTGGTACCCAGGAACTCGAAGGCATTGCGGCCCGCAGCGATTTCGATCTCACCCAGCACGAGACTCACTCGGGTAAGCCCATGGGGATTTTCGACGAGGAATTGCGAACTGCTTGGGGAAAACTGGGCGAAGCGAAAAAAGCCGCGTTGCGCACGAATTTTTTGGCGAGTAAAACCGCCGCGTTGATGAAAAAAGGCGCGACCGCGGAGGAAGCCGAAACTCAGGCCGATGGGTTAGCCAGCGTCTTTTTCGATAAGCTCGCGAAGGGCCAATTCATCCCACACGTCATCGAACCCTCCGCGGGAGTGGATCGACTCATTTTGGCGCTGCTCTGTCATGCGTATTCCGAGGTCACGAGCACCGATGACAAAGGCAAGAGCGAGACTCGCGTGGTCCTGCGATTTCATCCGCGGATTGCGCCGGTCAAGGTCGGGGTGTTTCCCTTGCTGAAAAATAAGCCGGAACTCGTGGCCAAAGCCCAGGCGGTGCGAGAATTGCTCCGGCCGCATCTCAGTATTTTCTACGATGAAGGCGGGGCGATCGGCCGTCGCTACGCCCGCCAGGATGAAGCGGGGACGCCGTTTTGCGTGACGATTGATTTCGATACGCTCGGCGAGCAGCCCGAGCTTTTGGATACCGTTACGTTGCGCCATCGGGATACCGGGGTTCAGGAGCGTATCGCCATCGGCGATTTGCTGGGTAGATTCTTACCGTTGGTGCGCTGAACGAACCGACGCTGTGCGTACTTCAAAATCGAAAGCCCCAGGGTTGTGGGGCGTGATTGCCTTCAAGCTCGGCAAAGGCCTGCTTTTTCTCGCCCTGGCGGCCGGAATTTTCACGCTCACCGATAATAATCTGCCGGAAGATTTTAGGAATCTTTTGCACGAACTCCATTTCGATCCAGAGCGTCGATTCTGGGCTGATTTATCGGCCAAACTCGGATCGGTGACTCCCAAAAATATCATTTGGGTTGCGTCAGGGACCTTTCTTTACGCGAGCGTTTCCTTGCTGGAAGCACTCGGCCTCTTCCTCCGCAAACCTTGGGGTGGCTGGATCGCGATCGGCGAAGGGGCTTTCTTCATCCCCATTGAAGTGTTCGAATTAAGTCATCACTTCGTTTGGGGCTTGGCGTTGATTCTGGTGATTAATGTGGTGATTGTCGCTTATCTCTGGCGCAATCGGGCTCGCCTATTTGGTGCGGCTGGGAAATAATGGAGTTCTTCAAATCAAGCGCCGCGAGCGCCCGCAAAGACCGAAAAGGAGAGAAGTTCAGTTCGATCCGTTCCTTGGCGGCTCATTCGATCATCCAAGCCAGGATCGCTTTTTGCGTGTGCAGACGGTTCTCTGCCTCGGCGAAAATCGTGTCGGCGTGCGCTTCCAAGGTGGCCTCGTCGATTTCGAGACCGCGATAGGCCGGTAGACAGTGCATGACCAAGGCCTCCGGGTGGGCGAGTTCGACCAATTCTGCATTGATTTGATAACCACTGAGGTCGCGCAATCGTTCTGCTTTCTCGGATTCCTTTCCCATCGAGACCCAGACGTCCGTGTAGAGTAAATCCGCTCGCCGAGCGGCGAGCCGGACGTCTTCGATCAACCCCAACATACCGGCTCCAATGGGCATTCGTTCGGTGATCGTCGTGGCGGCGTGCTGAGTCCAATCCGCGGCCGCACCCGCGCCGGCTCGACGCAAAATCTCGGGCGCGGGCCAATACTTTTTGGGGGCCGCGATCCGGAGTTCAAAGCCGAGGTGGGCCGCGGCGAAGATCCAGGAAATGGGTACGTTGCAGGCGCCATCACCGATGAAAGTGACGATCTTTCCCGTAATCGGTTCTCGCCGAATTTCCTCAAAAGTAAAAATATCAGTGATGATTTGGCAGGGATGTTCGTCGTCGGTGAGTGCGTTGACGGTTGGAATTTTGGAGTAGGTGGCGAAATCCTCAACGTCTTGCTGGGCATAGGTGCGAATGATCGCGCCGTGCAACATGCGGCCGAGGACGCGGGCGGTGTCCTTGATCGGTTCACCGCGGCCGAGCTGAATGTCGTTGGCGTTGAGAAAGAGAGCGTTTCCGCCGAGTTCACGGATGCCGACCTCGAAGCTCACGCGGGTGCGGGTGGAAGATTTGGAGAAGATGAGTCCCCAAGTTTGGCCCGTGAGCAGGCGCAGATGAGTCGTCCGCTCCGTTTTAAAGGCGGCGACACGGTCGATAATGGCGCGTAGTTGGGCGCCGGTAAGCTTCTCAAGACTGAACAAATGCTTCATGTCAGCAACGGTCAAAACCAAAAGCCCCGCACCAAGCGGGGCTGGAAAGACGAAGTGGAATGATTACGGCAAAGAAGCCGACTGTGTCACGAGCGAAATGCAATAATTCGGACTCTGGCCCCGGCTCGCGATGGAGAAGAATCAAAGATTCAGGCTAGCGGTCCGGACCTAAATAGCCAATATAAATAACATGTTTTATTATGATGTGAAACCTGCCTTTTCAATCGGCCTGTCCCTTGTCTTGCCAATCCCGATGCGCCGCCACCCACGACTTCAGCCACTCCAGCCGGGCGCCATCCACCGTCATTCCTTGCACCACTGTCTCATCGTTCATTCCTCTCTC
>JAYVTS010000430.1:0-25879 GCA_043788645.1 Verrucomicrobiota bacterium
CCGTCGGGTAGGGCGCTATCGAACACCTTCCCGAACCTGGACCCAAGTAGACCTACCGACCCGCAGGGCCGTCGGGCCGTCGCGACGATTGCGGGCAGCTGTGGCTCCCTCTTGGGCTAGGCTTGCACTCCCACAAGAATTCGCTGTTGATCGGCCGCGCAACCTGCGCTGAGTGATCCGGAGTCCGATGCCCGTTCTTGTATTCTCTGCATTCTCTCACGGCTATTCATTGAATTCCCCCTCCCGATGGCCCGCCTCGGGATCGAGATAGGCTTTGGTGCCAGAACGTTCCCGGTGCCGATTCTGAGCGTAGGCTTTTTCTCGGTGGCGAAGTTCCGTGACGCCCAGTTCCGAGTGCAATCGGCGGAAGCTCTCGTATCGGTCACGCGGAATTCTACCCGCTTCCACCGCCGCTTTGACCTGGCAGCCAGGTTCAGCACCGTGGGTACAGTCGCGAAAACGGCAACCCGTCGCCAATTCCAGCAAGTCAGGAAAGGCTTGATCGAGGCCTTCGTCCGCCAACCACAGGTGAAATTCTCTCATGCCGGGCGTGTCCACGACCAACGTGCCATTGGGCAAAGGCAACATTTCCCGGCGAGTCGTCGTGTGTCGCCCTTTGGCGTCCTCTTCGCGAACCGGAAGCGTCGCCTGAATTCGTTCGCCATAAAGTCGATTGATGAGGCTACTCTTCCCCACACCGCTCGTTCCCAGAAAACAAACGGTCTGTCTGGGAACCAGCAAGGCGCGGAGTTCGCCCAGTCCCTTGCCCGTTTTGGCACTCGTGGCAATGACCGTCAAATCCGCAGCCGCGGCCGCTGCTTCATCGGTTCGAGCGGTCACTTCATCCCGTAGATCGCACTTGTTCAACACCACCACCGGCTTCGCACCGCCTTCATGGACCATGACCAAAAAACGTTCTAATCGACGTCGGTTAAAAGTCTGGTCCAGGGCTTGGACAATGAAAACGATATCCACATTTGCGGCCATGATTTGGAGCGTGGCGGCTCGTCCGGTGCTATGGCGCACGACCCGGGTGCGCCGGGGTAAAACCGCATGAATAACCACTTTTGCTTCGCCCGCCTGACGTTTGATCCCCACCCAATCTCCCACTTTTGGCAGTTCCGCATTGGAATGCTTAAGGTGGTGCAATCGCCCAGTGATCGAGGCGGGCTGTTCGCCGGTCTCGCTCACGACGATGTAGGCATGTTTGTCTTCATTCACGACGCGAGCAGGCAGGAGTCCTTTCGCCGCCAGAACGGCGAAGGTCGCTTGCCAAGTGTCATCCCAACCCACGGAGCAAAGATCCATCCAGAACCGATGTTAGCCGACCGGAGCCTGCCGTGGAAGGATCTGAAAAAATGAATCGGCTTCACCCCAGAACCGCGCTTAGGCTCCTGGCATGCTCCTGTTGCCCGCCGAGTTGGATTCGCTGACCCAATTGGTCCATCCTTCACCGCATTCGCTGCTGGGCCTGCATCCGTGCGCCACCGGACTGGTGGCCCGGGCGCAAGTCCCAGACGCCGTGCGCATCGAATTGGTGCCGACCCATGACCCCAAGCAACCGCGCTTTGAACTCAAACGTCTCGCCGAAACGGCCGTCTTCGAAGGGGTGACCAAAGCCGCCAAAGCCGTCTATGCCTACGATTTGATCGTCACGGACCACACGGGGCGACGGCGTCAACAACGGGATGCGTATTCTTTCTTACCGACCCTCGGGGAACAAGATCTTCATCTTTTCGGCGAAGGAAACCATCGTCGGCTGTATGATCGGCTCGGCGCGCAGCTAACCGTGATCGACGGGGTCGCCGGTTGTGCCTTTGCGGTTTGGGCTCCGAATGCGCGGCGCGTATCGGTAATTGGCTCATTTAATCACTGGGACGGCCGGGCGCACCCGATGCGCTTGCTGGGACCCAGCGGAGTTTGGGAGATTTTCCTCCCCGGAGTGGGCTCAGGCGCTCTGTACAAATTTGAGTTACTGGACGCCCAGGGAAACCTCAAAGTGAACACCGATCCATTCGGGAAATTCTTTGAACTACCGCCCAAACACGCCGCGATCGTGTGGGAAACGAACGGTTTTGCCTGGACGGACCAAACGTGGCTCACTCGCCGCGCCCAAACCAATGCCCTGCGCGCACCCATGAGCATTTATGAGTTGCACCTGGGTTCGTGGCAGAAAAAATCAGCCGCAGAATCGTTGAGCTACCGTGAATTGGCCGTCCCTCTGGTGGAATACCTCAAACGGTTGGGGTTCACTCATGTGGAATTCATGCCACCGGCAGAGCACGCGTATTATCCGAGTTGGGGCTATCAAGTGACCGGTTTTTTTGCGCCTACCAGCCGCTTTGGAACGCCCGACGATTTCCAGTTTCTGGTCAACGCGTTGCATCAGGCTGAAATCGGCGTTTTTATCGACTGGGTGCCGGCCCATTTCCCTCGTGATACGTGGGCGTTGGCGCAATTTGATGGTACTGCGTTGTTTGAGCACGCGGATCCGCGACAAGGTTCGCACCAGGATTGGGGCACGTTGATTTTCAATTTCGGCCGGCACGAAGTTCGGAATTTTCTCGCTGCAAACGCGTTGTATTGGTGTGAACGGTTTCATATCGACGGCCTACGGGTCGATGCCGTGGCGTCGATGCTGTACCTCGATTACTCGCGGCAACCGGGCGAATGGGTTCCGAATCGCCACGGTGGCCGGGAAAACCTCGAAGCGGTCGATTTTCTCAAACACGTCAATCACCTCGTCCACACGGAACATCCCGGGGTCGTCACCATTGCAGAAGAAAGCACGGCTTGGCCCATGGTATCGCGGCCGCCGTGGCTGGGTGGTCTCGGCTTTAGCCTCAAGTGGAACATGGGCTGGATGCACGATACGCTGGGCTATTTCAAGCGGGATCCGATCTACCGCCAATACCACCAGAATGAGTTGACCTTCGCGACGCTGTATCAGGGGCACGAAAATTTTGTGTTGCCGCTCTCGCACGATGAAGTGGTGCATGGCAAGGGTTCCTTGCGGCGGCGGATGCCGGGCGATGATTGGCAGGCGTTTGCTAACCTGCGGGTCCTGCTCGGCTATCAATGGTTTTTCCCGGGCAAAAAGTTGTTGTTCATGGGCGGCGAAATTGGGCAGAGCGGAGAATGGGGCGAGAATGGCCAACTCGATTGGTGGCTGCTGGATCACGGACCGTACCATGTGGGGGTGCAACGTTGGGTGGCCGATCTCAATGCGCTGTACCAACAAGAACCGGCGCTGTGGCGTGGGGATTATGAAAGCGATGGATTCTGGTGGGTGGATTGCTCGGATCACGCCCACAGCGTGCTGAGCTTCATTCGACACGACCGCGAGTCCGGCCATCAAGTGCTCGTGGTCATAAACCTCACGCCCAATCCGTTGCTCAATTATCGGGTCGGTCTGCCGTTGCCGGGAGTCTGGCGAGAATTGCTTAATAGCGATGCCTCAGACTACGGCGGGAGCAACCAAGGCAATGCGGGCGGCGTCACCGCCGAAGACTACGGCGTTCAAAGCCAACGATATTCGGCGCTGTTCACCCTTCCGCCCCTGAGCGTGATCGGGTTCCGTCGAGAAGGATGACCTCGAGGGCGCTTTCGTCTGATCGGACCGGGATGGGTGGCGGAGTGAACGAATGAATTCCGCTCAACCTCCGGCTCGACACTCCCGCTTGGGTCTGCCTACCTCTTCCCACTTTTGGCAACGGCATGAACGCTGATCTCTTGGCCCACGCGAAGTCGCTCGGTTTTTCCGACCGACAAATCGCCCATCTCACCGGCACCACCGAGGACGCAATCCGTGCGGAACGGAAAAAATTGGGACTCGTCCCAAGCTACCGGCTCGTCGATACCTGCGCGGCGGAGTTTGAGGCGTACACGCCGTACTACTATTCGACCTACGACCGCGGTGACGACGAGGTGACCCCAACGTCCAAGAAGAAGGTCCTGATTCTCGGCGGCGGCCCGAATCGCATCGGCCAAGGCATTGAGTTCGATTACTGTTGCGTCCATGCGGCCTTCGCGCTGAAGGCGGACGGGTTCGAGACGATCATGGTGAATTCAAATCCCGAGACGGTTTCGACCGACTACGATACCTCGGACAAACTTTTCTTCGAACCCCTCACGCTGGAAGACGTGCTTCACATTTACGAACGAGAAAAGTGTTGGGGTGCGATTGCCCAATTTGGGGGGCAGACCCCTCTCAATCTAGCGCTCGGCCTCAAGAAAAACGGGGTCAATATCATTGGAACTTCGCCCGAAAGCATTGAGGTCGCTGAAGATCGCAAACTTTTCGCCGCCCTGCTCACCCGACTGGGCATTCCGCAACCCAACAACGGACTGGCTACCAATGAAGCCGAGGCCCTCGTGGCGGCGCAGCGGCTGAACTATCCGGTGCTGGTTCGGCCTTCGTTTGTGCTGGGCGGGCGCGCCATGCAGATCGTGTATTCGGACGCTGAATTGTCTCATTACATGAAGTTCGCGGTCGAGGCATCGCCGGAACGTCCGGTGTTGGTGGATAAGTTCCTCGAAGATGCGACGGAAGTGGACGTTGATTGCATTGCCGACGTGGGGCATTTTTCGAATCCTGAAGAGGGCACCGTGGTGATGGGAGGGGTCCTCGAACACATTGAGTTTGCTGGCGTGCATTCTGGAGATGCCGCGATGGTTTTGCCGCCACACACGCTGACGGCGCAGCACCTTGAGACCTTGCGCAAATACACCCACGCGATGGCCCGCGAGCTCAGGGTTTGTGGCCTGATGAACGTTCAGTACGCCATCAAAGATGACGTCGTGTACGTCCTCGAAGTGAATCCTCGCGCTTCGCGCACAATACCGTTTGTGAGCAAGGCCATCGGTCGGCCGCTCGCCAAGCTGGCGGCGCAAGTGATGGCCGGAAAAACGCTCAAAGAATTGGGTTTTACCGAGGAAATCTGGCCGAAATATTGGGCGGTCAAGGAATCTGTTTTTCCGTTCAACCGCTTTCCTGGGCAGGACATTATCCTCTCGCCGGAAATGCGTTCGACGGGTGAGGTAATGGGACTCGATGCCGATCTCGGGGTTGCGTATGCCAAGGCCCAAATGGCGGCCAACTCACCGCTGCCGTTAAAAGGGCGAGTTTTCATTAGCGTCGGGGATGCCCACAAAAAGGAAGTCGCTGCCGTAGCAAAATCCTTTGCGGATTTAGGGTTTGATCTGGTTTCGACCAATGGAACGGCCGCGGTCCTGGAGAAGGCAGGACTCAAAGTTCAGCGGATTTTCAAACTGAACGAGGGCGGCCGACCGAACGCCGTGGACTTGCTCAAAAACAAGGAACTCCAGCTCGTGATCAATACGCCCAGTGGAGCCAGTCCGAGGGCGGATGAAGTCAAAATCCGCACCACGGCGGTGATGACCGGGACGGCCATTATGACCACGCTGAGTGGCGCAAAAGCCGCCGCCCTCGGCATCGCCGCCCTGCAAAAGCATGGCTATTCCGTTAAGACGGTGCAGGAGTACCACTGCTAGTTCGGAAGGTTCCACGCAGGCTGTTATCGGTCGCGATAGAATCTTGGACAGCCGTTGATCCCGTCAAAAGCACGGGACCCAACGGCGGTCCGGAGACAGGCGATCCGAGATATTCAAGTCCTTACCAAAATCGAAACCTGCCTCGCCGTCCCAGACCACTCCCTCATTTACCCCAAAAGTAGGCCCAGCGGGATCCCAACTCGGGTTAGGAGTTCTGAAGCAAAATTAAGCGCTCCATCGGTGAAGCTTTGTTTGCAGTCTCGCATCGCGTTCGGGGGTGCGTTTTAAGGCGGGGAAATCATTCACCAACCGCTCGAAAGTCGGGACGACTCCCCATGCAGTCACCGTAAAAACTTCATGGGCGGAACCAGTGTCCAGGCCGAGTTCAACCGCCTGGCGATCAAAACGCCGACGTAAAACGGTTTTCCATTCAGCGAGACTATTGGCATTTGGCATTTGGTGACGGCCGATCCAAGGCAGCCATTCCCGGATTTGGGTCTGGTGACACCACGATTCAGCCGCCACGACCTCGAAGCTCGGCTCAATCGGGACGATTAAATCACCCCCATTAGCCCCGGCCTGATAGCCATCATAGGTGTTTAAGATCACCGGGGTTTTGATCCAACGCGATTGGGTTTCATCCGCGACGGGATACTCGTCGAGAAACGCGTGTGGCACGTTGATCATATAGGCGATCCGGCGCACCGCTTCAGCCACCGTAATATGATCGGGATGGACTCCGGCCAGGGCATCGAGGGGCAGCGGGGGACAAATTAAGTAATCCGGTTCAAATTCCCGAATCGCGTGCCATAGCGCGGCTAAAAGGTCCGTGGTGAGTGTTCTCGCTTCGGCGAACGGACGCCCATCCGGACGGACGAGTCGTTCAAATTCATAGCCTCCGATCTGAGCGCTGGCAGCCTGTTCGGCGAGCCGGACCCGGGCGGTCTCTTCGCGGGTGCGAAATTGATGACCGCTTCGGCCGTCGGTACAAATCAGCACGCGCCCGTGAAACGCGGCACCCAGATGATGACGCCAAAGCTCGAACGTGCCGGCAGCTACAAACTCGAAATCATCGAAATGCGCGTGAACATGGAGGACTTTCATCGCGCTCAACTAAAGTCAATGTCTCGGATTAAAAAGGTGATTCTTACCTCACAGAGCCTTGAACAGGGTACGGGACAGGTCAAAGCCAAAACTGAATGACCCTTAAATGGTTTTCAATGTGCGCGACTAAAAAACAGCCCAGTTCGCACCGACCGAACTTGACACCTTAAAACTCGGCTCATTTCCAAATGACCCACGTCAATCTTTTAAATTAGGTGACGAATTGCCCCGCAAAACACGTTGAAGCTGGATCGTTCACAACTGACCCTCGCCGGATGAGGGCGTCGGTTTTTCAAGCCGTCTTCGAACCGCTCCGGCACCTCCAAACCTTCTTCGCACATTTTTCACTCGTTAATAAACGCCTTGATTTAGCGTTGCAACAATTGTATAATTCGGCATTGCTATGCAAACTAAACTTAAGGTCAGAAAAATCGGAAATTCGCTCGGAATTCTTTTGCCGAAGGAAGCGGTGACAGAGCTTCAGACCCGGGCAGGAGCCTCGATCTATTTGACCAAGGCGCCCGAGGGGCGTTTTTACCTGACAAGTTTCGACCCGGAATTTGCCCAGCAGATGGAAATCGCTCGCGAAGGAATGCATCGGTATCGCAATACTCTGAAGGAACTCGCGAAGTGAAAGAGCCGGTCTGGATTCGGAAGGATTTTGCCCTCGCGATTCACGAAGAAATGCTCTCTGTTTTTGGGGGAGGGGCCGGAATCCGTGACGAGGGTCTTTTGGATTCCGCGTTAGGAAAACCGCAGAATCTTTTTACCTACGGGAAGCCCACGCTTTTTGACCTAGCGGCGTCCTATGCGTTTGGAATCGTGTGCAACCATCCGTTTATCGACGGCAACAAACGAACCGGGTTCATGGTGGCCTACACGTTTTTGACTCGAAACGGGATCCGTTTCGCCGCCCACGAAGCGGCAGCCGCAGCCGCCGTCCTAGCGCTCGCGGCGCGAGAAATGGGCGAAGCCGAGTTCGCGGTGTGGCTGAAAAGAAGTAGCAAACCGCTCCACTCCGGGAAGTAATCACCAATCCAGTTTCGCTGGGAAAAACTCTGCGATAAGATCTTCGTAGTACGGACGCAGAGCCGTTGCATCCGGTTTTCCGTGGTTCTTGGTGTAGAGGTCGTACTTGTTGAAGGCCTGCACCCATTTGAGATTATCCCGATCTAGCTGGTTCAACAAATTCCCATACTCCGACTCCCGGTGCCACGGATAAAAGCTGTGGTAACGGAGCATGTACAATCCCGAGAGCGGAAGGTGGTCTTTGCAGACATGATAGATGTACTCGTCATGCCCCCACGAGACCAGCACCTGATCCAATCCCCCGCCCGCTTCATAAATCCCCAACGGTGTTTGATAAAGCGGGTTTTGACTGTCTGGATTGGCCGCGAAAAATTTCGGGAACACAATCTTGTCCGAATACGCGCAGCCAGTCGGAAAGGTATCGCCCACCACCGCCCACTGGGGCTCTCCCCAAAGGCACAGGATCTTGCCAAGATCATGCACCAAACCCGTCAGAATCATCCATCGTGGCTGGCCATCGGCGCGCAATTGCTCTGCGGTTTGTAAAAGATGTTCGAGTTGGGACATGTCCGTATCCGGATCGCTGTCATCCACCAATTGATTCAAGTATTCGGCCGCCTCCCAAATTCCCATCTTCAGCCGTCGCCGCCCCAGAAACTCTGCCCGCTTGGCCTGCCCAAACTCATGGGTTTGATAAAGGTGATTCTGCCGGTAGAACTCCCGGACCGTGGGCCGAGCATCCGCTTCGTAGTTGCGAAACTCGGCGACCGTTTTACTAGGATCCGTGCCGACAATGGCACGTTTGACACTTTGGGTCGGCTCGCCGGGTTCGGGGTAGCGCGTCTTGAGAAAGTCCTCCCATTCCCCAAGATTTTGGAGCGGCTGCGAGCTGGCGGTCGAAACAGAAATGCTCATACTGTAAAATGCTAAACGTTCTCCCAATATCAGACTGTCTCCGGAACGGGTCGGCAAGCACCAAATTAACCCTCTCTGACCGTTTGACTGCTGGGTGCTTTTGTTGGACAAAGACGCAATGACCCGCTTGCTCCCAGGGATGATGTCACCCTTGTGCCCGTGGCGCTTCGGTTGCTCGATATTCCTGCTCAAGGGGGTGTCCGAGGTCGTTCACGCGCTCAAAGGGCAGTCAGTCTGGGGTGAACGACGGGAGGCGGTTCATTTCACCGCCAATACGCAGGCGAGATCTGTGAGTTATTCACTCGAATCATTTTCACAATGAGAGTGCCTGCCTCGGTCGGAGCCCTGTGGTATCTCCAATCCCGTTCGGCCGCCAACGCGGTGATGAGTCGCCTGCGTCGGTTGCGCCAGCCCAAATACCTGATCGGCGCGGTGCTCGGGTTCGGATATCTGCTGAGTATTTTCGGACGTTGGATTTTTTACGGCTCCTATTTGCGCCACAACTCCGGAGTCCTCCCTCTACCCACTCCTCTGGATTCGTTCCGAACCGAATATCTTGTGGCCACCGTGCTCTTGGCTTCGCTCGTTCCTTATTGGATTTTTGCCAAGGACCGTGCGGCCCTGGCGTTCTCCGAACCCGAAGTGGCCCTGCTCTTTCCCGCCCCGCTCTCTCGGCGATTGCTCGTCAGTTTTCGTCTTTTTCGCAGCCAAACTTCGGTCTTGATTTCCACCCTCGTCTTGACCTTTATCAGCGGTCGGCTCAGCCTGGGGCTGCACACTCTCATCCCCGCACTTGGATGGTGGGTGATTTTGTCAACCCGAAACCTACATGGCCTCGGGGTATCCTTCGCCGTCCAACGGCTCACCGAGAGGGGATTGGCGGGGTGGCGTCGTCAACTGCTCACGCTGGCGATCCCCGCGATGGGACTGCTACTCCTCGTCCTTTGGTATCGAACGTTACCCCATTTCCCAATTGGGCTCCGTCTCAATACACGTTCACTGGGCCAGCTCGATCATTTTGCCGACGAGGTCTTTTCGAGTGGTCCGGCTCCGTGGCTCCTGGCTCCATTCCGGCTCCTTATCCGACCGATGTTCGCTCGGGATTTCGGTGATGCGGTGTGGCGCTTGCTCCCTGCGCTCGGCCTGTTGGGGGCGCATGTGTTCTGGGTCCTGCATTCCGTCGTCTCTTTTGAAGAGGCCTCGCTCGTTGCCGCTCGTCACCGGGCCGAAATCGTGGCGGCTCGCGGACCGAATCATCGCCTTCAATTTGCACCGAAAAGGAGCGGCACCGAACCGTTCCCCTTGCCGCCCATCGGTCCGGTGTGGCTCGCCTTGCTCTGGCGTGGAATGCTGGAAACTCGCACCACTCCGCGACGATGCGGGATCATTGCCGGGATCACCGTCAGTAGCGCGCTCCTGCTGCGGGCGTTCCTTCCATACCAGGAATTGGCTCTCGTGGTGGGTTGCGGCGCCCTCGTCGGTTTTGTCCTTTTTACCTTCATCGGAGGCCAATTCGGCGCCCGCAAATTGGCCACCGAACTGAGTCGCTTAGATTTGGTGAAAGCGTTTCCGATCACGGGCTGGCAGGTAACGCTGGGCGCGCTCCTCGGTGGGGTGGTCAGCACGGCGTTGGCCCAATGGCTTCTGCTCGCCGTCGGCGCCCTCCTCATTCCTGGCTCGTTAGAAAATGGGTTCTCGGAATCTTTGCTCACCCGCGCCGTCTTCGTTGCCTCGCTCTTGGCGGCAGCTCTGGTGGGTCCCCTGCTTTCTCTCTACCTTTCGCTACCCGTGAGTGCCGGTATGGTGCTCTTTCCGGCCTGGTTTGCTTCGAGTACGGGAAGCCCGGGATTAGAAGCCACAGGGCAAAGGCTTTTGGTCGCTCTCTTCCAACTCTCTAGTTTCCTACTCGGAAGCTTGCCCCTGGCTCTGATCGGTGTGCCGCTGTTTTTTCTGGGGCACTATTTGTTCGGGAACGCCACAGGAATCCTCCTCGCTGCCCTGGGCGGTGCCACCCTCCTGATCCTCGAATGCGGTCTGGGAATCTGGTGGATTGGGCGACGTTTCGACGGGTTGGATCTCGTTGAGGAACGGTGACGGCGGCCCTGAATCGCAGGCAATTTGAATAGAAAATGGGCTAGCCCGGCAGATTGCATCGGCCCTCTAGCAGCATATTGAAATTTGCTTTGTCCCTTTGAAATCAAAGTTTTCGACCGCCTCAATCGGCCGATCTGTATTCCCAGCGAAAACGCCCAGAGCGCCATTCCTTTCGGGTTTTAGCCACGATCAGCTTCATTCCCGCCGCCTCCCATGCGGCTTGAACCTGGGGAAACTGCGTCCCCAGGATTCCGGCCAATATTAGCTCTCCACCGGCTGCCAGACGGACCAGTAATCGGTCACGTTCGGAAATGAGGAGATCGTAAATTAAATTGGCGCAGATCACGTCGAATTTTTCTGTAGACCGTTTCGGCAGTTTGGTCACGTCCGCCGCGTAAGGGCGAACGAGGTCACTCACCCCATTCAAAGTGGCATTCTCCGCGGTGATGCGGAGACAGTCGGGATCGTAATCGAAGGCTTGAACGGGTCGATATCCCAACTTCGCCGCGGCGATCGCCAGAATGCCACTCCCCGTGCCCGCATCGAGGAAAGATTTCGTTTTCCCCGGGGTGCGGCAGGCAATGAGTTGTTCCAAGCAAAAATGGGTCGTCGCGTGTTGGCCGGTACCAAAACTCATGCCGGGATCGAGTAAAACCACCTGTTGCCCGGCTCGCGCCTTACGAGTGGACCAGGTGGGTTTGACCAGTAAAGCGCGTCCGAGATCCAATGGCTTAAAATGCCGTTTCCACGATTCGCTCCAATCCTGCGGGCGCACCCGACGAATACGGACTTGGCCCGGAGCCGGATCCACCCCGTCCTCTTTGAGTTCAGAAAGTGCGGCCCGCAATTGTCGTTTCACGGTCGTGACTTCCTCATCCGCTAATTGGAAATAAACACTCACCGTGATCGTCCCCGTGCGCACATCGGTATAGGCACTGGGCGCCTGGCCCAGTTCCCGCTCAAGAATCAGTCCGACGGCGCCCTCGGCGACCACATTCGTGCCGAGCGATATTTGTCTAAGTGACGCACTCATAAGTCTCGCCACGGCGTGAAATTGTGGAGTTGTACCTCGTTGCGAAGTCGTCCCGCTTTCGGGGTCCCCACCGTAATCCAGGTGCAGCTGGCGTAATCCACTTCAAAATTCTCCCAATGGGTCATGGGCAATCTGAGCAACAACGACAGCAATCCGCGCACCACGCCGCCGTGACAAAACACGGCCACCGTTCCGCCACGGTTCTCGCTCAGAATACGTTCGAGGCAACCGTTCAAACGCGCCCTAAAGCCCGCCTCAGCTTCACCCTCAGGAAAGCCCTTTTCAAATTGTTGCAACCAGTCGTAGGCACTGACCCCAAATTTTTCCTGCACCCCATCCCAACCGAGTCCGGTCCAGGCCCCAAAATCCACTTCCCGCAAATCGGAAAGCGTCACGGCCGGCCCCGGATAATGAGGTCGCCAAGGAGCAGAGGTGAGTTGGACGCGTTGCATGGGGCTGAGGTAAACGCTATCGAATTTTCGCGGCTGCAACCACGTCGCCAACCGAGCAGATTGACGGTGGCCGAGCTCGCTCAATCCCATATCGATGCGGCTTCCCGCAAAGGTCCGATGATAGCGTTCTTCGACTTCGGCATGGCGGATGAGATAAAGTTGGGTGGCACTCATATCAGGGCCTCCTGTTGGCGCCGAAGCAATTCGGCAATGCCCGCCCGGCCCAGCCGAAGCAATTCCTCCAGATGCGCCCCACTAAAAGTCGATTCCTCCCCACTGGCCTGGAGTTCGATGAACTCGCCGGCCCCATTCATCACCAGATTCAGATCGACGGCCGCCGCCACATCTTCCTCGTAGTTCAAATCGAGTACCGGCCGCCCGTCCACCACCCCAAGGCTGACTGCAGCCACGGGTTGGAGCGGATTGACCGTTAGCTTGCCTTCCGCCTGGAGCCGTTTCACCGCCAAGGCCATCGCCACATAGGCTCCCGTAATCGACGCCGTTCGCGTGCCGCCGTCCGCCTGTAACACATCACAATCCACCCACAGCGTCCGTGGACCGAGGGCCTCGAGATTAAGAATCGCCCGGAGTGAACGCCCGATGAGCCGCTGAATTTCGACCGAGCGCCCGTCCTGTTTGAGCTTGCTGATATCCCGGGCCTTCCGTTCCAAGGTCGAGTAGGGTAACATCGAATACTCCGCGGTGATCCATCCGCCCGTGACTTTTTTCGCCTGCATCCATTTGGGGACCGACTCCTCGACCATGACAGCGCAAATGACGCGCGTTCGCCCCCACTCAATGAGCGTGGAACCCGTAGCATGGGGCGCAATGCCATGCTGAAATCGGAGCGGACGCAATTGATCAGGACGCCGCCCATCCGGGCGCAGAGTTTCAACCATCCCCCAAGCGTAAGGACCGCGCCGAAACATGCCAGCTTCTCGCACCTGAGTATAAGGTTTTTCCTTAGTCCGGAAGGAATGCCCTCACGGTTGGAACTCAGGAAGGTATTTCCGACGCGACCTTGCCCCGTTAATTAAAGACAGCTCTCCGGTGACCGACGCGATGGGCCGGGGTAAGGCACGAGCCGAAAGGTTCGTGGGCTGCGCCGCGTGTGCGGTGCCGTCAGTCACCGGAGAGCATTAAATCAAGGTCCAACGCACCTCCGTTAGGTTCTTATTGCACGACTAAGCCTGAAGAGGGTACTCTTTTGTTGATGCACGGCCGCATAGAAGGGGATTCGATTCCGGAAAACCGGAGTCGCCGCGTCCCCGCGACTCTCTATTTTTTCGGACTGATCGCAGCGTATTTGCCTTTGCAGGCTGCGAGGATTGTTTTGGAGTGGGACCCTGTCATGGACGACTCGACGACCAGCATACGTCTCTATCGCGGAACGAATAGTGGGTCCTATGATTGGTCAAAGACGATTGTAGGAACGAATTCGACGGAAGTGACGTATTTGAAGTATGGGCGGTCCTACTTTTTCGTGATCACCGCCTTCAATAGTCGCGGAGTTGAAAGTGAGCCGTCGAACGAACTTCAGTACACCACCCCGCCCAACCACGCACCCATCGCATTCTCGCAATCACTCGTTGTCGCAGAAAATTCAACGGTCGATGCATCCGTTCAAGCCACTGACCCGGATCTTGATTCCCTTCAACTGACCCTGCGGCGTTCCCCGGTCCATGGCACTCTAGGAGGAATTTGGCCCAACTTCACTTACCAGCCGAATGCGAATTTCTACGGCAACGATTCCTTTACTTTTACGGCCAATGACGGGACCGCGGAATCAGAAATCGCCACGGTTTCAATCTCCGTTCAAAAGGTTAACCATCCGCCAGTCGCCCACGCCCAAACGATCACCTCGAATGGCAGTAGCCTGCTATCACTTCAATTAACCGGATCAGACTTGGACCGCGACCCCATTACCTACAATATCATCCGTCAACCGCAAAACGGCACTCTCATAGGGACGCCGCCAACTCTGACCTATCTTCCCCGAGTTGGATTGAAAAAAAGCGACTCCTTCTCCTTCAGTGTCAATGATGGCACGGCGGAGTCTCTGCCAGCGATGGTCACCCTCACCGCCTCGGCCCCCAACCACCCCGATTCACCTTCCAAATGAGTCGATGGCGATGGTTCCTGTGCCTTTTCATCGGGGCATCCTTGGGTTTCGCTACCAAGTATTTCCCGGTGCAAACCTATCTTAGCCTCGATTGGCTCGCCCAAGTCGCGACCGGAATAGACGGCGGCAAAACCGGAGAATGGGTCCTGTACGGCGTCGGACTATTCGCCACCGTCGCGGTGACACCCGTCGTCACTCGGATTGCCAGACAGTCGCTCGCAATGAAAGCTCCGCGCTAAAAACCGACCGCTACCGACCATGGCCGAACCGTCTGCGCCCCCTGTCTCCCCGTGGGATCGCTATAACCAAAAACTCGTTTCGTCGGTTCACCCCCCCGACTGGGTCAATCCGAGACCCGCACCTCGATACAACTTGGTGGTCATCGGCGGCGGAACGGCCGGGCTCGTCACGGCTGCGGGTGCCGCCGCACTCGGAGCCAAAGTCGCCCTGGTAGAAAAACATTTTCTAGGCGGCGATTGCCTCAACGTCGGATGCGTGCCCTCTAAAGCACTGATTCGTTCGGCCCGTGCGATCGCCGCGGTCCGCTCCGCTGGCGAATTCGGCGTCCAAATCCCGCCCGGCGCCCGAGTCGACTTCGGACAGGTCATGGAGCGTATGCGGCGATTGCGAGCCGATCTAAGCCCGCACGATTCCGCCCAACGATTCCGCGACCTGGGTGTGGACGTATTTCTCGGTACCGGCCAGTTTATCGGTCCAGATTCCATCGCCGTCAGCGGACAAACATTACGCTTCGCAAAGGCGGTGCTCGCCACCGGTGCTCGCGCGGTCGCACCGCCCATTCCTGGACTACAGGATCTCCCCTATCTAACGAACGAAACCCTTTTTTCGCTCACTGAATTACCTCCACGTCTGGGCATCATCGGGGCGGGTCCGATCGGATGCGAAATAGCCCAAAGCTTTGCGCGTTTTGGCTCGGAAGTTTACCTCGTAGAAACCGAACGCGGAATTCTGCCCCGTGAAGATCGGGACGCCGCAGCGATTGTGCGGACCGCCCTGGAAAGAGATGGGGTTCGGTTGTTAGGACGCGGCAAAGAACTAAGAGTCGCCCAGGATTCTAACGGCGTCCGCTTACAAGCCGGTTCACGCGATAACGGCTATGATATACGGGTCGATCAACTTCTCATTGCCACGGGACGTGCGCCCAACGTCGAGGGGATCGGTTTGGAAACCGTCGGGGTTCAATTTGATGGCAAGGGTGTAAAAGTGAATGATCGGTTGCAGACCACGAATGCACGCATTTACGCCTGCGGTGATATTTGTTCTCCCTTCCAGTTTACCCATGCCGCGGATTTCATGGCGCGGATCGTCATTCAAAATGCACTTTTCAAAGGCCGCGTTCGGGCCAGTTCTTTAATCATCCCCTGGGCGACTTATACCTCGCCCGAGATTGCCCACGTCGGGCTCTACGAAGAAGACGCTCAAAAACTGGGGATGAAAGTGGACACGTTTACACAGGAATTGAGCCAGGTAGATCGAGCGATCCTAGATGGCGAGACGGAGGGATTCGTCCGTATTCATGTGCGGCACGGCACGGATAAAATCGTCGGTGCAACGGTCGTTGCCGCCCATGCGGGCGAGTTCATGGGCGAACTAACGTTGGCGATGAAAAGCGGACTCGGGCTCAAAACAATTGGGGCGACCATTCACCCGTATCCGACCCAAACGGAAGCGATCCGCAAGACGGGTGACCTGTACAACCGGACCCGCCTCACCCCCTTTGTAAAAAACCTCATGCACCGCTGGCTGGCCTGGCAGCGGTGAAAACTGGACCCAGTTTGAAGGCTGGCTACCTGAGGATCGTCCACCTCGTACGGTATGTTTTTGAACCTTCACTTTTTTCGCACAGCCGCTCGGTCCATGGGGATCGGCGGCGCGCTCGCCTTCGGTTTCTCGCTCCCGGGCGCCGAGCCCAGTTACAACCGGGATATTAGGCCGATTCTCTCGGAACATTGCTTCGCGTGCCATGGTCAGGATGAAAAGGCGCGCAAAAGTGGACTTCGCCTGGACCTGCGTGACTCCGCTCTCGCCGGTGGCAAGTCGGGGCACCCCGCACTTCAACCCGCGACCCCCGAATCGTCAGAACTTCTCCGTCGCGTCACATCGCAGGATCCCGAGGTCGTCATGCCCCCACCCGACGCCAAGAAATCGCTCACGGCGACCGAACTCGCGACGTTGCGCGCCTGGAACACCGCGGGGGCCAAGTACGAGGCGCATTGGTCCTTTCTTCCACCGGTTCGCCCCGTGGTCCCCAGCACCTCGTTCACGAAAGATCGCTCGCCGCTCGATGCCTTTGTTCGCTCGCGACTCGATCAGGAACACCTGACGCCCGGCACCGAAACAGATCGAGCCTCGCTACTCCGGCGGCTATCCCTAGATCTCACAGGACTTCCTCCCAGCCTGAATGAACTGGACGCGTTTCTAGGCGACACGGCTCCCGACGCTTACGCTCGGCAGGTTGAACGTCTCCTCGCTTCCCCTCACTACGGCGAACGCTGGGCGCAATGGTGGCTCGACGCAGCGCGTTATTCCGATTCCGATGGCTACGAAAAAGACCTGCCGCGCCAACAATGGCCCTGGCGAGATTGGGTGATTCAAGCCTTAAACCGAGATCTCCCCTACAATCAATTCGTCATTGAACAAGTCGCCGGCGATCTCCTCCCTAACGCCACCCAAGACCAGCGCATTGCGACGGGTTTCCTCCGCAATAGCATGGTCAACGAAGAAGGAGCCATCATCGCTGAACAATTCCGAATCGAAGGCCTCATTGACCGCATGGATTGCCTCGGCAAGGCGGTTTTGGGATTGACGCTGCAATGTGCCCAATGCCATACGCATAAGTTCGATCCACTCACCCACGACGAATACTACCGGCTCTTCGCGTTTCTCAACAATGACTTTGAATCCATCGGCCGTGTCTATTCGCCCCCACAACTCAAAACTCTCGACCGAATCCGTCAAGGGATCGCAGAGGAAGAAGCCCATTTAAAAGCAACCCACCCGGACTGGGCTCAGCACTTGGCCGATTGGGCGTCCCAACAATCGCCACCGGTCAAATACTGGGAACCCATCGAAGCAACGGAACAAATTTGGGAAGGCGGTCTAGCTCATCCGGAAAAATTGCTGGACGCCTCAATCCTAACCCTGGGATTCCGACCGTCCAACGGTGAACTGCGCGTATTCGGGCACACCACTCGCACCAACCTAACCGGGTTACGCCTCGAAGCCCTAACCCACGGCGACCTACCCTTCGGCGGACCCGGCCGAAGTTCGCACGGTACCTTCACCGTGAGTGAACTCGTCTTGGAAGCTCGTCCCGCGGGTTCCACCAATACTTGGACCTTAATCGGTTTGACGAATGCAACGGCTGATTTCTCTGAAACCGCTCATGAACTCAGCGACCCATGGCGAAATGGCGCCGAGGACAAGCGCCGACTGGGTCCCGTTTCATACCTGATCGACGGTCAGGAAGATACCGGTTGGGGCACGGATCGCGGCACCGGTCGACGGCACACGGACTACGAAGCCGTGGTTCAAATCGCCGCCACCAATGCACCCTTCAACCACACCGGCATGGACCTTCGGGTCACGCTCCAATTCCGCCACTCCGGCCCAGATGGCCACGGGCGACAAAATAATTTCCTGGGCCGGTTTCGCCTTTCCTTGACCGACGAGCCTGCGCCCAAAGCGGATCCCCTGCCCCGCATCGCCCGTGTCGCCCAATCGAAGCCCGACTCAAAATGGACGGCCGCGGAACAAGCCGCCCTCTTTACGGCTTGGCGATCCACCGTGCCGGAATTCAAAGAAACCAATGATCGCATTGAGGCCCTTTGGCGAGAATACCCGGAAAGTGAAACCGTCCTTAACCTCGCGCAACGACCCGCTGAATGGGCGCGCAAAACGGCCCTGCTTGAACGCGGCAATTGGCAAAAACCGGGCCACCAAGTCACCCCGGGTACGCCGGCCTTTCTCCACCCACTCCCATCGAATGCCGGGTCGAATGATCGTCGCCTAACCCTGGCTCGTTGGCTCGTGGATCGACGCTCTCCCACGACTGCCCGAGTGATCGTTAATCGAGTTTGGCAGGCCTACTTTGGACTCGGACTCGTAGAAACTCCTGAAGACTTCGGGGTGCGCGCTCCCCTGCCGACCCATCCCGAACTCCTGGATTGGCTCGCGGTCGAGTTCATGGAACCAACCCCTGGGGAGGGTTCGTCCAACGCCACGCCCTGGTCGCTCAAACACCTTCACCGATTGATCGTCCACAGCGCGACGTATCAGCAATCAGTCAAATTAGATCCCGAACTAGCGGCTCGCGATCCACAGAATCGTTTGCTGGCACGAGGTCCCCGTTTTCGAGCGGACGCCGAAATGATCCGCGACGTCGCCCTCAGCGCCGCCGGCCTCCTCCATGAGCGGGTGGGCGGACCTAGTTTTTATCCGCCCATGCCTGAAAGCATGTTCGCCCTCAACTTTACGAAAATCGAGTGGCCCACCGCCGCCGCTCCTGAACGGTATCGACGCTCTCTTTACCAGTTCCGACGCCGTTCCTTGCCCGACCCGGTACTGAGCGGATTCGACGCCCCCACGGGCGACTCCGCCTGCGTGCGTCGGCTTCGCAGCAACACCCCATTGGCCGCCCTCACGGGTCTCAACGAAACGGTCTTCATCGAAGCGGCTCGGGCTTTAGCCATGCGGACTTTGCGCGAAGCCAAGTCAACGGATTCGGACCGGGCGGTCTACGCCTTCCGCCTTTGCACCGGCCGAACGCCGAAGCCGACCGAAATCACCGCCCTGCTTGAGCTTTTGAAATCCCGCCAGCAACGGGTGGCTGATGGTTGGATTCCCGCAAAGGAAATTGCTTTCACCGATTCGACTTCCAGCGCCGGGCTTCCCGTCGGCACCACCCCCACCCAGGCAGCCGCCTGGGCCATCGTGGCCCGCGTACTGCTAAATCTCGACGAAACCTTGACTAAATAATACCCATGAAATCGTCCAGCCTTCTCCTCACCGAAACCCATCAACTTACCTCGCGCCGTTGGTTTCTGCGCGATTGCGGTTTGGGATTCGGGAGTATTGCCCTCGCCTCCCTCTTGAACCCGGCCCACGTCCAGGCCGGAAGTTTCCCCAACGCCAGCCTGGCGACCCCGCTCGCGCCGCGGCAGCCGCATTTTGCGCCCAAAGCGAAACGCGTCATCTATCTATTTCAGTCCGGCGCTCCCAGCCACTTAGATCTCTTTGATAACAAACCCGAACTGACTAAACGCTCGGGGCAATTGCCCCCGGCAGAACTCCTCAAAGATTATCGGGCCGCATTTATCAATCCCAACTCCGCCCTGCTCGGATCCAAATTCAAATACAAACGCTCCGGTGAATCCGGGCTGGAACTTTCCGAACTCCTCCCGCATACCGCCACCGTGGCCGATGAACTCTGCCTGATTCGTTCCATGCAGACGGATGCCGTCAATCATGCGCCCGGCCAAATCCTGATGAACACGGGCTCGCAACTGTTTGGCCGACCCAGTTTTGGCGCGTGGACACTCTACGGCCTCGGAACAGAAAACGCCGACCTACCCGGCTATGTTGTTCTTAGCAGCGCGAATGGGACCAGCGGCGGGGCCAGCAATTGGGGGTGCGGTTTTCTTCCCACGGTCTATAACGGAATTCCTTTCCGCAGTACCGGTGACCCCGTGCTCTACCTTTCTAATCCACGCGGCTTTGACGCGGACACCCAGCGCGCCTCGCTCAACACCCTGCGCCGACTCAACGAATTAACCCTCGCCGAGCTCGGCGATCCCGAGACCGCGGCCCGCATTCAGGCCTATGAAATGGCCGCTCGCATGCAGACCAGCGCGCCCGAGCTGATGGATCTGGCCCAAGAACCCAAACACATTCTCGATCTGTACGGAGTCAATCCAGCTCAGCCCGGTTTCGCTCGCAACTGTCTCCTCGCCCGCCGCCTCATTGAACGCGGTGTGCGCTTTGTGCAACTCTTCCATGAAGCCTGGGATCAGCACAGTGATCTCAAAAACGGCCTGACAAAAAATTGCCGCGACACCGACCAAGCCAGCGCTGCCTTAATCAAAGATCTGAAAGCCCGCGGGTTACTCGATGATACCTTGGTGATTTGGGGCGGAGAATTCGGTCGCACTCCCATGGTCCAAGGTGGAAACGATGGACGCGATCACCACAATCGCGGTTTTTCACTCTGGCTAACGGGTGGGGGCATCCGTCGCGGACAAACCTTCGGAGCCACCGATGATCTCGGGTTCAATGCCGTCGAAAATCCCGTCCACGTCCACGATCTCCACGCCACGCTCCTGCATCTCCTCGGATTGGATCATACCCGCCTGACCTATCGATCCCAGGGCCGCGATTTCCGGCTCACCGATGTCCACGGAAAACTAGTCCAAGGCCTTCTAGCATAAAGCAGATTCCTATGAACTATCTGAGCTAGGCGCACGAGGTTGAGCCTCCTGAAAGGTCGCTCGATATTGCGAGCCGAAGACTAGCCTGTTCCGTTGAGCAAACCGAAAATGCTCCTACCCGCCACCCCCAACCTGTGCCCGACCTGCGGCGGGACCTCGAACGACCGACTCGTTCAAGGCCCCTGCCGTGCCTGCCTGCTTCGGACGACGCTCGGGCTCGGCGATCCCGCCGCTGATCCCGTGGACCTCGACACGTTGTTTGCAACTCTTGATGAGGAATCCACGGCACCCGGGGGAGGAATACAAATTGAAGGTTTTGAAATCCTAAGCGAAATCGCCCGGGGCGGCATGGGCGTCGTCTTCCGAGCGCGACAACTGGGGCTGAACCGAATTGTCGCCCTCAAGATGATTCGGCACGGGCCGCTAGCCGTGGCCGAAGATTTGGCTCGATTCCGGCGCGAAGCAGAAGTCGTCGCCCAGCTGCAGCATCCCCACATCGTCTCGATTTATGAGGTCGGGGAGCATGATGGAGAGCCCTGGTTCGCGATGGCGTTTGTGGACGGTCCTAGTCTCGCTGCCGAGGCCCGGAAAAGTCCCCTGCCACCCCTCCGAGCAGCGCGTTTGATGCTCCCCGTTTGCGAGGCGATTCAGCACGCCCACGAGCGCGGTGTACTCCATCGGGATCTCAAACCCTCGAACATCCTGCTCGACGCCACGGATCGGCCGTACGTCACCGACTTCGGCCTCGCTCGATCCATGGAGCAAGACTCCAGCCTTACGGGCACTGCCGGAATTATTGGATCGCCCAGCTATATGGCCCCGGAACAGGCGTCGGGCATGAGCCATCAAGCCGATACCCGCGCGGACGTCTATTCATTAGGGGCCGTCCTCTATGAATTGCTCACTGGGCGGCCGCCGTTTCAGGCAGAATCGGCCGTCCGAACGTTGCAACTCGTATTAAACGCGGAACCCGTTGCCCCGCGCCGACTCAATCCGACCTTGCCGCTGGACCTCGAAACCATTTGCCTCAAATGCCTTTCTAAGGCGCCCGCCCATCGGTATCCAAACGTCCGCGCACTCGGCGCAGACCTCGCCGCCTTCCTGGAACATAAGCCCATCCAGGCTCGCCCCACCTCCCTCGTCGAGTGGAGTGTTCGCTGGTATCGCCGCAATCCGGTCCTTGCCTCCCTCGCCGTCAGTCTTGGATGGGCGCTGGTGATCGGGAGTATCGGCGTGGTCTGGCAGTGGCGTCGGGCGGAACACAACGCGAGCCGAGAACTCCAGCAACGCCACCTTGCGGAAGAATCCGAACGTCAGCGGTCCGAACAGCTCTACGAATCACTGCTCGCCCAAGCTCACGCACAGGCGTTAGGCATCGAAGCTGGCTCCCGTGCGGCGGGCCTGACCGCCCTCCGGCGTGCCGTTGAACTCCAAGGCCCCAATGTGGCCCTCCGAAGTGAAGCAATTACCACTCTGGCCAAAACAGACTTTCGGCTCGATCAACAGTGGCACGAGCATTTCGTGGGCGAAGTGGAACCCGCCGCCACCTTTAATGCCGATGTCACTCAATGGATTTCGGTCGCACCCGATCCCGGAGACGCCCGCCACTCCCTCCTGTCGTTGCGAAGCGTGGCAACGGGGCGCTCTAATGTTTGGACAACACAGATCGATCTATCCCCCCATCTCGCGGTGGGACCTTTCAGCGCGGACGGTCATTGGCTCATTGTCTATGATTCCGAATGGCGGCTCTTGCAGGCTGACACCGGAAAGCAGATCCAGCATTGGACCAATGAGTATTCGAATGAAGAGCGGATGCGAGGCTTTACCGGAGATCTGACCGAAATTGCTTTAGTTAAAATCTCTGCGCCCACCCTGGTGCGTTTCGAACTGACAACCGGCGTTCGACACGAAACCCGCCTCCGAGCCGATCCGGCCAGCATCGTTTTCCGCCCAGGCACTCGGGACGCTTACTATAGTTCTTATGAACTCAAGTCGCCGGATCAATTGTCGGTACAGTGCGTGAATCTCGACACCGGACATGAAACCCAATTTCCGCTAGCAGCTCAGCCAACTCTGCTCGTATGGAGTTCGGACGGACGATGGCTCGCCGTTCATGCCGAAGATTTGCAGATTCATCTCTGGGATTTTAGTGGCGCACCCCACGAAGTTGGAAAGTTAGGACCGTGCGCTGGTTGGCGGACAGCGGCCGCATTCAGCGGAGACGCCCGCATCTTCGCTAGCTGCGGGACGGAAGGGATCATCAACGTCTGGGAGGTGCCCAGCCGCCAGTTGTTGGCGCAACGGGATGGCGCCTACGGCTCCAGCTTGCGATTGCAACCGCCCTGGCTCGGGATCAACAACCGGATCGAAGGCGCCTTGGAACGGCACCAGCTCAGGATCGATGATGTCTGTCGCGTGCTGGCCGAACCAACCACCTCGCCTGGGCCTGGGCCAAGTGATGCCGTTTTCTCCAGCGATACCAGCCTCCTCATTTCCTCCGCACCCGACGGATTGCGACTCTGGGATTGGCGCGCCGGATCGGAGGCCGGGTTCGTGCCCGGGGATCGCACCTGGGATATTCAGCGGTTCGATCATGAATTGCTCCTCCGCGGACCCGGATTTTACCAACGCTACCGATATATCGAGTCGCCGGACGGTATTGAGGTTCAAGCCTTAGAGCGTCATCCAGCTCCGTTTCACACCCGGTGGTGTGTTCCGCCAGGTTTCCAACTCGTCGAGGCCGGCGATGCCGGGCTCATTGAACTCACCCGACAAACCGGTCCGATCCACCGGCTGGAACCACCTGAACCCATCATTTCCATGAAAGCCAATGCTACCGGTCAGCGACTCCTCGGCTTAGCCGCTACCAGCCTGACCCTGTGGGATTTGATTGAAGAAAAACAGCTTCACCACTGGGCTACCGAACCACTCACCGCCGTGACGTGGAGTCATCGGGGTGAGGCATTTTTTACCGCTGGCTGGAAATCGACCTGCGCCTGGGACTCTGGAACTGGAGAACGGTTATGGCGAAATTCGGACTGTCGCGTCCGCACCGAAGAATGCGTGATTGTCGTGTCGCCCGATGAACGCCTGGTCGCGCTCACCACGGGAGCTTCGGAAGTCACCCTTCTCTCGCATGCATCGGGGGATACCCTCGCGCGTTTCACCCATCCTCGGCCACAACCCACGATGAGCGTGGCCTTTAGTCCTGACTCCTGTTTGCTCGTCGTGCTCAATATCAATCATTTCACTCAAATCTGGGATTTGCGAAAATTGCGAACCCAGCTAGCGGAACTCGGGCTCGACTGGCCGGGACCGCCGATCCTTGCCGCCGAACCGCCCAAGGTACGCCCGGTACTGATAAGACCGAAGGAACTGAGTTATTGAGCAGTGACTGAGCGAGCCGGAGTGGTGCAGGATGACGGGCCACGTAGCCCAATGAGACACATTTTTGAACTCTGTTCCGTCCAAAAAATCTGATAAGTCGTTACCGTACATACGGTTAAAAGTGGAAGCGAGGGTCGGAATCGGGCGTCTAGCACCCTGTTGTTGATTGAAATATGGCTGATTTCATTGGGGATTTCAATAAAAAACAGCTAACTATTTTTAACCGTATTACTGAAGGTTTCACTGAAGGTTTTCGATCCGATTTTAGCGGTAACTCAGACCGATCATCCGGCAAGTCTTGCGCGAAGTTCCTCGGCCTGCTGAGTAAACTTGCTCAGATTGGACTTCTTAAGTTTGGCAAGATTTTGGAGCTTCCACCGAATCGCTGGCAACTGTGAAAGGTGCGGGCATTTCATCAGCCGCCAGTCGGGTTCGCCCGCGACAAGGCCAAGTAAGAATTGACGCTGGTTTGGGGTCAACGCAGCGGGCAATTCCCTTTTCAGTTTGCGGCGGATCTGCTGCAACTCTGCCAGCGTGATTGGATTCCGTGCCATGCCTGCGAACTCATCCTCAAAAGCCGACGACACTTTGGCGGCCTGCTGAAAGGAATTGCTAGTGGTCGCGGTGAAGACCAGTCGGTCGTCCAACTCTGGGCTGATTTGCTGGTGCGGCGTCAATCCCCACAGTTGGCGCAACGGGTGAACGCGCTGCCGCAAAGCCCTGGAATATCCGCTCCAAGCCCGAATCGTGATTGGCCCCACGCAGGTGATCAGCGTCATCGGGCGGCGTTGACGGTACTTCAAAAGGCACCCGCTTTGGGGACAGATCGCTCCTACCCGATCTGCTTCGGCCTGGGCTCGCTTTTCGAGCAATTGGCGGGTCGACTCCTGCCCCTCTTTGAACGTGCGATCCTCCAAGGCTTTGAGGAGATTTATACGCGGACGCGGTAGAGGTAAACGCCTTTGCGTGGGACCTTCAGGGTGTGATGACGGTCTTGCCGGGAACGCCCCGTGGTCTGGCCGACCTCCCTCCAATTGGCAGCGCGGTAACACATGCCCCGGTAGCGGCTTAAATCGACAAAGCTTTCCAGCCACTGGAGCCGGTGGCCGTATTTGGCCTGCCAATCCAGATCAATTCGAGCCGCCACCCGGCCCAGTAAATGACTGGCCAAGTGGGGCACTCGCCACCAGGGCAAGATCAGAAAGCGGGTGTTATTGGCCACTTCAGACAAAGGATGTCGAATGGCTTGAGCCTTGAAAAAGGACTCCCGGACCCCGCACCGCCAGGCCGCCGCGCCGAAGAGCAGGCAGGCGACGGCTTCGCCCGCAGGGTTGGACGCCAGATAGCCCATATTTTCTCCGACCACCCGATACTTCAGATAATGATATTTCTCCCGGAGAAAAGCCCAGTGTCGCGCTTGCGAAGTACTCGCCCGCACCACCTCCAAGCCCACAGGCCCCAACTCCTGAAGCGAGCAGGTCCGGGCGGCTGGTTCCGTCCACGGGTCCAAATCTCGGACCACTGGGCGCACACGCCGCTGGTGCTCCTGCAAGGCCGGCAACTCAATCCAACCTCGCGGCTCGGCCTTCAGCAGAAAACTTCGGGCCGCAAAATCCTTCAGGCGCCCCCGCTCATTGCGCCAATCCCAACACCGACAAAGCTCGCCCGCCAACCGCTTTCGGCTCCAATCCCGATGCGCCGCCACCCACGACTTCAGCCACTCCAGCCGGGCGCCATCCACCGTCATTCCTTGCACCACTGTCTCATCGTTCATTCCTCTCTC
>JAYVTS010000431.1:0-4473 GCA_043788645.1 Verrucomicrobiota bacterium
GCCGGCGCAGTTCGGACGGTGCGCTGTGACAAGGCGGGATCCCAGTATTGTGCCGAAGTGGTGGATGGTCGCACGCTAGAAGTCCGACTTCACAATGTGCGCGGCAAGTGGTCGGGTCTCGGGGAAACTCCGGGCGCGGTGAAGGACGAGCATGTTTATGCCGCTCTGAAGCAATTGTTGGCGGAACATAGTGGTGCCGCTGCTCAAGATCTTTCTAGCCGTGCGACGAAAGCAACCAAGGCCTCTGTACCGGGTGAAGCGGCTGGCCTATTGCTGGAGATTGAAACCGGTCTCGAAAGAAAGCTTGTCCCCAAGGAAGTCAGCGCGGTGGAAACGCTGCAAAAGCTGTTCCGGGGCGTGCAGATGGGCGGAAACCTCGTCGTCTCGGATCTCCAACGGCTTGGTTTTAGGCCCACGGGAGATGGCTGGGCTTCGCTAGACCTTTGGGCAGAACCACCCCGTACAGCGGCGGAACTTTGTCAGTACATTGTGCTTCACGCAGAGACCCAAGGGTGGGCGGTGCCGGAATTTTTTAACCCGATCAGCGATGTGTCCGAACTCCGTGACCGTCTGTTTCGGGCTCGGCGCGGGACCGAAGTGAAACATTGGCGGGACACGATCAATGGGCTGGTTCTGGGTGGGGCAGAAGAGGGGACCGCTGGATCGGGGGTTGAATTGCGACTCCGATTTACGGAGGCCGAGGCCGTGGTGGAATGGCGAAGTAGTGCGGGTTCGGAGCGGTGGCAGATGATCAAACCGGGGCAGTTTGCGAATTTTGACAAAAAATACGGACGCGATCTGGCCGGTGAACAGGCGCTTCTGTGGCAACCTTTCGCGCAACGGGCAGCGTGGGGGTATAATGTGGAGATGCCGTATCACGACGCCCATGCGCAGCGTCTTTTGCATCAATTGCTGCGATTGCCCGCGCTAAGCCCTAACATGGTCGGCCCGAGTGGCGAGCCGTTGGAACGCCCCCCAGAACCCTTGCGCTGGGATCTCGCGGCGGCTCGAACGGAGGAGGACGACTACCGCTTCCGACTGGTACAGATGGATGGCTCGCCGGTTCCTCCGATCGTGGTGGCATTGCTCGGGCGCCCAAACTTCTTTGTGACGGCGGAAACCGTTTTCACCGGGCCGCCGGTTGAGAAATCCGTGACCGATCCCAAGGTTGAAACTCGCGTGCCCGCGCCCGCGCTCGAATCGCCGGCGGGTATTAAACTCCTGCAACATCTTGGCGTGCCCATGCCGCCGCGGCTCGCTGATAAAGTACGAGTCATCCCGTTGAAGCCCATCTTAAGGGCTGAACTTTTGAAGCCGGTGGTGGGGTATGATTCGGAAAGTTGTTTCCTCGATGTGCTCGGTGAGGTGGGCGACGGATCTTATGCCGAACGTTGGAACGGGCACTCTTGGCAGGACGTCAAGACCACCCCCGCCAATTGGGGCAACGCCGCGGCGGTGAAGGCCAAGACGGAGCATGGCCCGCTGGTGACGTATGATCGTTCCGCCCTCGCTGGATTGCCGCCCCTCATCGAGCCCGCGGGGTTCAAGTGGGATTTTGCACGGCAACGCTGGCAGATGCGGGTCACCAAAGCGTTTCCGGAAAAATTCGTGCCGTGGCTCAAGTCGTTGCCTCCCGAATATCCGGTGGAACTTCGCGGTGAACTCGCGTCGTTTCTCAATGCCGAGGTCAGCGGTAAGGTCAAACTCGTGGTGGAAGAATCGGACATCGACTGGTTTGATCTCTCGGTGATTGTCGATGTCTCGGATGCCACGTTGACGAAGGAAGAGGTCAAGTTGCTGTTGGAGGCTCGGGGTAAGTGGGTGCGATTAGGCACGAAAGGTTGGCGCAAATTGGAATTCAATTTCACGCCGGAAGAGGATGAACAGCTGGCCCGGTTGGGACTCACGTCGAGGGAACTCTCCAACGAACGACAACGCCTGCATACCCTGCAATTGGCGGATCCAGCGGCCAAAAAATTCCTCGGCGACGAAGCGTTCGCCAAAGTTCAGCGGCGGGCCGCGGAGATTCAGGCGCGAGTGACGCCGGACGTCCCCACCAACATTATTGCGGAGTTGCGACCGTACCAGAAAGACGGCTTTCATTTCCTGGCCTACCTCAGCACGAACCGGTTTGGCGGAATTCTTGCCGACGACATGGGTTTGGGCAAAACCCTCCAAACCTTGACGTGGATTGCCTGGATTCGAACCCAGGCGGCGAGTCGTCCTGCCGCGGGTCAAGCAGCGGGTACGAATCAGGGCGACGGCCCGATGGGTCCGCTGCTGGTGTGTTGTCCCAAATCGGTCGCGGACAATTGGCGGGCGGAGTCCGCACGATTTCTGCCGGAGTTGAAGGTGCGGGCGTGGAACTCAGATGATGTGAAGAGTTTCAATCCGAATTCGGCAGATCTGCACATTCTTAACTATAACCAACTTCGAATTCTCAGCGAAGTACTGGCGAAAATTGAGTTCCACGCGACGATTCTGGATGAGGGGCAATATATTAAGAATCCGATGTCGGTGACGGCGATGATTGCGGGAAAACTCCGCACGAACCATCGCCTCGTGCTATCGGGCACTCCGATTGAAAACAAATTGCTCGATTTGTGGAGTTTGATGAATTTTGCGATGCCGGGCGCGTTGGGCAGCCGCACTGAATTTCAACGGCTCTACGACGTGAAAGGTGATCCCTATGCGCGCCAGCGTTTGGCCGCCCGCGTCCGTCCGTTTTTACTCCGCCGCACCAAGACCCAGGTGGCGAAGGACCTGCCGGACCGCATTGAGGAAGACCTTTTCTGCGAGATGGAGGGCGAACAACGCACCCTGTACCGGGCGGAACTCAAGCGCGCTCAATCGACGCTGCTGGGAATTGAGACTCCCAAGGCGTTGACCAAGGAGCGATTTAATCTCCTGACCTCGTTGCTCCGTTTGCGGCAGATTTGCTGTGACCCACGTTTGGTAAAGGATGGGTTCAGTGGGGAATCCGCCAAGCTTGAAGCCTTGATTGAATTGTTAGAGCCCTTGATGGAAGAGGGGCAGAAAGTACTCCTCTTTTCACAGTTCGTCGAAATGCTTGAGTTGTTGAAGAAAGCCCTCGCGGCCCGAGGATGGACCACGTTTTTTCTCGCGGGCGAAACCGAAAACCGAGGCGAACTCGTCAAACAATTCCAAGCATACGAAGGGCCAGCGACGTTTCTGATTTCACTGAAAGCGGGCGGTTTTGGGCTCAACCTGACCGCTGCCAGTTATGTCGTGCTCTTTGATCCCTGGTGGAACCCGGCGGTCGAAGCGCAAGCCATCGATCGCTCGCACCGGATTGGTCAGACCCAAAAGGTGATCGCTTACCGCCTCCTAATTAAGGATAGTATTGAGGAAAAAATTCGAGCGTTGCAAAAGCAAAAAAAATCGCTCGCGGAGGACGTATTAGGGGAAGAGAAATTCTCGCAAGGTCTCACGCTGGATGACCTGCGATTCCTGCTCGCGGACTAACGCGGATTCAGACCATGCAGGGGGCAAGAATCGCGTCGCGCATTCCATGGATGATCTTTTTATCAGCCGGACAAATCGTGGCCAATACACCCCGCAGTTGCGGCCGGGCGGCGTCGCCTTCGCCCACGACAAAATAATAGGGGCAGAGGCGGACTCGGCCAGGTAGGGGAATCTCCTGGTTTCCGCCCGGTTCCACGTAGGTCGCGTCCACGGTTCGGGGTTTGTGATAGCGTTGGAGGACTGAGGGTGATTTCGGCCAGGCGGCGAAGGCTTGGTCCACTGCTGCGCTCCAATCCGCGGTGCTCAGATCACTGCCCAGGTAAACACCCCGAGCGCCCCACGCGTTTTCGCTAAAACCGGATACTTTCAAGATCAAATCGCGTTCCCGTTGCGAAAGGGTTTTAAGCTGAGTCCAATCCGTCAAGTCGAGCCCAGGATAGGCTGCTTGCGGGGGCAGGGGAGTGGGATCCATCACCCAGGTCTGAGGGGTGATTTTCAGCATTCGATTGAAAAATCCTTCGCCCAGTTCCTGGCGCCAATAGGGGCGGAGATTCCGATTCCACAGCAGGGCAAAGAGCAGCTTTTCCTCAAAGATCGGTTTCGGCGGTGGGGTGAGACGAAGTTGGCGTTGTCGGGCGAGTTCAAATATCAGCGGCGCATTGGCGACGTTCGGTAAATCAAACAATTCAAAGAAGCGGTAGACCGCGTCCCCCGCTGAAAAATCAGTAAACGTCGTCTCCCGTACCTGGAAGCGATCTCCCAAGTTCTGGGCCAACCATGCCATCTCCGGCTGATAGGATTTGGCTTCCTCGGAGACGATTAAATGAACCTTCGGTGCGGCTCCAAAAATACCACCAAACCCTGCCTTCATGCCGTCGGGACCACCCAACACTGGATCACCTAAGGCGGAGTAAGTTTGGTTGAGCCACTGGGTGAGACCCATCCCGCCGGGGATCGAATCGAGTTCCGAAAGGGCGATTCCAGTTT
>JAYVTS010000432.1:0-3801 GCA_043788645.1 Verrucomicrobiota bacterium
CATAGGCGTTTTGCGAGGTCAGACGCCCGTTCTGGTAGGTGGCAATGGTGTAGGATCCGTCAGGACTGGTGCTTCTGGTGGTTCGAACCCCGCCACCGAGGTAGGATATTTGAGTCGTAGCAGGGTTGGCAATCCCGGGAGTGACGGTCCAGGTACGCAACCCATCGACGGACGACGAGGTTGATGAGATCACGATGGGGGTTGGATTGCCGGCCAGTTTGTATTCGTACGTCGTGTTACGTCGGGTTATTGTCCCAAATTCCTGGGCAATCTCGGTGGCGGTTCGTGTGACCTGGTCGGGGCCGGCAAGGTCGATGAGGTGATTCTGATTGAGGTCTTTGGCGACGATATTCTCGTTCCAATTGGGCCGATCAAAAAGGGTGCTGACGAGATCTGGATCGTCCTGACGAATGAGGCGTCCAGTGATTGGATCATAGAAAGACTGGCTCATTGGATTGTCTGTTATATCCAAGGGAGTTGGATCAGACGCAAGCGGGTAGATGGTTTTGCAAGGTCTTCCTTGGAAATCCGTCAAGTTGACAACCCATTCATTGACTCCGGTTTGGGTGTTTTCAGCGGTCAGCTTTATGGTCTTGGAATAAGCTCGAAGATCGGGGCCAATGGCGAGATAGCCATGTTCAAATCGCATGGGTGCGTTGCCGGTGCCGCTGGTCTCCACCAATTGGCCATCCATGCTGAATCTCTGGACGCGAGTATTTACGTCAACGGTTCCGGATGCCTCGGTGGTTGTGCTGACCAAGTAGGTTTGTGAATAGTCTTTCAAATATTGGGTGACGGTACCGGCGGCATCGGTTGAGGATTGAAGACTTCCATCAGGCAGATAGGTACTGGAAGAGAGCGTAACAATAGTACCATCGGCGCCGACACGCTGGGAAAGAATCACGTTACCCGCCGAATCGAGGACGTTGCTTTGCATCGTACCCAGGCGCCGGGTTCCAATACTCCGCTTGGCAGCATCATAAAGAAATGTGGTGGTCACGCCGTCTCGATCAATTGTGTAATCGACCCCGCAACAGGAATAGTAAGTATAGTCAGAAGTTCCATCAAGATGGATAACTCGCTGGGGTCGGTCCTGACTATCATAGTTTGCGTAGGTGTTCTGACTTAGCAACAAGCCATTGAGGGGGGTGCTGGAGGAAATATTTTCCTCACGTTGCGAACTAAGTTGGCCTGACGGGCGGACGACAGTTATGGTACGGGTTCCTGAACTCACCAACAGACTATTCCCGGGGTCGGCTTTGCCTGACGAGACTGTGGTCGTTAGAAGTCCTCCGGCATCTGAATACTCGTACACGACTCGGGTATGATCCTGATTGTCGGTGACATGAAGTCGCCCGATAAAGGCTCCGCTGGTAAAGTAGGTGTTGATTGTTTTGAGAGCATTGTTATCTAGGGCCGGGTCGGAAAAATCTCCAGAAAGTCGGTATTCGGTGACTTGTTCCAAGGCACCATTGGTGTTCTTTTTCAGAACACGGGCGCTCTTGGAAACCACCTTTGGGTCGGCCCCGACGGTAACGGTTACTGATCGTGGAACGATCGGGCGAAAATCTGCGCCACCGTCATTGGAGTTTTCGGATGTGTACTGATAGGTAGTGGTGCGACAGGGATAGGGAGAGCTGGTATCTGCACAACTCGTGCAGTTCCCAAGGCCTTCGATAATCGTTAGGATGCGGCGGACTGATGTCTTTGGGTCTGTTGGGCGTTGATAATACCCATGCGTAAACGTTTGCCAATGTCCACCCGGCAAAGTTTTACCCGCTACGCGGTCGGTATTTAGGTTTCCGGGATCCGATTGATAGGTTGTCTCTCTCATCTGACCTGGAATACCGTCGGCTTCCCGTACTTTTAGAATTGGATAGTTAGGTTCGTCAGTACCATCTGCCGAAGCCCAAGTAGCTCCATTTCCGGGTGTAAATTTTGGATTTCGATAGGTTACTTCTGATCGCCGTTTTAGAACGTTGTCTATTGGGTTCCAATATTCAGTTATCTGGGTCAAGTCGTAGTTACCGGTCCCCAAAGCAATTCTAGTCTGCCACGATTTTTCGCGAGCGACGTTGCCCGGGTAATTGAGAGTCCAAACCCCAGAGTCTTCTAGATATTCGTAGACGGCGCTCGAAGAGCTGCCGGTCGATTGGGTGACCAATACCCGATTGAACTGATTGGCTGCCGCATCGGGCGCCGTCGCGGTCCAGCTTTCAAAGGGTGTTTGTCCTGTCACGGGATAGAAGCCGGTTGCGTCTTTTGGCGCAACGGTGTTGGCAGAGTACAGATCTACCCGGAAGCTGTTAGGTGTCAAAGTTTGGACGTCGGCGAGAATCTGTGCGCTTTTCACCTGCCGGATATTGCCGGTCACCTGGTCTTGAACAACGTCGGTATTGGCGGATTTGCCCGAAACACTCAATCGGGCAGATGTCGCGTTCCGAGGTGCTGAGCTGCCACCCCGGTAGCTCAAGGTCCCTGATTGGGTCTGGTATCCCTCAAGGCCCAGCCCAATGGTAAAGGTGGGACCGCTGGCTGCTGGTCCAGTACTCCGACTCAACTGCCCAGCACCGCCTCCGCAACAACCGCCACCGGAGCTTTGGCCAGTCATTTGGATCGTGGGTTGAGCCCAAGCATTGGCTACATAGCCAACACAATTATAACTCGGCGGATCCAAAACAAACCCCGGGGAATCACACCAACCATCGGGGCCCGCGACACCAGTCCATGAATTTGCCTTGTTCTCATTAATTGATCCATTTTCTCCAATGATAACGGTGGACCAGGTGACGGAATATGAAACTCCTGGATCACCTGGAAAGGAGAAATGATAATACAGCTTTCTTACTTTGCAGGTGAATTCGTTATCACTCATCGCATACCGGGCGGTTCCGAAGTCGAGCCAACTATCAGTCGGGTAGGTTAGCTCGGCAGTGGTTGCCGTAGCGTTGGCTCGGGCGATGGTATCGAGTTCGGAGGTGGTGAATTCCTGTGAAAGCTTTATGGTTCCGTTCTGATGCGAAGGTGATATTGGTTGACCATTGCAATCGGAGGAAGGTAGAACCACTGATCCGGTCATAGTAGTTGAGTCCGTAACGACCCAACCAAATTGCTGATCGAATCCAGGGAATCCAAAAGGAGGATTCACGGTGCTAGTGGTGGTTCTTTCAACTTGTTCGGTTGGTTGTTGACCAGGAACACATGGTGTGAAACCATTCGCATTCAGGCCAGGATTGAGACATTGGGTTATAATTCTATGAGTTTCTGTTCCGGTCCCGCTCCATACACCATTTTGACCGAGATAACTTGAAAATGTCGGGGTGATTCTCGACTCATAGTATACGTGGAAAATCGGCGGACAATTGACGCCGTATCTTTTGTCACGCCCGTCAATTGAACTTGAACTACACTGAGAGACCCCGGAATATGTCAAAATGTCTGAGCAGTCGTTTATATTATAAGTATCGTTTCTTGTCACATTGATAATTTTGACATTTGCCTCGGATGCTGGGCCGGCTGCGTCGGTCTCTGGGCAAGCCGGATTACCGGCCGAGGGATCACCTTGTTGAAATGTACCGCCCGGACAGGAAGTACTGCTGTAGACCTTATTCTGATCGTAGTGCATCGTTTGAAACCGTTGCCGATACTTTTTTGGTTTGGCAGAAGGCGGATCCGTGAATTCCTGAAAATAACATTTTTCCTTAAAACCGGTCTTGCCAAGGTAGCGGATTGCCGGTTTGAATCCTTGCATCGGAGAGGCGCAGTTCTCTTGGCTCAGTAAAAACGGACCTTCAGATGCCA
>JAYVTS010000433.1:0-7951 GCA_043788645.1 Verrucomicrobiota bacterium
GCGGATTCTGTCACAGCATCTCACGACGGCGCTAGCGTTGTTCGGTGGCGGCGAGGATCTCGTCGAGATTGGTTCTCCGTAGCGAACGCAGCGGCTAACATGATCGCCGCAGGGAACCCGGCCTTAACCCCACGCTTCCAATCGGATAGTTTTTCTGGCCGGGTCCCTGAGCTCCGGCGTCTCAACACGCGCCACATGATACACCAACACAATAAACAAAAAGAGATACACAATGATTATCTGGGTCTGCCTTATAGGACAAATTGTTTCTTGAACGATTCGTTCCAAGCTAAATACCGGTGGGAAACCCAGATTACTTAATACGATCTGATTTAGCCTCAGCCACACAGTACAACGCGGAATGGGTACGGATAAAGATTTCACCTTCCGACAACGCGGGCGTGGAGTTAGACAATTCGCCCAGCGGATTGCTCGCGATCAGCTCAAACTTTGGGGCCGCCCGCAGGATGAGGGTGTCGCCCGATTGGTTGACCACGTAAAGCCGGTTCCCCGCCAGGACCATCGAACCCCAAGTTTGACCCGTTGCGCCCGTGGTCGGCAGTCGCTCTTCCCATACCAACTTGCCCGTCGCCAACTCGTGGCACTGGGCAAAGCCGTCGGTCACGCTCACGTAGACGTACCCCTTATTAATAATCGGCGAACCAATCGAATGCCTCTTAGTGCGACGGTCATAGAAAAGGCGTTTGTCCGTGACGTCGCCTTCGCCCCCTGGCTTGATATAAATTGTACTCCCAAAAAATCCGCCCATAGCAATCACCGTTCCTTCGCCGTAAGACGCTGATCCGTAAACCAGTGGGTTCATGCCGTCCGCGTTCCACAGCTCGCGGCCCGTGGCAATTGAGTAAGCACGCAACCGGTTCACCACCGGCAAGATGACTTCGTCTCGTCCGTTGGCATGAATGACGAGCGGCGTGCCAAAGGTACCCATCATCCCATCGTTCTTACCGGCAAAACCGTCGAAACGCTCGTCCGGGCGCTGTTCCTTCAAGGGTACCGTCCATTTTCGTTCACCGGTCTTCTTATCGAGGGCATAGAGGGCGGAGAATTCCCCGGGACCATGATAGACGATGACTTTGTCGTCTTGAATGACCGGCGATGAGCCTTGTCCCCACTCATGGGTCTGTTTGCCGAGATCTGCCTGCCAGAGTTGCTGGCCCGCGAAATCATACGCTACGATTCCCGCCGAACCAAAGCTGACCACGACCCGTTCGCCGTCCGTCACTGGCGAAGCCGCACAATGCGGATTTGATTTATGGCGCGGGTCGGGTACGGCGTAATCTACCCCATGTTGCCAGCGCAGTTTCCCGGTCGCACGATCAAAAGCCATCAGCGTCCTTTTTTTTCCATCGGCGATTGCTTGGGTTACCAACACCGTTTGAGCCCAAACGATTGGTGAGGAATTACCCTCTTCGGGCAATTGCGTACGCCACTTTACGTTTTTCGCTTGGTTCCAGGTGCCGGGAAATTGAGTCTCCGGTGTCGTGCCGTCTTGGTGGGGTCCACGCCAAGACGGCCAATTGCCCGCCCTGACGGAAAACGTCAGCACCGAACCAAGTACGCAGAGAAAACCAACCGTTTTCATAGGCACTTAGCCTATCGCTCTAAGCTTGGCTCCGCAATCGAGGACGCGTTGACCCAGTTGGCACTCGGACGCGCCGCTACCGATGGGCCTGGCGGTTCCCGCGCGGGGCAGGGAGCTGCAGGTTCGCCCCTCAAAACCCAGAGCGTTTGATGAAACCTCTACCCGCTGTTCGGGTACTACCTTGGGATGAAGTTGCAGAGAAAGAGAACCTATGATTCAAATTTTGACGGTTTTTGGGGCGGTTGCGGTGGTTTTATTGGCCGTGGTTTGCGTGCTGTCGCTGCCGCTAATTTTTGGGGTGGTGATCCTTGCCGCGTTTGTTTTGTGGGTCTGGATGCTCATCGACGCTATTAGGAACAACCAGCTCAGCGGCTGGGAGCGTGTGGGTTGGGCCGTGCTGATCTGGTTTACCCATTGGATTGGTGCGCTGATTTACTTCTGTGTCGCTCGAAAATGCCGTTGGGAACGGATCCAGCCGACGACCCTGGTCAGCTAAGTTTCCGGTGAAAGGTGAAACCGGCGAAGTAACGCAATTGCACCAACGTCTTCGGCAAATTCCTCGACTGCGGTACTGTCGCCCGGGTCCTCGCCTGGGCCCGCTGCGACGGTTACGCCCACGAATACCTCCTGGCCTTCTCCGGCAAATGCCCCTGGTTTTCCCCGCCTTTTCGGCGCTCCGCAGAAAGATCAAACCAGTTTAGCTTGCTCTCCCACTCTTGAGTAGGGCGACGATCCGACCAATAATCCTTCTGCATGAGCGATGTCACGCGCATTCTGGATCGCGTTCAGCAGGGTGACCCCAAGGCTGCGCACGAATTGCTGCCATTGGTTTACGAAGAGCTGCGCAAACTGGCCGCCGTTCGCCTGGCTGCTTTGCCGCCGGGCCAAACATTGCAAGCCACCGCGCTTGTCCACGACGCCTGGCTGCGCCTTACCGGTTCGGACGATCAGAACTGGAACGGTCGCGGACATTTCTTTGGTGCTGCCGCCGAAGCCATGAGGCGCATCCTCGTGGACCGCGCCCGCCACAAGGACGCGCAAAAACGCGGCGGTGGCCTCCGGCGGATCGACTTGGACACTGTGGACGTGGCCACTGAATCCGATCCCGATCTGATCCTCGCGTTGGACGAAGCTTTGACCCGTTACGCCCAGAAAGACCCGCAAGGCGCTGAGTTGATTAAGCTCCGCTTTTTCGCCGGACTTCCCAATCATCAGGCTGCCGCACTCCTCGGTGTCCCTGAGCGCACCGCCAAGCGCACTTGGGCTTTCGCCCGGGCTTGGCTCTATGCGGACCTCCAAAAAAATCTCTGAACGCGAAAATAGATGGCCCGCTTCGGCGCTCTTTTTCGGACTGTTAAGTGAAGGCCGCTAAACCTTAAAAACTATGTCCGACACGAACAACACGACGAATCGCGAAAAAGAAATTTTCAACCATTCGATCGAACTACCGACGGCCGAGGCCCGCGCTGCCTACCTCAAGGCCGCCTGCGGATCGGATGAACACCTTCGCCAGCGAATGGAAGCGCTGCTCTCTGCCTACGAAGCCGCCGGAGGTTTTATCCCGACCAAAGACGGCGATGAAACCGTCCACGCGCACGCGCCCCTCGCCGAAGGCCCCGGCACGCGCATCGGGCGCTACAAGCTGCTCCAGCAAATCGGCGAGGGCGGCATGGGCGTCGTGTATATGGCTGAGCAAGAGGAACCCGTCCGCCGCCGGGTGGCTTTGAAGGTCATCAAGCTCGGCATGGACACGAGGCAAGTCGTCGCCCGGTTCGAAGCCGAACGGCAGGCGCTGGCGATGATGGACCATCCGAACATCGCGCGCGTGCTCGACGGTGGCGCGACCGAGTCCGGCCGCCCGTACTTCGTCATGGAACTCGTGCAAGGAGTGCCTATCACCGAGTATTGCGACAAAGCCAAACTCTCCTCCAAGGATCGCCTTAAGCTTTTCATGCAAGTCTGCCAGGCGATCCAAAGCGCGCACCAGAAGGGCATCATCCACCGCGACATCAAACCGTCGAACGTCCTCATCACCATGCACAATGGCGAGCCGATGCCTAAGGTCATCGACTTCGGCATCGCCAAAGCCACCAACCAGAAGCTGACCGAGAAAACCCTCTTCACCAACTTCGCCAGCATGATCGGCACGCCGGCATACATGAGTCCCGAACAGGCGGAGTTGAGCAGCATGGACGTGGACACTCGCGCCGACATCTACAGCCTGGGCGTGCTGCTCTACGCGCTGTTGACCGGCACCACGCCATTCCCGGAGAAGCGCTTGCGCAGCCTGGGTTACGGCGAGATGCAACGGGTCATCCGCGAAGAGGAACCCGAACGTCCCAGCACGCGCCTGAGCACAATGGCCAACGAGCAAAAGACGATTATCGCGCGCAACCACGGCGAAGAACTCGCGTCGTTGAGCAATCTGCTCAAAGGCGATCTCGATTGGGTGGTGATGAAATGCCTGGAAAAGGACCGCAACCGCCGCTACGAAACTGCCAGCGGCCTCGTCAGCGACCTCAAACGCCATCTCGAAAACGAACCCGTGACCGCCCGCCCGCCAAGCGGCTCGTATCGCTTCCAGAAAATGGTGCGGCGGAATAAGGGCGCTTTTGGGGCCGGAGTTGCCATCGCGCTCACGCTGATCGCGGCGCTGGCTTTCAGCACAGCGGCGTTTGTGAGGGAGCGGAAGGCGAGATTGGCAGAAGCAAAGGCTGAGCTGGCAAGGGCTGCGGCACGCAATAGAGCAGAAGCCGAAGGGATAAGAGCGGACAATGTCTCAAGTTTCGTAACCGAGTATTTGAAAACTGTAATTCCAGATTTGGAGCAGCAAGGTCATTTTAGTGCCATTCGGCAATTATTGGTGGTAGCAGATCGCCTTGCATCCCGGATGACAAATGCGTCACGTGCTCAAGCTCAAGTCAGATTGGCAGTCGGTACTGCTTACGATGGTGTTCTAAATGACTTCAGAGCCGCTGAACTACAATTTAGTGAAGTAGAAAAACTCGGTCGAATCCTCGGAGACGAGGGAGCTGATTTAACGTTAGAAGCACGGGAGCGAATCACCGGTGCGATAATGTGGGGTCAGCAAGATTCAAAAGCCGCAAGTAACCTAACACGCATCGCCGAGGAAGCGATGCAACAAAAACCGCCGAATGCAAAAGTCGCCGTTCATGCACTTGCCAATAGCTCACTGTTCCATTCTTACCTTGGAGATATGAATCAGGCAGAAAAGTTAGCCGAGGAAGCTCTCAAGATCGCTCCAGATGATCAGGCACAATTATTCTCACGCATGCGTGCCATGTTGGTTTTGATCAGAATGAAACACGCACGCGGAAGAGCAGACGAATCAGAGCTAGTAGCTCGTCAATTATTATCCATCTTGCAGGCAGCCTCTTTAGCAGAATCGACTCAAAAACGGGAAGTCCTCCAGACATTTGTGCGCGTTATAGCTTCAGACGGATACGTAACAGCTCTTCCGGAAAAGTCCCTTGCAGATGCAATTAACAACCTACCTGCGTCCGACACGGTTACTCGCACTTTGCTTGAAGCGTACCTTGGCGCCATAGTTGCCGACTCAGGTGACCGGAACCGAGGCTTAAATATGTTGGTTGGATCAATAACTAATTCGCTAATAGATGTCGGACTCTGGCACACTGCTGCTCAACTGGCTGCTCTAAAAGGAGACCAAGAACTACATCGAACGCTGTGTATTGCGGCACTCGCACGGTTCGCCAGTGGCGGCAGCAGCCAAACCAGTTGGCAATTAGCGGAACCTCTGCTCACGGTACCTACAGAGAAATTCTTTCTCACGACTGTTCGTGAACTAATTGAACACGCCCCAGAGACAGAGGGAGGCCGCTGGAATCGTATTTGGGCTAAATTCTCGGAGGCGTTGATCGAATATCGCAGTGGAAGACTTGAGAAAGCTGCGACTGTTAATGCGAACTACATGCGTGAACATAAAGAACTCTTCGGCAAAGCATCACAAAAAGGCTGGTTCCTGCTTTCAGCCATCGAAGCGCGAATGGATCATCCAATGAAATCAAGGGAAGCCTACCAAGAGGGGCTTCGTCTTTTAGAATCCAATTCCCAACCGAATAAAATTCCCCAAGCCAGTGGAGACTCAACGGATCTTTCCGGCGAGCTCCTCCGCCGCGAAGCCGCCGCGCTCTTGGGCGACGCCGTGCCCGCCACTCCGCAATGAACGCTCGACCTTTTTTGAACTGTCAGGTCGCACCGAAGTAAAACCTCATCGAATGAGTCTCGAAAATTACAAATCCGCTAAGGCGAGCCGCTGCGTTGACGGCGACGGTTGCGACGCAGCGTAATCGAATCGGCGGGTGGGCGCAGTTGATTCCGGCGGGTTCAGCGAGGACGACACGACAGGACGAACCCCCAAGATATGCTGGGCGTTGATGGGTCAGAACGGGACTCGGATGCCGCCTTCTCCCAGCTTGGCGGTCACGCGATAGTGCAAGAGTTGCGAGCGGCTCATTTATCTAAACCCACTTTTTTCAGCAGCGCCAGGAAGCGCGGTTCTGCCCTCAGCGGATCCCATTCACGCAACGAATTTAAATACGGCAAATTGCTGTCGCGTTGGTCGCATGCTTTCTCCAACCAATCGAGAGCGGCTTGCCTTCGACCCAACCCAAGGTTCAAGTAAGCGGGGGCAAAGCAGGTGACGAATCGTCGCTTTTCGAGTTGGCTGAGGTCCGCCAGAATTCCCTCAGCTTTTTGAATTCGACCTGCTTCACCAAGTATAAACCCAACCGACATTAGCCCTACTGGCGAGTCCGGATCGATGCGTAACAAGTGTTGGAAAGCGTCTTGTGCAGAGGCGGTTTCGCCTTTCTGCTCCTCACTCCAACCAAGCCAATAGTAAGCCGCAAAAAAATTAGGGTCCAATTCCAGGGCCTTATGCAAGTAGGCGATCGCTCGATCAAATTCCTTTTCGGCGTAACTTGCCCAACCCAATTCAGTGTATACAAGCGGGTCGAGTGGATGACGATTCAACACCTCATGCCCGATCAACGCAGCTTCCTGAAATTTGCCTTTCACCAAAAAGTAATCAACCAAGGCAAGCCCGGTCACCGTGGCATTCGGGTTGAGCTGAAACGCTTGATCGAAATCCGCCTTAGCGAGTTGTGCATCCCAATTAAAGAGGAGGCGAACGTAACCGCGCGCGACGTAACTATTCGCAAGACCGGGATCAAGGTGGATGGCTTCGTCGGCTGCGGCCAATGCCTTTGGCATTGTCTCGCGCGGCGGCCACAACCACCAGCCACCAGCAGATTGGTAAACCAATGCAGCCCCAGCGTGGGCTGGCGCGTATTTGGGATCGATTTCGATCGCCTTTTTGAAAAAACCTAGAGCCTTGGTAGTGCCTTCGCTTGAAACATCGGTGCTATAGTGTGTTCCAAGCAAACACGCTTCAATTACTTCGCGGTTTGCCGGCCGCGCTCGCGCCAAACGAGCTTGGTCTTCGGGGGTCAATCGTGCCTGCACTTCGTTGGCGATGGCTCGAGCGACTTCGTTCTGTAACACAAAGAAATCACTCAGGTCGCGCTGGTAGTTCGTAGACCAAAGGTGCCGGTCAGTGGAGGCCTCGATGAGTTGCACCGTGATCAAAATGTTTGTTGCGGCGCGCTGGAGCGATCCTTCAACAATGGCATCGACCTTTAGTTCTTTGGCTATCTCCTGAATTGACTTTTGACCTCCTTTATACCGCATCACGGAGGAGCGCCCAGGAACACGCAGAGCGCTGACATTGCCCAGCGCGGCGCACAACGCCTCAGTCATGCCGTCACTGAGATACGCGTTGTTTGTGTCGCCCGAAAAATCGTCGAGCGGCTTAACTGCGAGTGACGTGATGCGCCTGGCGCCGGGACTGCCCAGCGAATCTCGCGCTGTAACGGCCCGTCTCCAGGCAAAAGACCCGATGCCGATGGTCGTGATGAATAAGGCCGCCACCAAAGTGCGCTGCCACTTCGAGGAAGCTCCTGTGGGCGCTGGTACTGACGGAGCAATCGCGGTTGATTGCGAACGTAGGGACGGAGAAGGGGAGCAAGCCTGCGGAGTCGTTTCGTCCAGCGTGATGGCAATGTCGCCGATGCTGCTCAGCCTCCGAGTTGGTTCCTTCTCCATGCACCGGCGCAACAATGTCACAACTTCACGTGGCGTCTCGATGGGAATCCGAGCCCAATCCGGATCGCTTTTTAAGACCTCCGCCATCAAGTCGCTCGCGGTAGTGCCCTTGAATGGCCGCTGTCCGGTTAGGCATTCGTAAAGGCAGCAACCGAAGGCCCAAATGTCGGTCCGCTTGTCCACCTCCTGTCCCCGCGCCTG
>JAYVTS010000434.1:0-4816 GCA_043788645.1 Verrucomicrobiota bacterium
CAGATCCGTCCCACTCCACCCTCGTCACACCACTCTCCTTCTCTCGCCTCCAAAACTCCTCGTCGACTTTGTCGGCAGCCATGGGAACGGTGTCCAACATTTGGGCTAGAGAGTGGCATATAAGACCCTTAGGCGAGGCGTGGCGGCGTCCCAGTCGCTTCGATCGAAGGTGAGGCAAATTGGTCATATATACAATATTGACTATTGTACGTCGGGGTCGAAACTCGCGGCATGGCAAGACCGTTGAGAATCGATTGGCCCGGGGCGTCGCTCCATGTTACGAGCCGCGGGAACGGGGGCAAGCGGATCTTCCTTTGGGTGACGTCGAGGAGGCGGTTGCGCTGTTGAAAGGCAGGAAGGTAGATCTCCGCCAGCAAACCGCGGCGCGGAGGGTGGCGCGGGCGTCGAGGCCCTCGTGGGAACGGCTCGTCGGCGAGACGCAACGACTATTGGGCCGGCCCTGGAGCGTGATCGTCACGAAACACGGGGACTGGGGTTGCAACGGGATGTTCGCGGTGGCGACGCGGCATTTGGGCTGGAGGCTGGTGGAATGGGTTCGCCACGGGCCTGCCTCGGTTACGCGGCGGCGGCGCAAGGAGTCCGCAATTTCCGGGCGACGGCCGCGACCCGGTCGGAAATGCAGGCGTTTGCCAAAGCGTTGCCAAAGCAGTTATTGATACTGTAGATCTGACCCCTGCGCTCTACCCCTCAATGGTGAGGACTGACCCCGTTTCCACGATAAGAAACCTTATCGGTGCGAGTTGCTTGTGGAATGAAAAGTCGAATCAGGCGACGGCGAGCACGCGGATGCCAGGCGCGTGGCGGCTCTTTTTCTTGGCCCGTCGGATGACAATTTCGATGTCCTGATCGAGGGCGTTGAGAAACCGGAAGAGGCGATCGGAGGAGAATCCTTCCAATCGTCCCTGGAGCAGCGCGGACACCCTGGGCTGATCGGTGCCGAGCAGGTCCGCCGCCTCTTGCTGGGTCAGTTTGCGTTTCTGAAGGAGGGCGCAAATCCGGTAGGCGATCTGGGCCTTGGCGTTGAGCTCCTCCGCGTCCGGCAGTTTCAGATCCTCGAAAATGTTCTTTCCGCCCTGACGGACGGCTTGGTGAGTTTTCATGGCGTTTCCTTTGTCTGCTTTTCGATCCATTCCCGGTAATGCTCTTCCGCTCGTTTCAGTCGTTCCTTGACCAGATCAATTTCCGGCTTCGGGGTCTTGCTGCGGGTCTTGGACTTCTTCTGGAAGGTGTGGAGCACATAGACCGCCCCGGCAAACTTGACGGTGTAAACGCAGCGGAACGTGTCGCTCTGCCAGTCCTCGACGACTTCCAGCACCCCGGCCCCGCCGAAGCCCTTGAGCGGCTTGGCACCGACGAACTTGCCGCCCTGCTGGGCCTGGCCCAGCGCGAAGCCGAAGGTCTGGCGGACCTCGGGCGGACAAGCCACCAGGTCGTCGTAAGAGCGGCCAATCCAAAAGAGCGGCTTTTGGTGTTTCGTCTCATCCATCGTCAGTATACCAGTTCTAGTATAAATCGGCAACCATTGTCGAGAGTGAAGAAATTTGAGGCCGAAAACCCTCGGGACGGAGCTCTCGGAAGCGGACGAGCGTCAAACGGGCCCGGTTTTCCTGGGTTTGCGTGATGTTCTCGCCGAGGCGCTGGCGGACGAGGTTCACGAAACGGCGGGCCGGATCGTGGCTGACCTCCCGCGCCCGGACGGCGGCGGCGTGCATAACGACAATTATTTGGGTACTCTCGCTCGGTAGCAGAACCACCGAGGCAAGGCGGTGGGTACTTCTAATTGTCGTTATCCTCCACGCGGGTGGGGAGAACATTGTCCAGCCACGCATGCATGCCTTCGCCCTCTGGGTTTGTCTCGTGCTTCCACTGCAAAAGTCTCTTTGCCCGGGATCCGCGCAATCACCGCCACCAGCGGTGCTGCCAACAGCCGACCTGTCGTGTTGAGAGCAAACGCGAGGCGCAGGCCCGATGGTTGGCCAAACCCGAAAACCAAGATTACTTTAAAGGCCCTCAGAATTTCGAACGCGTCCGCCAGTGGCATTCCGGGCATCCGGAATACCGTAAGAAATCTCTAAACGCCCCTAAGGTTGCGCTACAAGATCTCTCATTGCGGCAACGTATTGATCCATAACCGCTTCCGAGAGATCTTTTTGCCGCTGCGTTACAAGATCTCTCCCGAGTCCAAACGCCTCTGCTAGTGGGACTTATCTCGCAGACGCTCGGTTCTGCGTTACAAGATGACATTGTGCGTCGCATCCACGGACTCGTTGCAAAAGGGCGAGATCTCATGGACTCCCCCTCGCTTAAATCAATCCATCGGAGTCACAAGAAAGCCGGGGAAAGCCAGCTAAAGCGCAATGGAACCGCGTCTTGATGTTTCTTCCCAATTACCGCTGCAAAAACTCTAACTGCGTCCGCATTTCAAACCGCCCGTTTTGTCCGGTTTTCCGAGCGCCGCGCGCACGAAACACGGGGACTGGGCTCGCAACGGGATGTTCGCGGTGGCGACGCGGCATTTGGGCTGGCGGCGGGTGGAATGGGTTCGCCACGTGCCTGGCCTCAGTTACGCGGCGGCGGCGCAAGGAGTCCGCAATTTCCGGGCGACGGCCGCGACCCGGCCGGAAATGCAGGCGTTCGCCAAAGCGTTGCCAAAGCAGTTATTAATATTGTAGAGCTGACCTCTGCGCTCCCTTTGCGAATTCACGCATGAATCGTTATCGCCAACGCACTGAATTTAATAAAGTCGAATTGGGTGAGAGCCGATTCCAGGGTAATCCGATTCGGGGCGCACAGTTCAGGCGTCGATGTCCGAGGCGCGCCAGTTCCAGCGACAGGCGTCGCGGCAACTGGGCATCCACGAGGAACTTCATGCGGCCACCGGCTCGTTACTCTTCACCCGGCTCAGTCGCGCGGCGTATGCGATGGCGGCGCGCAAATCTTCCATTTCGAGATCAGGGAAATCCACCAGAATCTGCTGGCTGGTCATCGTCCCGCTAAGCGTTTCCAGCAGAAATTCCACCGGATAGCGCAGCCCACGTATACAGGGTTTCCCGTGACAGATGCCGGCATCCATCGTAATGCGCTCAAGTAATTCCTCGCTCGACACGGAAAAAACTGGGCCAGTACGGATGGCATTCAACGAGATATTTGCCGACGTACCGCTGGTCTTCCGACCGGCGTGACGGCGTGGAGTACCGCAAAGCAGGTTCGTGGGCTCCCGCCGCGTCAGCCCACGAATTCAAAATCAACGTCAGGGAATGGAAGAGTTCGGCGTCGGTCGTTGGTCAAATGGCACAGGTTTAGTACCGCTGCTTGCGCCCGAATCAGGAAATCCGGCAGAACCGGGTCATCCGACTTGGTACGCCGATACCGTCGGAAAGCGATGCCCGCGCGCCAGGCGGCATCCGCGTCCAGTGGAATTTTTTCGAAGTCGCGAAGATCCTCCTCCACGGCGTCGCGTGTGCGCCCGCCCGCCGCCAATTCCCCCAGCGTGATGCAACTGACAGCGAGCCGACCACGCCGCGCCCATCCCTCCAAGGCAGCGAGGCAAGCCCGATGTTGCGAATGATGCTGATCCAGCCAGGCGACTATGACGGACGTATCCACGAGGATCATGGCCGGGTCTTCCGCATCAGCTCCTCGCCAGAGAGGTTGCCCATCCAAGTACCGGCTCGGGCGCGAAGATGTTCGACGACTGCATGGTTTGCCGTCGGGTCATTCCGTACGTAGCGGGCGGCCGCCTGCCGCAGGACCTCCGTCGGATTCGTCTTGGCGGCTCGGGTCTTGGCGCGAAATTCGCGCGCCAGTAATTTCGGCAGTCGGATAGTTAGCGTTTCCGTCATACGCAGCTTGTAACACAAACGACTTTGTCGCGTCAAGACGATGAAATCCGCGCTCTAGCTCCGGCATCGTTGCCAGCCGTGCGTCTGGCTCAATTCGGTCAAAAGCAATGCTCTTGAATTTCCCGCTACAAAGCTTTGATCAATCGCACATTCCTCGGGCCGTTCGAACGGAACTCGAAGGCCTTCGCTTGATTCTCCTCAATCTGGACGATTCGATCGACGCTAGTTTCCTCGGAAATACGGCGAGGCTCGCCAGGAATTGAAATCTGCGTTACTTCTTCAGCTTCGGGTTCACTTTGGTAAAACCCACCTTATCGAGCAACTCCGTAAATCTCGGATCGTGGCGGAAAGGGTCCCAGGCATCATCAAAAACCAGCAGCATCAAATCGCGATCAACGAAATAGGAATGCGCCAGCCTGCGGTGAATTAAAACTTTTGATGGATTCAGGCTTCGCGATATCTCCAACTGTTGTGATCGTCCGCGCATTTTCGTCGGGGGGATAATTCACGCCTGGCATATTTTCCCGCCCCACGAACTCCAGCAACCCCACGTAAGGTCGCGCAAAATTCGGGTCCAAGTTGATCGCCCGATGCAGATTGGTGTAAACCTCGGGGTAACCAGGTTGATTGTCGGCTTGCAGGTTGCTTAGCGCTTTCGAGCACAAAGCGTTGGCAAGAGCGAGTAGGTCACCTTTGGCTACAACCGCGATGGCAAACGCGGGCACGAACAAATCGTCCTGGGCCTGATCTGCACTGAAGAAGGGTGTCCGGTGGGGGTGGACGTTTTTCCAGGCAACACGCAGGATGCCAGCACGGTGGCGGCCAAGACCGCTCAGATTCAAAACGGTGCAATCGGAGGTGCGCCCGGTGTACCGCAAGAAAGAGGATCGAATCCGCGCCCATGTGTTTTTGTGCCTGCTGGCGTATTATTTGCAGTGGCATGCCCAACAGCG
>JAYVTS010000435.1:0-9572 GCA_043788645.1 Verrucomicrobiota bacterium
AAAAAGGCTACAGATTGAGCAACACCCCCTGGGGTAATAACGGTCAATCGAACCGGGCCAGTCACCGCAGGCACGATGACCGTGATATTCGTAGGCGAGACCGTCTTCGGAACGACCGACAAATCCCCGAACATCACCAGCGTCGCGCCCTTGAGACTCACACCGACGATTTCGTTGGTCTGTCCGACGGCGGCGGTCGCCGTAAACCGGGTTATAAACGGCTGGAAAAAAAAGTCAGTGAGACTCGTCACCCGACCAATTCGAGTCACCACCGTCAATGGACCGCTGACCGCCCCCACCGGGACTACTGCGTCCACAAAATCCACTCCAACGCTCGCGGGTACCACGGCCAGGATACCGTTTACCCCGGTGAAACCCACCACTACCGATGCGGGAAAGGTGCTATCGTTTATCGAGTTGAAATTGGCGCCGTCAATTCGAACGGTATTGCCCGGGGCACCTCGAAAGCCGTCTGCGGTTGAAATGGGGGCTGGGATTGAGCGTTGAAACCCAACCATCCGGGGTGGTGCCAAGAAATCCGGCAACCCATGGGCGCCGGTGTCGTCACCGAATCCGTTCACATCAATGATGTTGATCGGCCCATTGAGGACCTCTAAAGGGACGATCACCCGGACAAAGGTCGTATCTCGGGCGATGATCGTCGCCACGGCACCGCCGCTAAAATTGACTCCCGTCACAGAACCTAGTCCCGATCCGGTCAGAGTGACTGTCGTGCCCGGCCCACCCGTTCGCGGACTAAAATCTACCAATCTCGGGAAGGCCCAAACCTGCGAGCTGCCGAGCAGCCCACACAGAGCAATCCACCGACAAAGAACTCGAAATAATAACATGAGGTGACAGCGTGCTGAAATCCTGGCCGACATGCAACTTGGCAAATGAATTGGCAAACGGGTGTAGGACCACATAGACCGCCGAACATCACGAAAAAAGGCAACCACGCGGACGTACGAGTTAAACGAATCCCGTTTCGACGCCCTTGGCCGTCCGATGCCCTACCCATCGGACCATGATTACTAATTTAACGCAAAGGCGCAGACATTTTCCGGGCGGGTGGGCCGGTGGCTGCCCACCGACTCCTTCACAATTCAGTGCCGCTTGGCCGAACCGGCAAATCTTCGCGACCTGCCAGGCTCAGCTCCAAAACCGCCGCTCGGGGTTGCCCATCGCAAATTCACCCTGTTTCAAACCCAGCCCGTTCATTTCCGAAGAACTTATAAACTGGGCTCGGTCTTGGGAATGCGTGCAGTCCGCTTGGCGCTTTGGCTTTCGTGCGAAGAAGGAGAAACCCAAAATAAACGCCTTTGTTCGTATCACACGCTTCAAATCGAAAACGTGATGGATACAGAATTCCATCGTTCGGTTTCAATTTCGTTCCGCCGACGTGGGGTGCATGGATCGCGTCGGAATCTATCCCCATCTCGGATGCACCCTAATATTCAACATGCCTGTCCCTTGTTTTTTGGAGAGCTAATATGCCATTCACCGTCCCACTTTAGGGCAGGCCAAAGGTCGGTAAACGGTTGCGCGGAGTTATATATTTCGAGCGGCGCGCCCGATCCACCAAAGTCCCGTGAGTTCAGCGCTCAGGCTGAGCCGTTGATCGATCACGGCCCAGCTTCAAGTCGAGTGCTCGCCGATCAGTCGGCGCAGGCCGCGCGGGTCGGGCTCTGGCGGTGGAGTGGGAGAGGCCGAGCGCAAACTTAGTGAAGTGAGGTGGGCTCAATTCTTGATTGAGGTGCGGTCAGAAAGCCAGATCATGTCTTGGTTATTGGGTGACGCGACATTGAGCGGCATATCGTAGAACTTCACCGGCTGACGCGTGCGCGGGTCAATCCATTTACGAATCTCCGCATGGCCGTCAGCGAATGAAATACCCGCTGCGCCATTGTGGTAACTGGCTGGGTAATCGACAATTCGGGCGCCCGCTGGGCTTTCCACCATCATATTCGCATAGCCGCCCGCGTTAATGCTGTCCGGATGTTCGTCCAACATGACATAAAGCTGCGACGGCCCCGGGACGCCCAAGTCAGAGGATTTCCTGAATATTTTGTAGGTTTTCTGTCCGCCCACCATACTGGATCCAGGCGGCAACCATTCCCCCGGACCGCCCATCGCCTGGCTCATGCTCATGCTGCGGACACGGTTGTACTTCTGCCCTCCCAAGGTTACTCGGCTGACGTCGGCCGGACATTTGTAAACGCCCGCAGATCCCAAGTAAGGGGCGAACTTTGAGTTCGTTGAACTCATGATCATCAGCGTGTTCGTGTTGTCCGACGGATACGGCCCTGGCCAGCCCAGCCAACCGCCCACCCACTGATACGGCTCGTCACGAGCGTTCCCCGGCGCGGTGAGCAGGTCGCTATTGTCCCCCGGATACATTGCGTGCGCGAGCTGGAGCTGTTTCAGATTGCTCAAGCAGGCAATACCTTGGGCTTTCGATTTCGACTTGGCGAGCGCCGGCAACAGCATTCCAGCCAGAATGGCAATGATCGCAATCACCACCAAGAGCTCAATCAAGGTGAATGCCTGACGAACGCTCAAATGGCCGCGTGGGGAGTTAGTCGAGGAAAACGGTGTATTCATGGCATCAATCGGCAATCCATACGAATTTCGGTCGGTTGGTCAGAACGAGAAAGCCCTTTTCCCCGCCGACCCGCTTCTAACATCACCTGCGAGACAAGGCGATATCAAGCCGATCTTAAGGGTTCCAGACGGGGTGGTTGGCCGGATTGCAGGTTCGTCGTAACGAATCACTTGCCGCGTCCAACGACGCATCGCATTTGCAACGATGAAAAAAGTACACCTCCCCTCGATCACGGAAGACGAACAAAACCACACCGCCCAGTGGGAAATGTTCATCGTCATGCTCAAACCGATCCTCAAACATCACGATAGCTGATCGGGGTCACGCCTTGTACATCGGGAACCGGCAGAACTGTTTCCAAGGTTTAAAACGCTCGTATGAAGAGTCAGATTCTAGTCATTGGGTTTTGGTTGTTCGCAAGCGCAACGGGCAGGATTGGGCTACGCGCGGGTGAGTATCGGATCCAGGCGATTTTAACCACCGCTGATCCAGTGCCAGGGGATACCGCGGGTGACGGCTGGAACATCGCCGAAATCCGGAAGGTGTTCGTGACGGCGCTCCTAAATGACCGGCATCATGTGACGGTGCTGGGTACGGTGAGGCAGCGACAACCGTACCGCGCGATTTTTCGTTTCCGGGACGGCACCCTGGCGCAGGTCGTTCGCGAGGGGGCTCACTTGGCTGGGATGAATTCAATTGTTGATTTGGGAGGTCAGAATCGGATTGAAAATTTAGGATTTCTTGATCGCATCCTGCTAGGTCCCGAGGGCCAAGTAGCCTTTCAGGGTGTAATCGAGCCCGCACCGGCAGAAAGCCAAGTGGGTTGGTGGATCGCAGAGGAAGATGGCATCCAGATGGTGATGCGAGATGGAAATCCCGCGCCGGGATTTGGCACCGGCCACGTCTACCAGGCTGCGCAGCCGTCGCTGGCCTTAGGTTCTCAAGGACGGATTGCATTAAGTAGTAGCGTCTCGGATGCGGAGCCTCGCGGGTTGAGGACGGTTTGGTCGGGAAAACCAGGATTCCTAACCCCGAAGTTTCGCGAAATGGACCCAGCTCCTGGAACTTCATCGACTTTTGCAGGCACGGATTTGCCGGGCAGAGTGACGCTGACGAAGAGCGGTGGCATCCTCGTAGTGGCTCAAGTTAAATCCGATTTTGACGCGTTTAAAGCCAATACCGGTCTTTGGCTGGCGACTGATCGGAGCGTCGAATTGCTGGTCCCGCCGCATTTTTCTTTGCCTGAATTCGGGACCGATGTGGCGGTCCAATTGGCATCCTTTGCCGGTGCATCAGATGTGAATTCAGCGGGTCAGTTTGTGACGACGGCATTGCTCGAAGGCCCGGGGCTTACGAGTGCGTCCCGTTTTTGCTTAATTTCAGGCACCGTCGAAGGTGTTAGGATTGTTGGGCGAGGAGGCCAAGCGGTACCGGCTATCCCGGGAGCGACTTACCTAAAGTTTACCCGGCCTATCATTAATTCGACGGGCCGGATTGCCGTCTGGACCACTCTTAAATCCACGGATGGTGACCCTTTCGTGGCGCTAATGGTAGATCGCGGGCGGGGTTTGGAGTTCGTTCTGCGGATCGGTGGGCCCGCCCTAGAATTCGGCCCTGGAGTTATCCTCACCCTGGCGGGTAATTCATTATTATTTATTAACGCGGCTGGCCAGATTCTGGTCGGAGCCAAGACCGGCCCGGCATCTGCCGCCGGACCTTTCGAAAACGTACTCTACCTCGTAGAACCGAATCTATCGGTTCATCGAGTCGCGTGGGTGGAAAGAAGTGTTCGTCTAGCCAATGGCGAGACGGCAATCCTAAAGTCGATCTCGGATTCAGCTACGCCTCCCGCCGGTGACGAAGACGGTAACTCCCAAGAGTTGAACGCAGCGGGTGATTTTACTTTTGTGGGCACTGGGGAAGCTGCCGGGACAACGCAGGTTGGTGTACTTCTTGCCACCCCTTCGACTGAATTAAGAATCCGACTCCAGAGACGCCTCGCGTTGGACCATGGCGATTGGGAAAATGTGGGTTTTGTCGTGGCTGGGGACGGCAAAGAAGTGACTTCGCATCTATTCCCTGAGGCGCGCGATACCGAGGAATTTTTTCGAGTGTTAACCGTACCTTAGCTAGGCCCGCTTTGGATCAGCAAGATCGATCAGGTTCAATCAAGGCTTAGGGAGCGCACCTCAGCGGAATCCTTACCGCAGAGCGTCACCGTTCAAATCCCTGCTATCAGTTAATAGTCATTTGATCGTTACCACGATTACGGCACTCAAGGCGGTGTTTCCGCCGAAGTCGGTCGCGCGCGCTTGGAGGCTCACGGGGCCAGGGGTCACGGGCACCGCCCAGCGCGGTGCGAAGGGGTAGTTGTAGTCCGTGGCGACCACCACTCCGTCCGCCAATAGCTCAATGCGTCGGACGAGGACATCGTCAGTGGCGACGGTGGCGATCTCGAGGACTTTACCGCCCTGAATTTCTCGACTCGCCGTGGTAGGGTCAATATCGGGGGGTGGGATGAGGGACACCGTGGGCGGAAGTCCCGCTAGGTCATAGTCGGAGAACCGCAGCACCGCGAGGCCACCTTCGGTCACGACGGGCCTACCGGCCACGCGTAACACGGTGGCAGTGAGGGAAGCAAGCGCGTAGCCATCATGGATGATGACGGCGTTTTCGTGTCCCGGCAGATTGAATGTTGCCACCGCTCGGGTTGTATCCGCCGGATCGACCGTGTCATAGATCGTCGTAGCGAAATTGAACTGCAGGCTAACCCCAGAACCAAACACGGTCGTGGTCAGCAGAGTGTCGTTTCCAGCGGGTGCGAGTGAAACAACGGTAGATTGGACCACCGGTGGGTTGGCGACCACTGCTAGGTGAAGCGGGTCACTCACATCCACTGCCCGCCAAGAGAGATAGGACCCCAGATAGAGTTTCTGGTCGGCGAGCTTCATCGTGCTCGCCTGATCCACGTCCGAAAACTTCGGCAAGAGCAGGTCTCCCAACGCAGAAAAACCAGCCGAAACGGGAGTAAACGCACTAATACTAGAGAACGTGAGTGGGATTGTAATCGCCGACATAAGTGAGATGCCCCCAAGGAAGTTGGGAAAGTACCTCGTCTGTAACAGATAAACGTGATCTCGATCTGCTTGCACGCCGATCAAGTTTGGGTAGATCACGACCGAAAAAGGAGGTGAGACTTCACGGTAGGAAATTCCAGCGACTTTCCACGTGAAAGTCCTAACGCCCGTGGCAGCGTCATAAACCCAGAGTTCGTCCTGCCCATTTAGACCGTTCGCATCAGTGATGGCATTACGAACCACATAGACCAACCCATGGCGCACCAAAACATCCTTAAAAGTACCAGTGTTATTGGTGATGGAATGGTCGAAGAGGATTTTGGGTGCGGCCGGGTTGGCCACGTTGATGATTCGGACTTCGGTTTCTCCCATGGCCGCCACAATTGAATCCTCTGCGGATACCTTGGTAACAATCCCGCTCAGGGCCACTTGGCCCACTTGAGCGAGAGTGCCCGCCGGTTTCCAATCGAAAATAATCAAGCCACTGAAGCCGGCGGCAACGTAGACGCGGTTGCCGTCGGTAGCGGTTTCATAGGCTTCGCCCCCGGTGCCTACTCGGGAGATCAGCTGGAACCGAGCCGCCACGAGCGGCTGCGGATCCGCGCCATCGACCAGTCCATCATTGTCGGTGTCACGGTTGTTGGGATCAGAACCGATTATCGCTTCGGCAAAGTCGGGGATCCCGTCGCGGTCAGAGTCGGAGAACGTTGCTGGATCGAGGGTGCTCAGGTACTTGGTCACCAGGGTCGGAAACGGCGTGGTCAGGCCCGTCGGCGAAGACAAAAAGGTGGCTTCGCCCAGCACGCCGGTCCTCGGCGCATAAATCGAAAGGTGGTAAACCGTATCCGCGAGGAGTACGGGCAACGTGATCACCCCGTCGGACGCCAGTTGAAACCGGTTCGTCTGGCCACCGCCCTCGAGGCGCACGAAACCGCTGGCAAATCCGCCCATCGCAACGTAGAGCCCGCTCAGCTGGGCTTGCAGCGCAGGAACCTTCTCCCGAACCAGTGTGCCGACCGCAGTGAGGGCCGTTATTTGCTGCGTCAAATTCGTCACTTCGAGGCCAATGGTATCGGTGGCCTGTTGGATTTTGGCGAGTGCCTCTGGGTTGGCGGCGGGGCGTGCCCTGGTTGCCCTCACCGCTGCCACTGCTGCTGCCGGATTGGCAGCACAGTATTCGGTGACTCCAAGCTGAGCCAAATTGAGAGCTTCTTTAAGGCCCGTCAGCACGAACTGCCCTGAATCAATGCCGACCACCGAAGTATTGAGAATATTAGCCAGCGCGATGACTTCGTTGATTTGATCGCACACACTTCCGGGACCCGTGGGAAGGCCTTTGCATGGCGTGGTTCCATCTCCTTGGACGCAGGCCACGTCGTGAATCAATTGGGCGGTGCTAATCAGACAGCCCGTGGCATCCGTAATTTCTTTGAGGGGGTTGACCGTGTTGACCACATCCAATGAAGCCGTCAGTAATTGAATGTTAGCCTGCATCAAGGTGAGGAACCCGGAGACAACCCCGCAGCCCGATCCGGCAATGGCCGCCTCAGACATTTGTTTTCCGGCCAGGTAAGTACTTCCCAGACCCGTGGCAGCGTCCAACAAGCCCAGGAGCACATCGTCCGCGCCGAGGAGGCGAGCGGCGCAAGTGGCCATGGGTAAGAGATTGGGAGTGATCGGGTCACCGTCACCAATCGAACAGGGCGGAATCGGCGGCATTAATGGCGGCACCGGCGAGAGCGGGGCAGGCCCAAAACTAGTCCAGCCCGGCTGCCGAATTCCATAGCCCGGATCACTCACCACGAAGTTGCCATCGCTACTGACGGTGCCGGGTCCGGACGACTCCCAGCGTCCGGTGTCGTGATTGAAACTCCAAAGCGCTGCCTTGGCTCCAGGGGCCATTTTCTTGCCCGTGACCGGATCTGACAAATTGGGAAACTTCGCCACGACCGGTTCGGCGAAGTTCATGGGGCCCGACGTCTGAATCGTAATCACTAGTGGCAGCAGCTTCAGGCCGACCGGTAATGGCTCAGGCAAACGATTGGGCGGCACCATCGCCAGACCGATGCGGCCGCCGCGAAGGCCGTTATCATCGAAGAGCGAATTAGGTGGCACCGCGATCTCTATGCCAGCCAGAAGCGGATCGCCCGCCACCTGCTCGGGCGTAAGATGAATGGCCGTCGCGACGGTTGCGGACACCGGCTTTAACGCGCCGGCCGGCACCAAAGGCAGGAAAATCCGCCCGTCCCCGTTCACCTGAGTTAGGTATTTTCCAGCCGTGACCTCCCACGCTTTACCCACGAACGGGTAATAGGCGCCGTCGGGCCAATGACTCTCCGGCGCGGTGCGCCCGTCGATATGCACAAAAACCCGGCCGGCGGGCGCGGGATCGAGCTGGAACCGGCCATCGGCTCCCGTGACCGCTCGAAGCGTTTCCTCGGCGCCATCTACGGTGATGGTTACCCCTGCCAATGGCTTATCTACGAGGGTGCCGTCAGCCAGGCGGTTCGGCTCGGAGGCAAACACCTGCCCCGCCACCGCAGTACCAGGGGCCGGTTGGGTTGAATGAGTCGTGTAGCCGAAAGCGAGGGCGCCGCCGGGTGCGCCATCTCCATTGGCATCGACGATTAACCCGTTGGTATCGCGAACACCCGTCGGCGTGAAGGTGACCACTACGTTGGTTCCGCCGGGGATGGGTTCGAGGGCAAACAGAGTCGCCGTCTTCCGATCCGTGCCCACCTCGACCCGTCCCAGCAACTTGCGGCCTGCTGCCGTCGCGAAGAACTGCTCGGTGCCGATCAAAGCTCCCGACTCCAACGGCGCGCTAAATCGGAGTATCGTTTCTCGGTTGACGGAAACCCCGAGTTCCCCGCTGATGGGCGAATGGCTTTGGATCACGGCCGGTTGGAGTTGATGCAGTCGGAAGTAAACCCGCTCCGACCCAGAATCTAATTCTACCCGGCGCGCCTCGCCACCGCTCGTAATTTGAGCGCCTAGCAAACGCCAATTAGCTGGCGCAAGGCCGACCGAAATCTCAGGAACCCAAGTCTTCGGACCGTTGGTCCACGACACCCGGATCCGTGATCCCTCGATCAAATCGATTTTCAGCGGTTTCGTCTGGGCGAGGGCGCTGAGACAGAACCACCCCGCTACCGTCACTCGAACGGCTTTTAAAAGTGCCATTATTTAGCGTGGAGCAGTGCTGGGTTACCGGCAAGCTTCGCCCCCCTCGAACACAGCTCCATCGTCTCTCCGTCCACGGTGTGCAGCGTCACCGGACTTCGGCCGACGTTCGGGCGCGTCAGCCGGACCGGCGTAAAGGACTCGCCAGCCCGAATTGGCCGCCGTCGTCGAAACGAGGAAGGCACCCAATTCGTGAAGTTGATCCGCGGGCGTAGCGACGAGCACAACCGGTGCCGAAATCGGCAACGCCAACGGTCGCGAAGCATGCCCCAAAAACGTCCGGAGCACGGCCGTGGCAATGTGCTCGTGGCCGATCAGGAGCGGCCCGCCGCCCAGTGATCCCCGATGCGATCAAAGCAGCGTCAATCGCTCCACATCGGCATCCGAATACGCCCGACGCTTGCTGCAAGGTGTAGTAATCCTACCGGGACGCCGGTGTACTTGAATGGAATTCGGGCTATTGTAGACAGGACAGGGGTAAAGGCGGATTTTCTGGAATTTTTGTCCGGTGCGCCTGAAGTGCAATTTCAATAAGGGGACGGCTGGATTGATTAAAATGTCTTGTCTGTCGTCCGAACCCCTGGCACGGTGTGCGGATGCGCTACGCGCGAATGAAACCGGCGGCACCCACCGAGGCGATGTACTATCACTGCATCTCTCGGGTGGTGAATCGTGACTTTCTCCTGGGTGACGTGGAGCGAGAAAAA
>JAYVTS010000436.1:0-4695 GCA_043788645.1 Verrucomicrobiota bacterium
GCCAAGGATTTTGAAATTCCACAGGCTTTTTTTGGGGTTGGCAGCACACCGATCATCGAAGACGGCAAACTGTTGGTGATGGTCGGAGGTCAACCGGACGCGGGCGTGGTGGCATTCGATCCTGCTACCGGCCAAACCCTGTGGCAATCAGTGGGTGAACGGAACTGGACCGGGCAGCCGATGCTCGGTTGGCCGGGGGAACGACTGGTTGAATGGCGTCGGTACGAAAAACAGGCCAGCTATTCTTCGCTCATCACCGCCACCGTTCACGGCCAACGCCTCACCTTTGCCTGCCTCCGCCAGGGACTCGTGGCGCTGGATCCGAAAACGGGCGTTGTACAATTCAGTCGCTGGTTTCGAGCGCGAGTTGACGATTCCGTCAATGCAATGACCCCGTTTGTCATGGGCAACGATGTGCTCATCTCCAGTGCTTACTACAAGAGCGGTTCGGTTCGGCTGCATCTTGAATCCAGTCGAACGAATTATACCGAGGTTTGGGCCGGCTTGGGTCTCGAACAACATTGGAGCCAGCCAATGTGGGTGGCCGGCTACCTGTATGCGTTCAGCGGCAGAAATGAACCGGACGCGGTGCTCCGATGTATTGACTTTGCAACGGGTTCAGTGCAGTGGGAGCGCGACGAACGTTGGGCCAAGCATAGCGGCGAACAGCCTCCCGTTTTTGGCCGGGGCTCGTTTTTGAAGGCCGACGGCAAATTGTTCGCTCTGGGCGAGGGCGGACTTCTGGGTCTATTTCAGCCGAATTCAAAGAAATGTGTTGAATTGAGCCGATGGCAAATCCCCCACCTCAAGCACCCCTGCTGGGCAGCCCCGGTCTTGAGCGAGGGTCGTCTCTATTTGCAAGGGGAAGATCGGCTCGTTTGCCTCGATGTTCGGAAACGGTTGTGAAAAAATTGGGGGCTCGTTCAACTCGTTCCTCCGATGGGGGGAGCGGTTTACGCCTCCTTAGCTTCTTAGCCTGAATCCCGTTTCCGATTCGACTAAGCACCCGCCATTCTTCCGACCGCTGTCATGACCGATCCCCGTGTCGAAGAATTCCGGAACCTCTTGCCTCGATGTCTCTTGCCCGATTGGGTGCGACTCGGGGCGCGGGCGGTTCGACTTTTTCGCGATCAACTTCACGCCGACGCGCACGAAGCCATTCTGCTTCGCTTGTTGGAAGCCGCCCGAACCTCCGCCGCCGCACGCGAACGCCGAGCTGAATTTGTACCGAAGCCTACCTTTCCGCCGAGCCTGCCCATCACCGCCCGCAAGGACGACATCGTCGCCGCCATCCGTCAGCACCAAGTCGTAGTCATCGCCGGTGAAACGGGTTCGGGCAAAACAACTCAAATTCCCAAGATGTGCCTCGAAGCCGGGCTGGGCATCGAAGCGATGATCGGCTGCACCCAGCCCCGGCGGGTGGCGGCGCTTTCGATTTCCAAGCGCATTGCCGAAGAACTGGGCGTTACCTGGGGCCGCGAAGTGGGTTGCAAAATTCGTTTCGATGATCGTTCGGGTTCCGACACTTACATTAAGCTCATGACGGATGGCATCCTCCTGGCCGAAACTCAGGGCGACCCAACCTTGGCGGAATATAATGCCCTGATTCTCGATGAAGCCCATGAACGGAGTCTCAATATCGACTTTTTACTTGGTCACCTCAAAAACCTGTTGGTCAAGCGGCCCGACCTAAAGCTGCTCATCACCTCCGCAACCATCGATACGGGTGCGTTCTCACGACATTTTAATAATGCACCCGTGATTGAAGTTTCGGGACGGACGTTTCCGGTGGAAGTGGTTTACCAACCTTTGGATGCCGACTCGGAAGAACGGGGAGATCTCACCTTTATTGATGGCGCCGTTCGGGCGACCCAGCAGATTCTTGAACAATCGAGCACCGGCGACGTGCTGATTTTTATGCCGGGCGAGCGGGATATTCGTGAGGCGGCTGATCAGTTGGAGGGACGATTCGGTCACGAAGTTGAGATTATTCCGCTGTACGGTCGGTTGAGTGCAGGGGATCAACAGCGTGTGTTCGCACCCGCGGAGCATCGCAAACTTGTCATTGCCACGAACATTGCGGAAACCTCACTCACCATTCCCGGCATTCGGTTTGTGATTGACTCCGGTTTGGCGCGGATCAGTCGTTACGCACCCCGCACCCGCACCCGACGGCTCCCGGTCGAGGCGGTTTCGCGAAGCAGTGCCGATCAACGCAAAGGCCGGGCTGGCCGCATCGAAGCGGGGCTCTGTGTTCGCTTGTTTTCAGAAGCGGATTATCTGGCCCGAACTCAATTTACGCAGCCTGAAATTCAGCGGGCGAATTTGGCCGAGGTCATTCTGCGAATGAAGGCCTTTCGTTTAGGCGAAATTGAATCCTTTCCCTTTGTCAATCCGCCGGCACCCGCCGCCATCTCGGCCGGGTATGTGCTATTGCAAGAATTGGCGGCCCTGGATGCCAACCGCGAGCTGACACCGCTCGGTCGGGATCTCGCTCGACTCCCCATTGATCCAACGCTCGGCCGAATGTTGCTCCAATCCCAACGCGAACATGCCACCCACGAACTGCTGATTATTGCCGCGGGTCTCAGTATTCAAGATCCACGGGAACGCCCGCTGGACCAGCGTGAAGCGGCCGACGCGGCCCACCGGCGGTATGCCGATACACGGTCTGATTTTCTTTCATTGCTCAACCTCTGGAACGTCGTGCATGACGAATGGGAAACACTGCGGACTCAAGGTGAGCGTCGAAAGTTCTGTCGCCGCTATTTCCTGTCTTATACGCGAATGCGGGAGTGGCAAGACCTCTATGCCCAACTCTACGGGGCGTTGAAAGACATTAGCACCGTTCGCTTGAATGAAAGTTCCCCAGACTATGACGCGATTCACCGCTCGGTCCTCAGTGGTCTTTTAGGGCATGTTGCCACGCATGAAGAACGAAATTCCTATAGGTCCGCTGGTAACCGATTGGTGGCTCTGTTTCCTGGATCGATGTTGTTTGAGCGCGGTCCGGTGGTTCGTAAAGGGTCCCCGCGCAAGGACCCACGAGCGCAACCGCCCGAGCCGAAATCTAAACAACCGGCTTGGCTCGTCGCGGGCGAAATTGTCGAGACCTCTCAGCTTTTTGCGCGGACGGTGGCGGGTATTGATCCGGAATGGATTTTGCAACTCGCCCCCCACCTGTGTGTCATCACCCATCAACATCCGCACTGGAGTCCAGAGGCGGGCCGGGTTTTGGTGGAGGAATTAAGTCGATTCCAAGGTCTGGAAATACACCGACACAAAGTGGCCTATGGAAATATTAACGCGGGCGCAGCAACCGCGATTTTTATCCGATCCGCACTCGTGGAAGAGAATCTATTTCCGGATCCCCGGCGGAATAGACAGGATGCAGCGCGCGAGGGCTTAGATGCGGAGGCCGAGATGCGGGAGGCCTTACGACAGCCGTTAGAGGACGGCCCGGACGGAGTGGATGAGCGTGTCGCAGCGCAATTTCCGTTTGTTCTTCATAACCGTGCGGTGCGGCAAAAAATTGAACATTGGCAAACGCGTTGCCGGTTTGATATCGGGGATATTGATGACGCATTGAGTTGTTTCTATGCTCGACACCTAACAATGGTTGCTTCACTGGACGAGCTACGGAGAGTGGTCCGAGGGTTGACGGATCCAGCGGTGCTCAACGTCACCGAGGCGGAATTGATTGGCGACCGGGATTTGAGCTTTGACGAAACCGCGTTTCCCGAGGCGGTTCCGTTGGGTGGCCAACCGGTGGCACTTCGGTACGCCTATGCTCCCGGGGAGGAGCATGATGGGGTGACGGTCCAGCTGCCTGCGATGCTTGCAGACAGTATTCCGGCAGCTTTTCTTGAGTGGGTCGTGCCCGGTTTACGGGAGCAACGGATCGAGGAATTGTTGCGCGCTTTGCCCAAAGCACTCCGGCGGGATCTGATGCCATTCCCACCCAAGGTCGAGGAAATTGCCCGCGATTTTCAACCGACAGGTGGTTCGTTGAAGGCCGAATTGGCTCGGTTTTTGACCCAGCGGTACGGGGTGGTGGTCACCCCGGATGCGTGGAGCACCGAAACCGGAGCCGCCCATTTGCGCCCGCGCATCGAGTTGGTCGCCGCGGATCGCAGGGTGCTTGCGTCGGGTCGCGATCTAGCGGTGCTGCGCCAGCAACTCCCGAAGGAAGCACGGGTTCCGGCGGGCGATCCACCCGCCTGGGCCACGGCCATTCAGCACTGGGAACGTTTGGGATTAACTGGCTGGAGTTTTGGAGATGCGCCTGAGCGAATAACGGTGGTGGATGATCCGCGGTTTCCGGTCTATGCGTGGCCCGGGTTGGAACTGGATTCGCGACACATTCATCTACGCCTGTTCCGGAGCCGAGACAACGCCCAACTGAGTAGTTTACCGGCGGTCCAATACCTCGTCGAAGTTGCGCTACAGAAAGAGTTGGCTTGGTTGGCACGAGACCTCAGGCAATTAGTTCGATTTGACTCCCAATATCAGCCGCTGGGGTCCGGGGAAGAATTGCAAGAATCAGCGTGGGACCAACTGAAACGGCACTTGCTACCGGCAACCCCATTTCCCACGCTCACTCAGGCCCGTTTCTTGAGCGCTATCGAAACGGCCCGGGCGCAGTTACCAGGACTCGTCTATCAGCTCGTGAGTCAGGTAGGAAATTGCCTCCAA
>JAYVTS010000437.1:0-12718 GCA_043788645.1 Verrucomicrobiota bacterium
GGACAGAATTGAGGGACAGAAGATTGAAAACCAGAATCCGCATAACAATAAAACATGATAGATATATTGACATTTTGCACCTGTAAAGGGACGGCTGGATTGCCAAGTACGGTACTGCCTACTGCAGAGGAATTGTTCATCACAAAACAGGGACAAGAGGATTGAATGGGAGGATTGAATGATCAACCGCTGCTCACGGGAACGGCGACGCCCAGTCTGCTGCGGGTGTTCCGGGAGAATGCCGACTCCGTTCGCATCCAATGGCGTTCACTCCTGTCCGTCCGTCTCGAACGCCTTGACGGGCCGACCGGCGGATGGAGCCCGGTGTTTCCCAGTTCGCGGGGTGAGTTGCACATTCCGGTGCCGTCCGCGTCCGCCCTTTTCCGTCTGGTTCAGCAACCCTGACACTCTTGATTTGCACTGACAGTGGATTCGCGACGTTCAGGCGGGGCACCTCGTCGGCTCCTGGTCGGGACAATCCAGGAGACCTGCGGGATCCGGTGATCATCCGTTCGGTTCAAAACGGATTGAGTGTCCGGATCGATCAGAATGTGCATCCCTGAACGTCGACCGAAACAATGTTCGTGCTCAATATAACCGGCGGATTCGCGCCCCTTTTTGGGAGCGTTGGGAGCGGATCGAAGTAAGGCTCCAAAACGAGTCGACCGCCCGTCATCAACCGTTTAATCTCGGCCAGTTCGCTGAGTATCCGTGCCCAGTTCGCCCTCAATTCGTCGATTTGTTGTTGAACATATTCATCCGAGTACTCATTGGACTTTTTTTTCACGACTCAGACCCTACTTTGTGCTTGACACTTCGTCCATCGTGGTAGAGTGATGCTATTGTTTCATGCCAGCACAACGCTTTTTATCCTAGGGCGAAGAACTTCATCGACAGATTTCGCCTAAAGTGTCGGCAGCCGACGAGGCGTATGGATTTAGAAAAATATGAAACCTGCGTTACGAAAACTGTTTGGCATCGTCCTCGCGATGCTGTTCGCGGCCACCGCGGCTCGCCCGGAAAGTGGATCGAGGCGAGTGGGAAAATTGATAGATTTTGAGGTGCAGGGTTCGATGGAATTAATCATTCAATCCGTTGACGAATTCTTCAAAGCAATCAGCGGCATGAAGGTAACACGTGATCCCGAGCGGATCCGGGCCAGTTTTTTCGAGTCGGAAAAGAAATTGTCGATTGAGGTGAACTGTTTTCCCATTCCCAACCATCCTGAGCTAACGAAGGTGGCAGTGATTGCTTACGCTCCAGACCAGAAAAAGGCGGATCTACTCGCCAATTCGACTGCGGATGTGATCAAGGCAGTTAAGGCCGAGAAATCCGATTCAAAAACTAATAATGGAGCCTCCCCACAAGCGCCGACCCCGCCCAAAACGGTAGAGCAGATGATCGAATACTATCCGGACCGCCAGGAAAAGAGTCCTAATGTCAGCTCGTTGACGTTCACCTTTAAGACAACGGTGACAACTTCGCCGATTGTAGAAGTGTCGATGAGGGCTCCAAAAAACGGTCGCTATGAACCTCGCTTTGTCAAAGCAACCAAACAGGGACCCTCAAGTAATATCCACCGCATCAACGTGACCGGCCTCAAAGGACTGACCACGTATTATTTCTTAATCACGGCTCCTGGAAATCCGGGGACAAAGCCAGCGACGTATTCCGACCAACGATCAACTTCTGGCAATTTTTGATCGAGGCGACCGCGTCGATTTCCCGAAGCGCAAGGTGGCTTTAGGGTTCTCGTCGTTCCCTACTGAAGAAACGGTGGGATTGAATAGAAAGTACGGCGACCGCCGCGAATGCGGATGCGAGGCCCAAGCGAGAGAGGATGCCCGCAGCAATATATGCGTGTAGACCTACCTGCGCTTGGTTTGGCCGAACATCGGCCTCGATACCAAAATAGTGATTGCGCGTGTTCATTCGTTGTTACACTTTCGCAGGGCCCGGCAGGAGTATGTCACTCCCCATCGTCGGCGACCGTCAATAATTCACTTATCAACATCGTGGGCCACAGAATTACGGCTTTTGACCCCTTTACACCGGTACTAGGCTACAGCAAAAGTGGGCAAGTGTGGCCCAATACAAGTTAGGCGCTTCGTCACGTTATTAATTTTTAACACTGTCGGATCAACGACTGCCGCACAAAAACTAAACACAAACAAAACGCACCCAAATGAAATACGTACTCATTACGCTCACAACTTTCTGGTTGGCCTTTGCTGCCCCTTCTCCATCCTATGCTGGCAACGCACCCGCATGGCATGTCGGCACCTTTTCCAAGAAAGCTACTCTTAAGACTTGCGTCGGCTTCGCTAAGGCAGCGTTAGAAAAAGAGCACTTCAAAATCTACGCCCAAGACAACAACACGGTGATTGCGGGGAACGATAACGTCGTCGCTCAAGTCAGCTGTTCTCCACTGGCAGGCGGCAAAATATGGGTTGTGGTCACTGCTTACTCAAACGATTCTTCACTTGCAGAGGGCACACGAAACCGCGTTCGTGAATACATCGTCAAAGTCGTTTTATTCGACAATTAAAATGGCTTAAACCGAAGCGAACGCGGGCGGGCATCATCCGTTGCCGATGCGGACCAGTTGGGCCGACCGCATCGTTCTGTTCTGACGTTGAGATGGCTTCCCAAAAGTCAAGCGGGCGTGGACATTGATAGGCAACCGTCTTTGCGAATTTGCAGTGCGATAGGCGGACTCGTGGACAGGAGAGCGGCGTTAAAATAACGACGAAGGATTTTGAATGCTCAATTTCTTAGGAGCGGCGGACCAGCGATTAGTTATAAATAAGGGCCAAATCGCCCACCCAGGACCAGCTCGCTGCGCAAACATCGATCCGGAAAGTTTGCGGAGACAAGCAAAGTCTCACGAAATACTTGCGCGCCGCAATACCCGACCCAATGTCAAAAATATGAGTTCAATCGCGAAACCAATTCTCCGTTTTCGCGGAGCGTCGAAAAAGCGATTACTTCCAAATAACACTTACGCAGCTTGTTTGATATCAACGAGTTCCATACCCATCTCCACGGCCTCACGCTTCCGGCGTCGGACACCGAGATGCGGCCTTGCCAACGTCAGTTATTCCATCGTCCAACTATCGGCCCGACGATTGGGTTGCTTATCAATGACGGCCGACCTGATATCAGTGCGGTCCGATCGCAATTCTCATAATTCACGCCTATACGTCCACCTCCTTCCACTCATTTCAACTAGTGCATTTCACAAGATGGATGCGCTCCGTCGCCCCGGCACACACACGATCGGCGAACCTTAGCTCTGGACCGCTCATTTGGGGAATTTCGACTGTCGGCAGTGGTCAACAATAATTGTCATTTCACAGGCTTTACATATTCACTAATTTAACCTCTCTTCGACGGAAGCTTTGGTGCCAAGCGACAAATTTAAACTGTCTTCGACATAAACTGTCCCCCGGTAACGCGGGAGACAAATAGCAATTATATGGAAAACGAACCCGGGAAAGCAGTCCTGACTATCCTCGATCAAATCATCGAACGTATCAAATCAACCCGGCCCTTGCGCTCGGATAATAAACCTCTCGAAACTGGCTTCGTCTATTCTCAATTGGTTTTGGGCCAGATGGTTGACCCCGCAGATTTTAAGAATCCATGGTCTCCGGCCGGGGGGTCTACCGTTCACGATGCCGTCACTTCCGGGGCATTGGCCGCCGACGCCGGGGCAACCGTCGCCACTGGAACACCCGCCACGCCAAACCCGGTTGCACTCTCCCAGGCCGCCGCGAAAAGCCGTCGAGCCTTGCAGGCAGCCTTCAATACCTCGCAGCTTGTCGATCGCCTCATTATGGTGACTCGGGATGAAAAAATGCGCGAGTATCCCGGTGGCGGGCGAACCATCAGCTTTGCCTACGATGGCCTGATTAATGGCATGCAACCTCTTCCTGCGCCTGCGCTCGCGCCCGACATCCAAAAACGCCTTGATGAAGGAAAAAAAATACTATACCAATTTGATGAAGACGGCGAAATCGTAGGCAAAAGCAAACTTTACAATACCTATGTGAAGAACGCACGCGCCTATGCCGAAAGCAAAAACGCGTTCGCCGAAGCGCAGGCAGCAGCACTTGCCGATCCGGTAAAAGCCGATTCATTTCCCATGCGCGCCGCGACACTTCAGAATACCGTCGATGAAGCGTTCGACACTCTGAAAACCGAAGGCGCGGAACGCGTCGAACGGGCGCTCGGAGTCATCGAGTCCATTGGCGTTAGTATCCAGGACCGCATGATTGCAAAAGCCCGAAAAATTTTGGACGCGTGGAACCTGAACCTCGCGGGAGTTCCAGTTCAAACCCCCTATTCCGCTGTTTCGCCCTCGTCCTGGGCCGATCCAGATTCTGATAATATCGGGTTTACGAAGCTTTCTGTCGATCAATCTCAATATTCCAGTCACGCTGCGCAGAATTCGCATTTCTTTCAGCAAAGTTCCGCCCATAGCGATCATTCCGAAACGAGCGTGCAAGCCTCAGGCTCCTATTTCGGATTCGGCGCTAGTGGGGGACATTCGGACGCCGAAACGAACCATTCAGCACAAGGCTCTTCAGGTGGCGGTTCCGGCGCTGTTTTCGCCAACGATGCGACTGGCCTTTCCATTGAGCTAGAGTATGGCCTTTGCGATATCCTTCGTCCCTGGTTCATGGGCGATTTATTCTACATGAAAAACTGGTTCCTCGTGAACAATGCTGTCAAAGCGATCAGTGACGGCACCATTGAAGGCCAGGCTGACAGCGACAAAACATTATTGCCGATGATTCCCATGCAGTTCCTGGTCATTCGCAACGTGAAAATCCGGGCCACTCATTGGGGTAATGACGGGAAAGTCCTTGAGCAACATTACGGCGCGGGTCGCAGTGATTCCAATACCCGGGAAAGTAGTTTCAATGCAGGCGCACATGCGGGTTTTGGTCCTTTCAGCTTTGGTGCTTCGGTGAACCACTCTCAAGGAAGCGCAGACTCCAGCCAATCTTCTCACGCGGAAGGAAGTGGCAGCCAGGATTTCGAAGCGAATTTCCATAACGAAACACTCGAAATAAAAGGAGCTCAAATCATAGCATGGCTTAGCACGATTGTCCCGCCTTGTCCTTTGTTGGATGACCCCGGATTGAAAACTAAAAAAAACGATGGGCCCAAAACCGCAAACAACTAATACCCCGTTCTTTTACCGGGCGCGGCAGGTGTCGCGCCCTAGCCAACCTGGAGGAGCTCAATGTTAACTGACCTCGAACAGCTCGTTAAAGATTTCTACGACTTCTTTTTCGATCTATATAAAAACAATAACGACGGCGGGTCTGAAGAGGCTTTTCTGGCTTTCGAGCCGATCGGAACCGGACTCTCACCATCCATGTTCGCTCTCAATACAGGCCAGTTTTCCCCCCTCCTCGCCGTGGAACAATTCTCTAGTTCGGCCAATCAACTTCCCATTCTCGAGGGCAAAACAATCAAGTCGCCTTCGCTGAAAACAGCGGATGGCCTTTATGATCTCATGGTCGTTGCCGCTCAGCCTCACCCCAGTGCTGATCGTGTCCCAGTTGATAAATTTCGCAGTGCCGCTGACGAAGCCTTTGATCGCGCGATCACCCCGCCGCTTCTTCGCACCGGTCGTAGTTACTGTCCCGCGGTTGCCACCCCGCCCGATTGGTGCTCCCCGGATGGCGCTGCGTCCTGGACCAGCAAAAAGTTCGTTTCGGCTGTTAAAACGGAAACGACAACGGGCCCGGATCCCGCTCCCGATCCTACTTCGAAGGGAAAGTGGAGCTTTCGCGTGCTACCCACCGAGTTTGTAACAGCTGTGGTCAGCCACAGCGCCATGATGCAGGCCATTCCCAAAATCCAAGATCAAGGTTCCGAATCCATTCGACTTACCGATGACGTTCTCCATCAAGTCGAATTGCCGAGTGGCAGAGTAACCGTGAGCGACAGCACAACCGCGGAGCTGACACCAATGCACGCCATCAATCGCACCCGCTCAATAAACCTAAGTGCCGCCCGGGTTAACCCCAGTATGTTCGCTGCGCATGTGGAGATCGCTCCCGCCAGTGCGCTCAGGGCTGCCCATCTCAACCTAGCCGAGGCGACAGCGATCCGGCCAATCCGCAGCCAAGCAGCAACGGAACTGCTGCTCGTCCGTTCACCGAGTCAACTCCGCGCGACGAGTTTGAACAATCCCGCGGCATTTCAGATTTCTGAGATGACCAGCGCCAGCATGGCGCTCCGGGTCAACGCGGTAGCCGCTCAATCGCAAACGCTCAATTCCGTGGCCTCATCCCAGGAAATTAAATCCAAAACATTGTCGCTCGGTTTCGATTATTGCCTTGTAACCATTACTCGGCCATGGATCTCAACGGAGTTTTTAACATTGAAAACTTGGTTTCTTCCCGGCTTCAAGGCTGGCGATTTGTCAAGTGGTTCAGGAGCTGCCAATGCTCCGTTCGAGGTCATGCCAATGGCCGCTCTCGTTGTCAAAAACTTGCTGATCAAAGCTGAACAAAGCGACCTGGTTCACCTGCAAGACTCGGTCGGTTTCGGCCCATTTTCCTTTGTCGGACGTACGGTGGAAGATGGACAACTCAAGTGTGAAGGAATGCAAATCATAGGCTGGGTCTGTGTGCCCATGCCCCTGTTGCCCCCGATGAGCGATCCTACGCTCGCGTAGCAAGCCGCCGTCAAAAATTCGATTTAATAACTTCTCAGAAAAATATGTCTAATGAAGTTGCTTGCCGCGTCCGAATAGTCACCGCTCCAGATGGAGTCGAAATCCCCGTCCCGGCGGGCGGGATTGGGCTCGGCGGTCCCGAGGTCGAAATTCGGGATGATGCCCAGATCCAGATCCACGTCTCGGACAGCGGCTATTATGTGGTCGTAAATAATGCCGACCCGGCAAACGAGGAGGCTGCGTCGATCTTCGAGGAACTCACAGTGGAAGGTGCCATCACTACCATCGAGCATCTTGCCACCAAGGCCTTTTCCACCGTCCCGGAACTACTCTTTAAAGGTGCCGGACTTGTTGCGGGGGTTTTGGTGAGCCTCTTCACCACCTCCAAGTTGACCCGCGAAATCTTTATCCGCTCAAATCTTGCGGATGGTGAAACACCAATTACCTATTGCCTGCTGGTATGAACTAGGATCAAGGCTTTGATTGAAGACCTTCCTCGGCAACAACTGATAAACTCTGACGGTCAACCATATGAAAATAAAACTGCTTATCGCGGAGCGTCGAAAACCAATTTCTTATCAGTTTGCTGAAAAGGGAATGCAGTCGGTGGCGTGGATCTACGACCCGCTCCCCGTCCTGCCGCCCGCAACCTCCCCGGCAGTTTGACTCCTACGTAAGCCCAAGAAAAGGACACACCATGGCAGGCGAAAGCACCTTTGCGGTAGATATTCAGATCATCCGGGACTGGACCATCCTTCGTGATGAAACCTTGAATGCCCTGATGACGCAGTTCAACGCGGCACTCAACAATTTCGAGACCACGATTCGCTCCGATTCCCCAACCGAAACCAAGCCCAAGATTCTGAGCGTGTTGGCGAAATCGGCCGTGAAACTCATCGAGAAAGAGATTGCGTCCAGAGTGGAAGGCGTGGGCCCCGTGATCGAACTGGCTCATGCCATCAACGACGAAATGGAACGTGCGGGCAAATCCGCAACCAGTCTCAGGGTCGGGAATTGGATTAAGAGCCTGCGTTCGTCGGTGAACAATGTTCTCACCAAGCAAGTCAGCTTCGAGATCTTGCGAAAGCAGTACAACGAAAGCGATGAGGGAGAAAGGTCGAACATCGTAGCGGACGTCGGTGAGGAACTCAATCAACTCACCGAAGTCGCCGATGGGTTGAAGGCGATTACAAATCAGATCTTCGAATGCGGCCTGTATGAGGATTGGATCAACGCCCACTTCGCCAACGACTGCATGGATGGGTTGGGCAATATCCACATCGACTTGACGGAAGCTGGAGAAATCTCCGAAGTCACGGTTAATGCACCGCTCGGCGAGAAGATCGAAGGGGCCTTTAATTCACGCCTGCTGGGGCAACAGGAGGGCGCCGTTCCTGGTTTAGACCGGATCAGCGATATCAAAGTCGGCAAGAAGGTTTCAATTGGCGATCGGTCCGGATGCTTTGATGATCGCAACCAATTCACCAAGAGATCGGATTTCCTTAGCGACGAACAACTCACGAACGCTCTGAACGCTCCGGCGGAATTCGTGCGGTCCTAGACGAGCGTTCTGTTGATATTTAGCCACTGCTTGTTTCCTCCACCATGTAACACAGGGTGGAGTGGATCAACCAGACCGTATTTTACACGCACCTGGACCGACAAGTCTATCTGAATTTGCTGTGCGGCCAGGCGCGGTTGGCGGGGTGAAGATTCTGGGTTACGGATTGATGGCTAATCACCTGCATCTAGTAGCGGTTCCCGGGGAAGCCTGTCCTTGGCGCTGTGCTTTTTCGCGGAGAATCGAAAAACCAATTACCTATCAGCTCCATTATCGCATAGCGTAAAAATTCAAATTCCTACCAATAATACAATCCGAAAATCGACGACGAGCTTTCGCCAAGATCACGCCCGCCACGCCGACTTCAACTTTCGATTCTAATTCTCCCGACCCTCCGCCCTCCTATGCTCGACAGCCTCGACACTCTCATCGCGTTCGCGCTCATCTTCACGGTCATCAGCCTGATTGTCACCGTCGCGGTACAGATGATTACATCGGTGGCCAACCTTCGCGGCAAAAATGCTGCCTGGGGCCTGGCCGAAACGTTTGAAACGATCACGCCCGAACTCGCCGCGAAGGTGAAGGGCAAGGGCAAGATACTCGCCGACCATCTGCTCAAAGATCCGCTGCTCTCGGACAACCAGATCGGACCCATGGTGAATATGGCCAGCGCCGTCAGGGCGGACGAGCTGTTCGACCTGTTGCAACGCATCGCCACCGGGAGAAAGCAGGGCACGCCGGGGGAAATCAAAGGCCACGTCATCACTCTCCTTACGAGTCTCGGAGTTGATCGGAGTGTTTTTGAAAATGCGACCGAGAAGATTAGGGAATTGACCGAGCAGAAACAAAGCCTCGAATCTTTGCTGAACAGGCTCCCCGACGGTGTCGAAAAGGGGGCTGTCCAGGCGGTCGTCGCCGAAGTGACGCGGAAACTAAAAGAACTGGCTGGCGGGGGCAACGAAGCGGCCGTTCGTTGGCTGGCGCAGGGAGAGTTTAAGATCCAACATATCTATCAGCAGTTCGAACACTGGTTTGATACTGGCCAGGAGCGGGCTCATCAATGGTTCTCATCACATGCGTGGTGGGTCACCCTCGTTTTTTCAGTGGTCGCGGCCCTTCTGCTCCAACTTGACACCTTCGAGATTTTCAGATTCGTCTCCAGCAACCGCGAGCTGCGCGACAAGCTCGTCGCACAGTCCGCTGGCCTATTGAAACAAGCGGATCATGTCCTGAGCGACACGAAAGAGGTCCTGACGACAGCACTTGAGAATTGGCGCGCCGCATTAAAGCCCGCTGACAAGATTCCGGCCGAACTGAAGACCCTCAAACCCGAACCCGGCGACACCATGGGAACGCTGGTCGCCAAGGTGGAGGCCGCTTTGCAAGGGGTAGAGACCAGGGAGGCCTGGCTGAAAAGCTTCGGAGAGGCGATTGACACCGCCGCAAAAAGCGCGTTGAACCAGAAGACCGGAGACTACCGCAGCCTGGCGACCAGCCTAGACAACACGGGTTTTGATCTCTTTCCGAAAGGCTGGAGGTGGAAGGAACCCGCAGAGCAGAAGCCCGGCGAACCAACGCCGGAGCCTGCCGCAATGAAAAATCAATTTTGCAGCCACCTTCCTGGTATGTTGTGTTCAATTCTGCTGCTGAGCCTTGGCGCACCGTTCTGGTTTAACGTCCTCAAGAGCATGGCCAGCCTCCGCTCCAGCGTCGCCGGCAACATCTCCGATGAGAAAAAAGTCGAGCAGAAAAGTGGTGAAGCCGGCAAGCCCGGCAACCCGCCTCCCACCGTCCTGCCGAAACCCACACTCTAGTGTAGTGTCCCTCAAACGGATGGACGATGGGTTGGCCCGGCGGGCTCAGGCTGGCTGCTGAGTTACCGTGTGTTTCCAAAACCCGCCGACATTCCTCTGGAAACACTGGATGACTCGCCACAAACTCCCGTCGGGCGTGACGGTTTCAATTCCCCAGGATGGTGGCGGTTTCTTGGGGCAGGTTGCGCGCGAGGGTGTGGAACATTTGCGTCGGCGGATCCATCCCCGGCGGTCGCGCTCGCAGGACTTGAGCGGGATTTTCCCCCGCATGTTTCCAACCCGTGAAACTTGCTCTCACCGGCTTGCGGGGGCGTGGGGACCGGGAACACTTGGTTACACAGATCGCAGGGAGCACCTCTTGCTCAAAGGCTTTGACGGTAATGAGCGGAGCGGCTTCTAGGCGAATGACCGGCGTGGGGCCTCCCGATCAATTGGTTTTGAACCCAGCGGATTCGTTAACCCTGGGCGCACGCGTGCGGCAAGCCGAATTGGCCAAGCCCACGTTGTTTCGAAACATCCGTGAATTTCATCGCGTATCCCCTCCGAATTGAAGATCTGCTCAAAACGCAGACGCGCCCGGAGGCATGGGTAGGATAGAACAGTCGGCGCAACAAACTTAGGTTTTGTTGTAAGGTCGCGATCAGTTGATGGTTTAACCCTTAGTTGCGCCAGCCTGGGCGACGGTCACTCGGTCAAAAATTGCCAACCAATTTGCCCGCCGTGCGCGTCAACCTCCCTTGGCCAGCCACCTGAACCCAGACGATTCCAGGCGAACCGACCTCCTTGGTAGGATCCCGGACGAGCAACACGGTAATTGGGAACTAACGTGGGACGAGGAGTGGCAGAAGAACCTAATGGAAGCGGCCATCAACCGGGTGAAACGCCAAGTGTCCATCGAGCAATATCAGATGTTCGACCTATTCGTGCTCAAGCAGTGGCCCGCCAACGATGTGGCCAAGACTCTCGGCGTGACCACCGGGCATGCTTATGTGGCTCAGCATCGGATTGCGCGACTCATCCTTAAAGAAGTCGAAACGCTGGAAGCCAAAGGCGTGTGAAAAGATGAAGTTCAGCTTTCAAATACGTTGGCTGCGGATCGTCGTTGAACTGCTTCCAGACTGCCCAGAGATTCGACGTTATCGTGTTATTCCCGCGGCGTTAGAGAACCCGACCCATCGTCGGCTCTGCCGAAGGATCGCTCGCCAGGTAAAACATTCGAAATGGGAGCCTGCCGTATGAGATTTACTCCCTCCGACATGGTCCCGGGCGATCCTTTATCGGCGCCGCAACCGTCTTCTCAGCCGGCACGTCCGTGCCAGACCACGAACTCATCCGTCGCATCGGTAGAGGGGCTTATGGAGAAGTGTGGCTGGCGCGAGGTGTCACGGGTGCCTATCGGGCAGTGAAAATCGTGCATCGTGATTCGTTCGATCACGACCGCCCATTTGAACGTGAGTTCGAAGGTATTCTCCAGTTTGAGCCGCTTTCGCGCCGACTCGATAGCCAATTGGACCTCCTCCACGTAGGTCGCAATGGCGCGAGTTTTTACTACGTGATGGAGTTGGCTGACGATCAGGCGACGGGTGGACAAATCCCAGATCCCACGCGGTACCTGCCACGCACACTGAAGAGCGATCTGCTTTTTCGCGGCCGACTGCCCTTCGAAGAGTGCGTTCAAATTGGCATCGCGCTGGCGACGGCGCTCGAACACCTGCACGTCAACGCCTGGTCCATCGGGACGTCAAACCGTCGAACATTATTTTTGTCAACGGTGTGCCCAAACTCGCTGATATTGGGCTGGTGACGGGCGTCGATACGACTCGCTCCTATGTGGGCACCGAAGGATTTGCGGCGCCCGAGGGTCCGGGTTCACCGCAGGGCGATGTCTATAGCTTGGGTAAAGTGATCTATAAAGCGGCGACGGGCAAAGATCGCCAGGACTTCCCGGAGCTACCGACCCAATTGCGCGCGCTGCCGGACCGGGATGGATTGATGGAGCTCAACGCCGTCATCGCCCGCGCCTGCCGGCATGATCCCAAGGACCGCTACGTCTCCGCCGCCGCCATGCGGACCGACCTGGAACTCCTCCAGAGCGGCAAATCGCCCGCGCGCTTACATCGGACGGAAGCGCGCCTGCGCCGGGTGCAACGAGCCGGAGTTCTGGTCACCGCAGTTGCCGCGTTGGTTGCCGCTCGTCGCCCACAAGCCGGCTGAGGAGTCGATCCACCGCATTCGTATTCAACAGACGCTCAATGAAATCCCGCGGGTGCCAGCAGTTCTCATTTTTAGGGGAACAGGGTGTAGACGGAGAGGACGGGGTGTAAGGCGAGAGGGATTTTGTACTGAACTCACATGCTGTTTGATGGTAGATCTTGCAGTGAATGCACGACAATGCCTTCATTCAAGGCTGTGCGGTAAGCGTGGAAGATATCGGTGAGATCCGGTCCTTGCTCGGCGAGCACCCGGCCCGGCCCGGCCCGGCACCGCACGTTGATTTCTCGTGAACGGTGACAGCGGTGGGGGTGGCGCAGTGAGGCCGGCCCGCTCAATTCTCCGTCGTCTGAGCCGGGATTGGCAGGAAAAATACGGGCATCCGATCCACTTGGTGGAAACGTTGGTCCAACGGGATCGTTTTCGGGGCAC
>JAYVTS010000438.1:0-5300 GCA_043788645.1 Verrucomicrobiota bacterium
GACTGTCCAGGAGAAAACTCCCGCGCACGACTACCTTGTCGCCTTCGTTCAATCCGTTGAGGACCGGATACGAGTCGTCGGTGCGAGGGCCGGTCACGATTTCGACCGGAACAAATTGGCCGGGCGTCTTTTCAACGTACACGAGCTTACGCACGCCGCTGTCGAGCACGGCGGTCACCGGCACCACTAGGACAAGCTGTTCTGCTTCCGGTGTCGCGCTCGCGGGTGTGCCGGGAATCTGGACGAGCGTCATTTTGCAGACGGGGCATTGCCCAGCTTGCGGCAGCACGACAAGTGGGTGCATGGGACAACTCCACTGGCCTTCCACTCCGCTAGGCGCCGGCTTGCCATTTGCCAGCAGCTCGGCGCGAATCACCGCGCTGACATACATGCCCGGCTTCAGCTTGCGCTCCGTGTTGTTGAGGTTGAGCAGCACTTTCACCGTGCGCGTCTCCTCATTCAGCACCGGACTGATAAACCAGACGCGGCCCGAAAAGGTCTCGCCAGGAAATGCCTCCGACTTAGTTTCGACCATCTGGCCATATTGCACCCACGGAAACTCGTATTCGTAAATGTCGAGATAGACCCAGACTGAATCGAGATTGGCGAGGCGATAAAGCGTCTCGCCCGGCTTCACCATCGCCTTCTGCACCACCAGCTTCTCCGTGACCGTGCCCCGAATGGGCGAGAAGAGTGTGATGCGGTCACTGACTTTCTTGTCGCGCACCAGGTCGTCCACCTGCTCTTGCGTGAGGCCCCAGAGAAGCAATTTGCGCTTGGCCGATTCGACGAGGGCCGAGCCGCGTTGGCTTTCCAAGGCAATGAGCAACTCCTGTTGCGCCACGAGCAGGTCGGGGCTGTAAATCTCCACCAGATGGTCGCCTGGCTTTACCTCGATGCCGGTATAATCCACGAACAGACGTTCCACGTAGCCCTCGACTCGGGTGGTGATGTTGGCGAGTGCCGTCTCGTTGGGTTGCACCTTGCCGACGACACGAATTTCTCTGCTCATTTTGCGGCGTTGGACGGGAATGGTCTCGACGCTCGCCATCGCCCGGGCGTGGTCGGAGAGTTCCAGCATCGAACCTTCTGCCTCGAAAACGGGCACCATGTCCATCCCCATGCTGTCCTTGCGCGGCGTCGAGCTGACTTCGCCAGGCATCATCGTGGACCGGTAGGCCTTGATTCTAGGTGAAGCCGGCTTGCCATCCATCGTGTCGTCGGTGGTCCCCGTCGTCGTGCCTGCGCCGGGAGTGGCGGCTTCGGTTGGATGGTCCGGTGCGGAGTTTCGGAGGAAGAGAAATGCGCCGAGGCCAGCGACGATCACCAGCGCCAGCGCGATGAGGACAGTTCGTTTTGTGAAAACACGCTTTAGGTTCATGGCTTACTTTCCTTTCTGGGAAGGGCGTCTGGTCGCAACAACGGCGTGCCGGCAGGCGGCGTGCCGAGGATGAGCAGCGAAAGTTCTGCCAGCGCTAATTCGCGTTGAACGCGGGCCTCGATTTCCAACAATTGAAACACCAACAAGGTCCGCTCAGCATCCAGTAGGTTAAGGAAATCGATCTTGCCGAAGGCGTAACCCGCCTGCGCGACTTCCAATGATTGCCGGGCTCTGGGCAGCAACCGCTCCTGCAACAGCACCAAATTCCGGGCGCTCTCGCGGAACATGAAGGACTTCTCCGCGAACTCCACAGCCAGGGTAATCTGCTCGGCCGACAAACGGGATTGCGCCGTACGTTTGCCTGCCTCGGCTCCTGAAATCTGGGCCGCAATTTTGTCGCGCCAAATCGGGAGAGTGAGGCTGAAGGACGGGCGCACCATGATCGGGTAGGCTTTAACATCCGCTTCAATCCCGGCGCTGAAATCCGGCACTTTTGCTTTGCTGGAAAGACGGATGGAGGCGTCGGCCATTCGGACTTCCGCCTCCATGGCCTTTAGCCGCGGATTGCGGGCGAGTGCCGTCTTGAACAACTCGTCCCCGGTAAGGTCGAGCGTCGTGGATTCGAATTTTTGCGGTACGGGCGGGGTCGCGTCCTCCGCCTTCAGTCCCAAGGCGGCCTTGAACTGTGCGAGCAACGGGTTACGCGAATCCTCTAGGTTTTCGATTTCGGTGGTGAGCCGCTCCTGTTCGATCTGCGCCCGCAGCACATCCTGCAAGGTGACCTTGCCCACTTCATTTTGCGTGTGCGCAAGTTTTTCGATGTCCGCGACGAGCCGTAGCGTCTCCCCGTTCACGCCAACCTTTGCGTTGAGGAAGTGGAGTTCGTAGTAAGCCTTCTTCAGCGCGAACGCCGCTTTCAGAACCGCAGACTCGAACCCGAAGTACTTCGCCTCACTCTCCGCCGTGGCTACGTTCGCCGCCGCCCGGAGTTTGCCTGGACCAGGAAAATCCATCATTAAACCCGGCATGAGCGACATCACGATGTTCGAAATGTCGCCCGAGAAAGTCAGGCGCGGATCGGGCAATGACCGAGCCACCGTGATACGTTCGACGGACGATGCCCAATCGTAATACGCGGCTTCGACCTGGGGCTGGTTGAGCACGGCGAACTGAAGGAAGTTGCTTAAGCTAGCGTCGTTGTTGAGCGTGGGCAAAATCGGACGTTCGTTCTGTGGGCGGAACAAGGTGCCAACCCTCCGCAAATCGTGCCGCGCTCCACGTTCTCCCGGGGTCGAGATTCCCTTGCAACTAGCCACCAAAGCGATGCCTAGGAGCAGCCCAATGCCGCGCCGAAGGAAGAGTGATTGCATCAGACTCATATCAGGCCCACGACGTGTTTATTGAGAGGCTTCGCGGCTCGTTTCGGCGATCAGATCGGAGCCTAAACCTTGACCTACGCATTTAGTGGTTTTTCGATGGCTCAAGGGTGGTTGATCATGAAAAGCGTCTGAGGGTGTTGCCCCCGGCCCGCCACAGGAAACTAACTGTCGCCAAGGCGGGCCGGAATTTGCGCGTGGACCTATCCGCAACAGCCGCCAGACTTCTTCTCGGGTTTTGCTCCTACGGGAGCCAATTAGGTTAATTCTCCAGAGCTGAGGCTGATTCTACTGAGCTTATTGTATTTTGTTTTCATAACGTTGTCTTTCGTATTGTTTGTATCGCTTTTTTCAATTGTTGCGAACTTCGCGTTGGTATTGGCAAATCCATTTGTCGCATGACTGCAATAACAGCATTCGCCGTTCCAAACTGCTTAGGAGAGAGTTCTATCGCCGCCGCGCATTCATCCGTTGTCGATCCCCGAAGAATCAAAGGCGTCTTTCTTTGGGTTTGATTGCTCCGTTGCTTCGACGAACAACGCCCTTGAAAGGTGCGTTTTCGCCCACGCCAATTGGTCTCCTATCTGATAATTGTTAAGTGGACCCTGGGGAGGTCACCCTGGGGCGAGACTATTTGTCTTTCTCCATCCCTTTGGTCGCGCCGCTACCTGGTTTCGTCGCGCAGCAAAAGGCGGAATCGTCACCGCAAACTTTGCAACTGTGCTTCAGTTCGACGATGTCGCCTTTGGCATGCCCAACGACCGTCAGTGTTGAATTGCAGCCGTTGCAACCGTGAGTGCCGATGATTTCGGTCGCTTGTCCGTGCTCGTTCAAGAGCTGGCCACCTTTTACCCCCTGTTTCACGCGACTGATCCATACGGTTTTGCATTTGGCGCACACCATGGCCAGGCTGTCGTGGGTTTTGAGGGCATCGACGTCTTGCTTTGTCTCAATTCCATTGAGCATCAGCAGATGCTCGCCGCCCTTCATCGGTTTCATGGGCTTGGCTTCATCGGCGGCGCTAGTGGTTGTCGGCAACCAAAACGCGAATGCCATCGCGATTGCAGTGCCTAAACTCAGGATGTTTTTGTTTTTCGTGGTCTTCATATAATTACTTATTGTTTTGTTTTTTTGTCTTTTTTCTATCCGATTTAACCAGACGGAAAGTGTGCTTGATAAAATTCTTCTCATCTATCCACCTATTTTACATACACCGGACTCAACGGTTTCCCCTCGGATTATTCTTCAATTGCAGGTTGATCATGCATTCCGCGGTTAGGCACGCGACCGGCCGATCAGAAATCGTGCGATCCGGGAAACGGGAGATGGCTGACGCGCAATGCGTGCGCGGGCGACCTCAACCGACGTCACTAGGAGGTGCGAGGGTGCGTAGACCGCGCCCGAGGATGAAGTCTGGGAAACTACTTCGCGTGGGCTCGTTGCGGCGAGCGACGAAGCGGACGGTGAACCCTGGCTCGGCCCACCGGGGTGTCAGCCGGAGAATTGGGGGGGAATCTGTCACCTTGAACGCAGCCAATGGAGCAAGCTTGCCCATGAGGTATTCCTTGAGACAAGCACTGCTTCCCTTTTGAGAGGAATTGAGGGGCACCTGGTGAGAGGAAGAATCCGTGAGCGATTGGGTCGAAGGCGAGGGATCCCGGTGACAACAGGATCGCGAAGAGCTTTTGCCGGATGCCAGAAGCCCCGCGCAGTGCATCGTGCAAACCGTCGTAGCCACCAGCCAAAGGGACAGAATCACTCCCGCGATAGCGCGGAAGCCGGGCTGCAATCTTTGACGCAAAGTCCACATAAGCTAATTTTCGGGAGTCAATCTACTTTTCCCCACGTCGGGCGTCTCACCCTCCTTTGCCAATAGTATGACATTTTTTGGAGAGCTGCCCACGTCGGTGTCAAAATACACCGTGTTGTTGAATGCTGTCACAGCTGCCAACAATGTGGGTTAGCCCCATCCTTGGGTATGGGGTGAAACCCGATTATGAATTACGCACCCTGTTCGCCTAACCTACAGCCACTGGATTGTTTGCTGACGTGAGAATGAAATCGATTTTTTATTTTCAATCCACCAGTCCCTTTTTTCCGCACTTGAATTGAGCAAACACACCCTCCACAAACGCCCGACTTCCCAACGCCGCGCCATCCGCAAAATACCGCACCCGACAGCGCACATATTTCGTGGGAGAAACCATCCCTTTGCCTTGAATCACCTGTAAAACCGTTTCCCGCTTGAAACCGCGACGCAGCGGCTGGCCAGCTTCGTCCGTGCCTTCCCTTTCTTCACCCTGACCAAACAAACGACGCCGGGAGAGTTCCAGGGCTTGGGTTGCCTTCTCTTCCTGGCCAGTCATCGCCCGAGCGATGAATTGGTAAGCTTCCGCGGCTTGTTTTGACCTGCCATCGCTTCGGCGTAGCCGCACCAGCGATAATCCTGCGGCTCATCCATGAGCCCGGCACGAACGGGGTTCAAGTCGATGTACGCGGCCATGGTCACCAACGCTTCCCCGGCGCCTTCCACGAGAATACTC
>JAYVTS010000439.1:0-3786 GCA_043788645.1 Verrucomicrobiota bacterium
TATTCAGCATCGGGAACGTTTTGGGCCCAAGCGGAAGGATGGGGCTCGGCCGATTCGGGGGGTGCCCTTGCCGGGGATAAGCGTCATGCGGGATTTGAGAGTCGATACCGTCGGGTAGGGCATTCATGAGACTGAACCATTTGCTCTTACCAAACACCACCCGTCATCGCCTAGGTGTTAGATTGGTGAAACGCAGAGGCAAAAAAACAGTGAAATGAAAAAATAAGGTGTCTCTCTATGTTCCAACATAAATGAGGGATGCCGGTGTCTTGGATAAGTCCCGGATGGTGGGCCGCGCAAGGTCGCCCGATGGACTAGATTTCAAAAGCGCCGCAATTAAATGAATCGGAATCACATCGCCTCGACTGGCCGCGATATTCGCATCACCGAAGACGAGACAAAATCATCGTCAGCAAGACAGATTTGCGCGGCATAGTCACTGATGCCAGCCAGGTGTTTCACCGCGTGTCCGGTTTTCACCGATGCTGAATTGATCGAAACCCGGCACAACATTAAGCACCATCCCGAAATGCCGCGCTGTGTTTTCGGAGTGCTCTGGGACACGATCAAAAACGGGGATGAAGTTTTCGCGCAAGTGCTGAACCTGGCGAAAGACGGCAGCCACTGCCAAAAGAATGAATAGCTTTTCCTATAATATTATGGGAGCCAGGCAACACCGGGAGAGGACGAATTTTCAATGATTGATATAGGATTGCTCCAGCTGGAGTCTCTCGCGCACAACGGTTCGATTGGCTAAGGGTCTTCTCGTTGCACGAAGGGCAAGCGTGGCGTGACGCACGAGGCCGTAGAAATTTAGGTGGAATTGTTGGAGTGGCGTGTCGTGGGTGATTGATCTGGACAATTTGCGTACTCCTCGTCGGTCGTCGGTAGGGCCTCGAACTCACAGAGGAAGCGGCCGGAAATAGTCCTCAACTTGGCGTCCTTCGGGTTGGCGTCGACGATCTGTCCTGCCAGCTTCGATTTGGTGAAACTGCTTTTTTTGGGGGATATCGTGGGCGAACCCGGTCGACGGGTTGTTCGCACGCTGCTGCCCCGGATTCTAAAACAACACGACGTTCAATTCGTCATCGCCAATGGCGAAAATTCGGCCGGCGGTAACGGCATCACCCTGACCATCGCTCACGAATTTTTTGAGGCCGGCATCGACGTCATCACGACAGGCGATCATGTGTGGGACCAAAAAGAAACGGCAGGTTTTTTGCCTCGAGAACCTCGAGTGTTGCGCCCGCTGAACTACCCAGCCGGGGTCCCAGGAAATGGCTCCGTGATCGTTCAAAAAGCCGGCCTCCCACCCGTGGCCGTGCTGAATCTCCAAGCGCGAACCTTCATGCCGGTGCTGGAAAATCCTTTTACGATTGGGCCCATTGAAGTGGCCCAATTGCGGTCCAAAACGCGCATTCTATTCGTCGATTTCCACGGCGAAGCAACGTCTGAGAAAATTGCCTTCGGCCGCCTGTTGGATGGGACCGTCAGCGCGGTGGTCGGGACCCATACTCACGTCCAAACTGCCGACGAATGGATCATGCCGAAAGGCTCGGCTTATCTCACAGACGCCGGTTTTTGCGGGCCGCACGATAGCGTTTTGGGTCGCGAAGTTGAACCGATTTTGAGACGCTTTTTAACCAACATGCCGGCCCGCTTCGAGATCGCTACAGGCCGAATCTTGATCCAAGGATGCGTTATCGACATTGACGAGGTCACCGGCCTCGCTCGCAGTATCCGTCGCCTCAGCGAACAACTCGAATAACTTCGGCCCTAGCACTTGCTACGCCCTGGCCCGGATATTTTAGATCCGGGCCAGTATCGACTCCACCACGGCCTCTATTCTACCTTCCTCAAAATGGCTCGCAGCCCAAAATCGCAATGGGAATTTGCCGCAACGGAACTCTTTTCTGCCGCAGAAACCCGTACCGTGCTCTCGGTCACCGACCTGACCACCAAAGTCAAACGCTTGGTGGAAAAGGAATTTCCCGCAATTTACGTTCGGGGCGAACTATCGAACTATCGACTCCAGGCCAGCGGGCACGCGTATTTTGTGCTGAAAGACGCCGTCGCTCAGTTGAATTGCGTGCTTTTTCGGGGTCAAGCCGGGACCGGACGATCCGCCCTGCGCGACGGCGCCCAAGTGATTCTCGGCGGCGAACTCACCGTCTATGAGCCGCGGGGTACCTATCAACTCCGCGTCACCAGCGTTGAAGCCGAAGGACTCGGGGCGCTCCAAGCCGCTTTTGAACGTCTCAAACAAAAGCTGGCTGCCGAAGGGTTGTTCGACCCCGGCCGCAAACGAGCGTTGCCCCCGTACCCACGCAGGATCGGTATCGTCACCTCACCCACTGGGGCGGCGCTTCACGATGTCCTGCACGTCATTCGGCGGCGTTTTGCCGGACTCGAACTCGTGCTTGCACCTTCACGCGTTCAGGGCGCCGGTGCGGCGGCCGAAATCGTCGAAGCCATCTCCCGCCTCAACCGCTGGCATTTGGAGCAGGAGCCACTGGACCTCATCTTGCTCACCCGAGGCGGAGGTTCCCTCGAGGATCTTTGGTGTTTTAACGAAGAAATCGTGGCTCGTGCGGTGGCCGCTTCCGCGCTTCCAATCCTTTCCGCAGTCGGCCATGAGATTGATTTCTCCATCGCGGATTTTGTCGCCGATCTACGAGCCGCCACGCCGAGCGCCGCAGCGGAAATTATCACCGAAAACTACGTTGCCAGTCAGGACTTCGTCGCCAGTGCAATCATTCGTCTCCTTCAACGCGTCCAACGGCGTTTGGTCTGGGCCAGGGAAGAATGGCAAGACTTGGACCGTCGCCTGACCCGCGCTCACCCGCGCCGTCGTCTCGAGGCCAAGGCCCAACGCTTAGATGAATTCATCACCCAGCTCGGACGCAGTGCTCAACGCATCCTGCGCCGTCGGCAGATCGAAATCGGTATTCATCAGCGAGCCCTTTGGACCGTTAGTCCGAGCGCACGGGTGGCTGAACACCGGCGGAAAGTCGATGATTTTGGCCGGTGCCTACCGGAACTCCTCCAAGGTCGGGTGCGCGATTTGACGCTGCGGCTGAGTGAATATCAAACCCGATTGCGCCTGCTCTCTGCGGAGAATGTACTCCGGCGAGGTTACTCAATTACTCGGGACGGGGAGACGGGAGTCGTGCTGCGTGACCCCCAGCAGGTTCGATCCGGACAACGTCTACGGACGCGGCTGGCCGCGGGAGAAATCACCAGCGTGGCCACGCGGACCAAAACCGACTCGTAAATAGCCGCCCGTAGATAGCCGCGCAGGAACGCACGGCGCCCAAACGACAGGATTCCGAGTTTCATGGCCTCAGGATTTCCTATCAAATCTTTAGGGCTGTTCCCTTCCCAAACGGCACCAGAGCAAGCGCAGTGCGCGCCCGGTTGTATTCATTCCAAGAAAAGCCCGTCCGAGAGCGCCGCACTCTTCAAATCCACTGCTTCCACTCCGCGGACGTTCTAAGTCATGGAGCACTTGACGCCCGCATTCAATGACCCCGAGCAACGAATACCAAGTTTCCATTCGCCGGGTCAACTTGAGATAACAATCCGGTCGGGATATTTGCAAAGCAATGTCTTGACGCCAAACAGCTGATATACAGAATAATCAAGTCATTATTTTTGATTTAGGTGTTTGAGCGTCACCTTCGCGGAACTCACGCAAACTCTGGCCGACAATTACACCAATCCGCCGCCCGTCAAAGCTCGTTGATTGCCGTCGGCCCCGGCGGCGGCGTTGGCCTCGCGTTCCGA
>JAYVTS010000440.1:0-12079 GCA_043788645.1 Verrucomicrobiota bacterium
GTCCCACTCAATACCTGATTGCCGGCAAAGCTAATCACACCGTTATCGCCACCGTCCGCTCGCCCCAACCGCGCCGTTCCGTTGAGCGTAAGTCCGTTAGCCACCGTTAAGTTGGCACCGCCAAACGTTTTTCCCACGTCCAGGTCACCATTGATGGTCACCCCGTCCAAAGTCCCACTCTGCACCACCAATGCAACACCGCTGCTAATTGCCACTGTCCCGCCCACAATCGTGCCGCCGTTCAGCAGTAAATTCTTCGCCACGGTGATTGTATTTCCCACCCGAATTATCCCGCCAGAAACCTGCAGCGTCTCCTGACACGTCAGGCTGTTGGCCGGGTTGTCACCGGAACTGATGATTACGGTGAGCCCTCCTGCCGACGAGCCGATCACCGCATCATCGAGCGCCCCGGGAACGTTGCCGCCGCTCCAATGCGCGGGATTACTCCAATCCCCACTGCCGCCGACCCACATGACTGTATTAGCCAGGCCGATTGTTGAAACGACTCCCCCTAAAAATGCGAGCACGATTCTCCTTAATGAATTGTCTAAAGCTCTTTTAACTTTTGAAGTCACCGCAAGAGTCAGAGGAATTTTCATATTACAATTACAGCTCTGCTGCTAAAACCGATCAAGGGACGGTAGCACGAAAATAGTTTACCGTTTTAGCGGCGGCTGGCGGGAGTTCGAGGTCGTGATCCCCTCCGTCGACGCGCTGGAGTATGCTCCAGCGAACTAAGTCAGGCGAGGTTTGGATTGTGCAGACCTCGTCAGCTCGCGATTGAACATGGAGCGTGAATCCGCCGCCGAGTTTGGCGCGGATGTTCAGCCGAGGTCGGCTCGAAGGAATCACCGTGAAAATTCCTTCGGACAAATTAACATTGGTCAACTCATTCCAACGGAGTTGGAGCAAATTGGTAAAAGTTCCGGGCGAAGCGGCCTGCAAGGTCAAGGTCACAATTTCATCCTGATTTCGTATGGCCCGACCAAGGTTAAATTTCAATACCGAGTCCTCGAAAGTCCAACTTCCCCTCATGTTAGCGACGTCGATGAGCTCTACACCTGGCGGAATCTTCGCAGAAAGGCGGATGCCATCGGCCGGACATTCCGAATTCCCAATTCCGAGATTGATGCGCACCTTAAATTGCTTTCCAACCTCGGGAACGCTATCAGAATCGACGGGAAATTGAGTGGCGTTGACCTGATGGTCCAGGCACGACTGGCGCCGAAGCAACCAGTACGCACCGTTCATAAATAGCGTCCGACGCTCTCTCAATGAATCTGCGTCGGTCCCGTTGGAAACGAGAAAGGCTTGGGAAATCGAACGCGCCAAATCTTGATTTGCATCCGCGTCGGTCAGACGAGGATGCATCAGAACAACCACGTTGCTGCCCGCCTTTCCCAGCACGTCGATGGCGCTTTCCGTATCTAGGCCATTGAGATCAGACTCGATGGTTCCAGGATAAACAAAGTTTTGGACGGATCCGAATTGCCCCAAGAGCACATTATGGTCTTCGCGAATTGGCTGGAAATCGAAATCGACTGGAGGTGCATTGGAGGTGCGGCCCGCGATCGTTTTGAAGTGGAGCAATTTCAACCAGCTCTCACGGGTGGAGGCGCTGAAGTCAGACGTTGATCGAGTCAGTGCCTCTCCAATAAGATAGAGCGAAGTGGATGGACCGAATACATCCGTTAGGAGGCCGGCCGTGCGGCTGGTCAGCTTATGGGTAAGGTCGCCCAGATCGTCCCAGATGACGAGCCTGTACGGCAAAAGCGTGGTCGACGTAAGATCCTCCTGCAGGTACACGTCGGGAAGGTAGCCGAGATCGAGAATCGCTTCCTCAAGTAGGGCCCTTTCCTCCGAAGGCGTCGGCGTCACGATGGCGACATTCCCAACGGCCTGATCCCCGAATTTCAACACGACCACGCGAACGGGTGCAGAGGAGATTGTGGTGGCATCGCGGAAAACGGCTTTGGCAGTAAGAAAATAGTCTCCAACGTTGGAGGGAGACCACTCAACCGGATACGGTGAAACGAGCGGATTGGTGGCTGCTCCTAATAATTCACTGCCCGCAAAGTACTCAACGCGAGAGAGAGGTTGGTTTGTTGCCGTGACCATCGCGGCCAATCTGACGATGGTCCCTACCTCGAATCGAGCAAAGCGCGGTGGGCTGATGAGCTGGATTGCCGGCGGTTCGTTTGTCCGAGCGACCACCGAAATAGGGATCGAAAGTGAGATTGCCGAGGCACCTTCGATGTCGGTGGCTTTCGCTGTCAGAGCATGGGATCCAGCGGGTGCATTGCTCCAGATGAAGGAGTAAGGTGCCTTCAGGTTTTCACTGAGTTTGATCGGGCCATCGAAAAACTCTACCTTTGACACCGGGCTATCGACGTCCTCGGCGGTGGCCTCGATCAAAATGGGCGCACCGTAAGTGAAGCTCGCGCCCTTATCTGGAGTCGTCAGGCTTACTATAGGAGGATCGTTGACCGGACCGACGAGTATTTTGAATTGGCGGCTGATGGTGTCCTGCCCTCCGTTAGCGATGCCGCCGCTGTCCTTAACCGTGACGGTAATCGTCGCGGTCCCGTTAGCGTTGGGCAGAGGCTGAAACGTCAACATGCCCGTAGCGCTTGGGCTCGCGTAGGTGACCGTAGGGTTCGGAATCAGCGATGGATTGCTTGAGGTAGCAGTGATCGCCAGAGTCTGCACTTCGTTGGTCGCACCGGTCGAGATGCCCAGCAGATCGATCATTTTCGCCGCATCATCCTCGTTCATCCGCACATCAGCGAGCCTGGCCAGCGTGGGCGGATCGTTCACCGGCGTTACGGCGACGGCAAACTGACGACTGAAAGTATCCTGCCCGCCGTTAGCGGTGCCGCCGCTGTCCTTAATCGTCACCGTAATCGTCGCGGTACCATTGGCATTGGGCAGCGGCTGAAACGTCAACGTGCCCGTCGCGCTTGGGCTAGAGTAGATCACCGTTGGGTTCGGAACCACTGCCGGATTACTTGAGGTAGCGGTGACAGTCAGACTTTGGATCTCATTCGTCGCACCGGTCGAGATGCCAGTAAGATTGATCGTTTTAGACTGTGCGTCTTCATTCACAATCGTATCACCGATGGGCGCAAGTGTGGGCGGAGCATTCGGAAGAATAACTATTATTCGAACCGGCGCCGACGTACTCATTAAACCGTCATTGTCGGTCGCAACCGCTTCCAGTACAAAGTTTCCGGGCGGCGCGTTATTCCAAATAATTGTGTAGGGCGCAGTCGTTGCTGTACCTAATTTGTTTGTCTCAGCGTAGAAATCTACTTTGCTTATATTCCCGTCCGCATCTTTCGCTGCGGCTGTCAGAGTCAGATCGATGGATCCCGAAAACGTGCTTCCGTCCAACGGATCAGTGATCGTCACCGTCGGAGCGGTATCTCCATCGCATCCAGATAGAACTAGCGACAAGTTATCGGCGTAGCCATCATTGTAGATCCCTTGTAAACGAGTCATTTGCAAGGTTACTACGATCGAGCGAGTCCCGACGGGAACAGGTCCGTTAGTCGTCCGTAGAACCAGACCTGTATGATGATTTCTCTCAGCAGAAGTAACTGGGCCAATAGACGTAGTTCCTAGACGCGTACCCTTTCCGTCAGAGTTACTGCGGAACTCGGCGATTAAAACTGCATTATCTTCTTGGTCATCATTTCTTGCCGCCGCCGAGAAACCACCCAGATAGCCAGACAGCGCGAACTTTAATTTCCCGCCGTCAATGGTCGCCACTTTATCTGAAACATTTACGATTTGAAATGCGCTAGAACTTAAATTGGTCGGCCCACCAGCAAAATAGTTGTTTCCACGATTTGTTGGACCTGGGTCCGCAGGCCCAAGGAATTCAACGTCAATTGCGCCTGCTGCATACTGGGCCACTGTAAAGTTGCCTGTCGTGATCCAGATTGGAGTTGCAACCACCTCAAGCGCGTTGGAGGATCCGATTCCCAGTTCTGCATTGCCATTTAAAAGCAAATTGATTCCACACGATAGCTCGACCGCGATATTCACGGGCGCCGAGGTACTCCTCAATCCGCCGCTATCCGTGGCGACTGCCCGCAACGCATGCGGACCCGCAGGTGCATTGCTCCAAACCAGCGAATACGGAATGATCAAAGTTTCCCCGAGTTTGTTGGTGCCCTCGAAAAACTCCACCTTTGCCACCGAACCGTCGATGTCATTGGCACTGGCCGTCAGCAAGATATTCGTTCCAAAGGCGAAACTCTCACCGTCATTAGGCGCAGTGAGGGTCACTGCGGGCGGGTCGTTGACCGGGTTAACCGTGACCGTGAACTGACGGCTGACTGTGTCCTGGCCTCCATTAGAGACACCACCGTTGTCTTTGACCGTTACGTTAATGGTGGCGACACCGTTAGCGTTCGGCAATGGCTGAAGCGAAAGAGTCCCGCTCGGATTCGGACTCGTATATCCAACCGCCGGATTTGGGATCAGGCCCGGATTACTAGAGGTGGCGGTGATTTCCAAGCTTTGCAACTCGTTCACCGCGCCAGTCGATATGCCTTTCAAGCCGATGGTCTTCCGGGGTGCATCTTCATCCACCGCGACGTCCGCGATGAGATCCAGGGTGGGCGGATCGTTGACTGAAATCACGGTCAAGTCGAACTGGTTCGTAGCCGCCAACCCCTCCGCATCCTTAACCACTACGCTGATCGTCGCCACCCCAAATTGATCCTTGGCCGGGGTAAGAGTGATCGTCCGGTTCGAACCACTTCCACCAAGGCGAATACCCGATGGCGGCAGAAGCACGGCATCGGAAGCGGCAACCTTCAACTCCAGAATTGCCGCCGACGTTTCAAGATCGTTGACGATCAACGCAATTGCCGGAGTCGGCGTGTCCTCCAGTGTAACTCGATTAGCAATTAAGGATAGGCTGGGAGGTTGATTGCCGATCCCCAACACTTGAATAAAATCTGTTTTAACTTCGGCCTGAGAATCACCATTGGAATCGGCCAGCGTCAGTCCAACCGTATAAATACCAGGCTTAGCATAGGTGTGCGTCGGATTGGGTTCAGCGCTGGTGGCGCCATCGCCAAATGTCCATAAGTAGTCAGAAATCCCCACTGCAGCCGGCAGCGGCGATTGGTGCGGTTGCGCCTCCCACTTTGCTGGTGCAGCCGGCCCGAGGTCTAGCCCAGTAGAATGGTTGGGCTTAGGACCAGCAAAGGCAGAGACGGGTTGATCCTCTCGATTGGGCGCAATGGTTCCGACCTGGTTGATGACTGTCACCGCCCGAGTTTCCCCGTCAATCGAACAAACATCCCAGAAGTCACCTCCGCCCGCCTCGGGAGCTCGAACGGTCCGGACCAGGCCCGCCTCGGTGTAAATCTTGACCGATGCGCCCGATCCCGCGAGCGAGCCAATCCCAGAAAACTTCCGGATGTAATAGTGATAGCTGCCGCCAAAGAACTTCTGAATCGTGATGGTTTCGGGACCAAAACCGTTGGTTCGATCGATATCCAGAGCGGCGAACGGGTTATTAGTCAGACTTCCGCGACGCCCGGTTTGGTAATACACATGATACGGTTGGGTATCGATTTTCGGGGTCACGAGGTGCGCATCCAAGTCGCGCGGCTCTCCGGCCCAGTTGAGCACCAGCCGCATGGTGTCCGGCGGAAGAATCGGCGATAAAGAAAAGTTATTGGTGTTGGCAATCCCATTAACGATCGAAACCTGCCGATTAGTGTAGCTGGAATATCCATTGGTTACGGCAATAAGAACGACGGTCTGAAACGTGGATTGATCGAAAAACTGTACCGTTAGCGGTGCGTTGCCGGTCCGCGTGCTCGCATCAAAGTCCGCTTTTAGCGCCGTAGCGTGGATATCGCCCAGACGAAAGACCCCATTCGTGTCCGTGATTTCCGTATGCGTTCCCACGGTCACCGTAACACCGGACAGCACCCGGCCATCAATCGCATCCGTGATTTGCCCCTTCAAAACGGTGGTCAAACTGAGTTCGGCCGGATTGCTCTGGGTGGAGCCGACGTCGTTCATGACGCGAACCAAATATTTTCCGACTTCACTCGATCCAACTCCTGGCACTCTCAAGGTCGCGTTGGTCTCCCCCAAAATATCCGATCCGCCTTCGCGCGCCCATTGGTAGCGGAGAGGTAGATCGCTCCTCGCCACCACCCCAAATGTGGCCTCCTCACCCGGCGCAACCGCCTGATCTTGCGGTTGGACGGTAATCTCGGGCGGGAAGATTCCTAGAATCGACAAGCGGACCGGCCCAGAAATCCCGCTCTGCCCTTGCACCGCGATCTGGTAGGTGGTGTTCGACTGGCCGAGAAAAGTAACCTTTCCAGTACCTATCACACCCGGTGGCTTGTTGCTCGCCACTAAGCTCAGCTGACTTAAATTGGTGCCCGTGTAAACCGCCAAACTAGCCCCATTAAAGCTGTTGGTAAGGTCGATCTGCAAAATTCCGAAAGCGGGAGCCGTATAGGACCACCATACACTTCCAAAAGGCCCAAACCCAGCATGATGGGGTTCGTCGACCTCGGAACTTGCATATTGATTCGAGCCATTAGTCACCACGTGGTTGCCAGAAAGCAAAATTCGGTTCGTAAAATCGTCGTTCAGGGGCCGTGCATTGACCCGCAGGTTAGCATTTAAACTGGTCACTGATCCGCCAAGATTTGAAACTATTACCCGATATGCGCCGGCCTGACTCACTTTGGCGTTGGTGATCTGAAGCGTCGCGTTCGTCGCTCCTAGCAAACTGTTCGTACCAAACTGCCATTGATAACTCAGCAGGCTGTCGCTAGTGGCCGCAACCGAGAAACTCGTAGAATCTCGTTCCGTAACAATTCGATCCAACGGTTGCGTCGTAATTTTCGGCGGAAAATTGACCTCTTTAAAGTGCAGCTTGAGCTTAAAGTCGCCGGAAGAGCCGCTCACGCCCGCGACTGCAATTTGGAAAATATTGCTGGTTGAAACGGGCATGGAGGCGGCTAGAGGACCGGAAAACCAGACCCTGTTAGTAACCTCTGATAGGCTCCCAAGGAGGTTTCCATTGTAAACCGCAAAGACTTGATTGCCGACGTAGTTCGTCACTTCGATGGCCATAATTCCGGAAGCGGGCGCCGTCCACGTCCACCAAACTGACTTCCCGGGCCCCCACCCCGCATGGGCCGGTTCCGTGGCCTCGAGCGTCGCGTTCTGGTCGGAACCGTCAGTAGCGATTTCGGAACCGCTCAAGGCCAGGCGGTCGGCAAAATTGTCATTAATCGGCCGCAACGTGACATTCAACTTCGCGTAGCTGCTCGTAACCGATCCGCCTCGATTGGAGACGACGACCTGATACACCCCCGCTTGGTTGGTTTGAACATTGTTCAGCAGCAAGGAGAAATTGGTGCTGGCAATAATGGCAGCGTCTTTGAAGTACCATTGGTAATTGAGCACTCCTCCCCCGGTCGCCAGCACCTGGAAGACGGCGCGCCCTCCGACTGGCAACGTCTGATCGGACGGCTGCTGCACGATTTGGGGCGGCACATTGGCATCAATAAATTGCAAACCGAGCTGAAAGGGTGTTGCCGCTCCGGAAACGGCAATTTGGTAGAAGCTACCGCCTGTGACCGGAAAATTGAGGGATACCTGGGTTTGCGCCGCTGAATTTTCGGCGACGGTGGTAAGGCTACCCAAACTACCGCCGCTGTAGATTCCAATATTCTGAAACGCGGAATTTGTTTTGGTGGTGGTTAAGTATGCGGTGCCATCACCAGGCGCTTGCCAACTCCACCAAACCGATCCCCCGGCCGAAAGTCCGGTATGCTTAGGCTCGGCAGTTTCCAGCGTGGCAAATTGGGTGGTCCCATTGATGGTCACGTTGGTGCCGCTGAACACAATCCGATTCGTAAAGTTGTCGTTCGAAGGCCGACCATTTACTGTGACATGATTGGTTCTGCTCGTCACGACTCCCGAATAGTTGGTGACCACCACGCTGAAATTGCCGTCCCAATTGGAGCCGGTGGGGCTGATTTTCAGCGAACCATCCCAGAGCCCTCCCCCACCTAAACCGTCATCGCCACCGGAACCTCCGCCGCCGCCCACGCCTATCCCACCCGCACCCCCACCGCCGCCGCCAAAATCTCCACCGCCGGCCCCGCCGCCGCCTTCAACGGGAGTTCCGTTAAAATACCATTGAAAATGAACCGGAAAATCACTTTGGACGACGGTCGGTATGATCAGCGTATCCGACTCGATCACATTGGTATCATACGGTGAGATGACAAAGGTCGGCGCGAAATTGCTAATCGATAGCGTAGTATGAAGGCTGAAGGCGCTTCCCGTGCCACTGAGATCCGTTACGGTAAATTGATAATTCGTTCCGGGATACGCCGCGAAATGAGTCAGGAGCGGCCCACCGGTAAACGTGTTACTTCGAACCACGGCGAGTTGGGACCAAGAGGAGCCGCGATAAATAGCCAACGCCTGGGAGCCAGAGAAACCCGTTACCTCCACGACGGCCCTTCCGACTACCGACGGGGTCCAGGTCCACCAAACGGACGCACCGGGACCGCCGCTGCCATGCAACGGTTCGCCGGGTTCTGACGTGGCGTAGCGATCCGTTCCACCCGCGGAGACATCATTTCCAGAGATGGTTATCCGATTGGCAAAATTATCGTTCGGAGGGCGAATCAATACCACGAGGGGCGCAGAGGAACTCGTTACACTGCCACCAGAACTCGAAATCAGCACCCGGTATTCACCCGCTTGGCTGGGTTGAACATTGGGAAGGGTCAGGCTGGAACCGGTCGCCCCGACAACTGGGGCTCCGTTCTGCTGCCATTCATAACTGAGGGGCAATGCACTCAACGCCACCACCTGAAAAACCGCGTTCGAACCTTGAAAAGTCGTCTGCCCGACCGGCTGTTCGGTAATCACCGGTGGAAAATTCATCGCGGTGAAGGATAAGCTGAGGTCAAATGGGCCGGTGGCCCCATTGGCCCCGGCCACCGCGATTTGGTATGCGGTGCCGGTCGTGACGTTGAATTGGACTTTGAGGGGCGGAAAGATCCAAGCGCTGTTCCCGGCGGGGCTTAATCGGTCCACCGAGTTCCCCGTGTAGATCGCCAGCACTTGGTTCCCCGCGTTGAAATGGGTGACTTCAATGCTCATCTGGCCATTGGTCGGTGCCACCCAACTCCACCATACGGAGGTCGCTGTCCAACCGCCGTGGCTTGGCTCCCCGGTTTCACTGGTCGCAAACTGATTGCTTCCCATTGTTACTACCGAGCTTCCCACCAGCAGGATTCGCTGCCCAAAATCATCATTGACTGGCCGCGAATTCACGGTAAAACGCGCTGAGGCGCTAGCGGTACCGCCTCCGTTGGTAATGACTACTGTATTGGTGCCTGCTTGGTCACGGGAAACGTTAGTCAGCGATAGAATCGCGTTGGTTGCCCCGACGATCGGCGTGCTATTCAAAAACCACTGATAGGAAGCCGGGGAATCGGTGTTAATGCTGACCTGAAAGCTCCCGGATCCACCCGCCAACAGAGAGAGATCCTTCGGCGCTTGTGTGATTTGAGGTGGAAAGAAGGATTTAGTAAACTTTAGGTTGAGTTGGACTACTCCCGGAGTGCTGCTGGTATCCACCACAATATCATAGACCGTTCCGGCTACGGTTTTAAATATACAGCGCCCGGTACCGTCCACGTTCGCGAACGCATTGCTGGCCACGAGCGTCAGGCTATTCAAATACTTGCCTTCATAGACTGCCACCTTACTGCCTGAAACACTCCCCAATAAATCGACACTGGCGGAACCGACATCCGGCGCAGTCCAGGTGAACCAGATCGAATGCACCGCAGGAGAGCCAACGTGACTCGGTTCTCCAACTTCGGCGGTAGCATTCACGGTGGTTGCCATCATTACGACGTTGGTTCCGTTCAAAGACGACGCGTTGGCCAAGTTATCGTTCGGTGGGATCTGGGCGCGGGCCGCCATCGCCATCGCGATTGCTATCCAACCCAACAGTGCGATCCGCAATAGTAGACTAAAATTTTTCATCGGGAGGCAGAAACCAGCTAATCAATACTTTAATATCCAAAATTGAAAGTCATAGGCGCGAGAACCAATCGTCTATGGGTTCACCAGAACTCGATAGAAAAGGGCCTCGCCGCTTTCACTTGGGTCAGAAAAATTCTCCAAATCATGAACTTTGGTCACTCGACCAAGGCTTTTCCAGGTGCCTAAGTCGGTCGAAGATTGGATCGTAAAAATGGAACCCGGGCTACCGCCCCCGATTTGAAATTCAAACCCCTGGCCGGCTTTTGCCATTGCCCCACTGATTCGGATCGGTGAGTCGTCGGCACACTTACCGCTCGATCCATTCCGATAAATTGTCTCGATCTCCGCCGGCATGAGCGCCCGCTGGTAGACGGAGATCTCGTCGAGAATTCCTTCCATGAACAATCCCTGCGATTCCCCAATTCGCAGGGGAGCAACCGCGTCCGGTATGGCAATACCATTGGTTTCGCTCCCTCGCTCGACGCCATCGACGAATGTCCTGAAAACTCCAGAAGAGCGGGTCAGTGCAAGGTGGTACCATTGGTGTGCTTCGGGATCGAATGGCGTTTGGGCGAGGTACTTTGCTGGAGCACTTGTGCTTCGCACGTACAAATAGAGACGGCCGCCACCGAATCCGAAAAACCACTTATTTCTTGGTCCGGAGCCCTCATTGTGGCCAATAAAAACGGAACTTCCGTCTCCGCCCATGTCAGACGGAGTCACGCTGGCAAAGTTGGCCCACAATTCGAGGGAGAAATCGTTGGTTCCGAAGTTCCACGCTTTCGAGTCAGGAATTTCCAGAATTGAGGATTGTCCGTCGAAAACAAATCCTTGGCCGACCTTGGCGGGCGCGTAGACGCCGGTTGAAATCCATTTCGCATCGTTCGTCCCTGCATAATCGCTGGAGTTTTGCTCCCCTTTCCACCAGGCAATCATGCCGGGCGGTGCTCCGGGGCAGGCCGATCCCGTTGAGATCACTAGTGTCGCAGGAGGAGTGCTGGTCACGATACCGACAGGATTCGACAGTACCACCGAATAAGCTCCTGCCTGTCCGCGGGAGACATTCGAGAGCACCAGATTGCTCTTAGCGGCTCCGGGAATATCCTGGTTATTGAAAAACCAGTGATAGGTCAGAGGCTGATCGCCAGTGGCGATGACACTGAACGTTACCGTCTCACCGACGGCCGCGGTCAGGGACTGCGGTTTGCTGGTGATGACTGGAGGGGCAAGCACTTGGACTGTTGCCGCATCACTGAGCAGTCTTCCGCCGTGATTGCTTACTTGCACGGTATAGGAGCCGCTAGAGGATTGAGGTGCGTTGGAGACGATAAATGCCTGATTTGTTGCCCCAGCTATAGTGGATCCGTTTTGCTGCCACTGATAGGTTAACGGCCCTGGTCCGCTGGCATTTGCTTGGAGCGTGAACGTCGCACCTACGACAATCGTCTGATTCGTTGGGGTAACCGTCACTCCAAGTGGAAGGGCATCCTTAACGACCAGTGAATAAATTCCGCTGTTTAGGTTCGTGCCCCAAACGTAGCTTTTTGGGAGGCTGAGATTTGTAATCGCCAGTTTGTTGGAGCCGAGCTTTAGCACGGAGAAAGAATCTCCTATTTGGGGTGAATAATTAGAATTAAAATGCACGCTAAGGCTTCCGCCAATAGTCGCAGGCCCAGTAAAGGTGATTTGCCCGAAATTATTTATGGCATTCACCCCAAAAACCAATGTGCCGCTCGATTGAGAAAACGCCGTGTTAATGGTAAAGCTACCCGACTCGACTGATATTTTGCCGCTATTATCGATAGTGGCCGCAAATTGCAATACACCCCCGTCTTTCATTTCAACCATTCCTTGGTTGCTGAAATTCCCGCCCGCGATGTCAATGGTTCCTCCGGAAGTGTCCGCGCTGATGGTCCCTTGATTCACCACTGAGACGTTTTGGGGTCCGCCAAGGCACTGGCTGGCATCCCCAATTCGTCCACTTTGACCATGTACTTTAATCCCAGGG
>JAYVTS010000441.1:0-27245 GCA_043788645.1 Verrucomicrobiota bacterium
TCTGATTGGTTTTGCAGGTTTCATTCACGGGAATCGACCCGTTTTAAATCCCCGAGTTGACGAAGTATTTGCCAGGGGACCGATCTCTCGGAATTCTCCCGCAAGACAAGCGCTTGCTTTAACGTCGTGAATCCGAATGAACTTGCAATCCGTGCGCTCGCGGCGGCGGATCCTGGACTGAAGGCCAAGGGGGCCAACTCCAAAATTCGGCAACCCGCAAGGGGAACGGGCTTGGGCCACTTGCTAGCTTCGCTCGGGAAAACCGGTTCATGACGTATCAGTTAGTTCTTAGCCCGAAAGGTCGCTTAATGTTGGAGGCCCACGAGGGCGAGGCCGACGTGGCGGCTTTCGTGGCGGACGCGGTGATGGTCGATGCTTTTGCCGCGGGTGCGGCGAATGGGTTGCTCGCGGTAGCTGCTCGCGAACGGGTGACTGGGTCGTGGCCGACGGAGTGGGTGTTTTGGCGTGAGTTCGTCGATTCCTACCTCTCAGCGATGGCTCGCACGGCGGAGTCGGTGAATGGTTCGAGGGTTGGGACCTTAGCACCTCCGGCGGAGTTGTTCTTTGAACTCACGCTCCGAATCCCTGCGATGCGGGGCGCGGAGTATGTATCCACCGAGGTGTTTACGGCTCTGTGGGAACAGCTGGACGTACTGGCTTGTGAGGAGGCGAAGGCAGCGGGTGGACTGAAACCGTGGCTAGGCCGAATCCATCCGGCCCTTCATTTGTTGGGCAAGGTCACCTTCCATCTCGCCGAGAATAAACGCTCGCCGGAGACGCCTTTCGCCTTCATGGCCACGTACACGCATCGGCTCTCGGCCCAAGAAAAGCCGGTGCATTTGCCCTTGGGCCGGGCGCTCCAGGAGTATGCCGGAGCGAAAAATCAAGCCGCTCTCCGCTCCTTACTGGAACCGGTGCAACGGGCGGCCGAACGCAGCCCCTGGACGCGTGAGCTACTCGAAAATCGTCAGATATTTCAACCCCAAGCTTGGACGCCCTCGCAGGCCTACTCGTTCCTGCGCGAGGTGCCGGCTCTGGAGGCGAGCGGCATTATTACGCGGATCCCGAACTGGTGGAAGAATGGTCGGGGCACCCGACCCACGGTGAGTGTTCGCGTGGGAGGCGAGACGAAAAGCGGAGGCTTAGGGGTGGAAAACATGTTGAGTTTTTCCATCAAATCGACGCTGGGGGGCGAGACGCTCTCGGAGGAAGAATGGGAAGTGTTAATGAGTGCGGATACCGGTCTCGTTCCCTTGCGCGGTCAATGGGTGGAAATAGATCGCGAAAAACTCACAAGCGTGCTCGATCACTGGAAGCGGGTGCAGGCGGGCATCGCCGGTGAAGGGGTTTCGTTCTTGGAAGGAATGCGTCTCCTCTCGGGAGTGAATCTCGGGGGCCGCGGGAAGGCCGATGAGGCCACCACGGAAACCGCCAATTGGAGCGAAGTGGTGGCCGGCGATTGGTTGCGGGAAACTTTGGAACAACTACGCCAACCCGAAGGCGCCGCTTCCTTTGATCCAAACGAACACTTGAACGCCACGCTGCGTCCGTATCAGGTCATTGGAGTCAAGTGGTTGTATCTCCTGCAAAGTCTGGGCCTCGGCGCGTGTTTGGCAGATGACATGGGCTTGGGAAAAACAATCCAAGTCATTGCGCTGCTGCTACGACTTAAGCACGGCGGCGACGGGGTCAAAAGTCAGCGTGGCCGGGGTCAGAAAACCGTTTCCAGCACTGGCGCGCATGCGGAACCATCCGCCAGCGCTGAGGAGTGTCACCCGACGTTGCTGGTGGCACCCGCCTCGCTTTTAGCGAATTGGAAAAGTGAGCTACTCCGGTTTGCTCCCACGTTGCGGGTGGCGATTGCGCATCCGGCGGAGGCGGTCAGCACGGGTTGGCGTGAAGAAAAAACCTCGGCGGCGTTCGTGCGGGGTCAGGATGTGATTTTGACCACCTATGGGCAGGCCATGCGGCTGAATTGGATGGGCGCCATGGAATGGCGGTTGCTCGTATTGGATGAGGCGCAAGCGATCAAGAATCCGGGTGCACGCCAAACTCGCGCCATCAAGCTTTTGAAAGCCCGCGCCCGCATTGCGCTCAGCGGAACACCGGTGGAAAATCGCCTGGGCGATCTGTGGTCCCTCTACGATTTCCTAAATCCCGGTTTGCTCGGCTCCGCACCCGAATTTGGTCGCTATGTCAAAAACCTTCAGGCAGCTGAACCCCCGAATTTTGCGCCGCTGCGCCAATTGGTGCGCCCCTATATCCTGCGTCGACTCAAGACGGATCGCCGTATTATTTCGGATTTACCCGATAAGTCTGAGGTCACGGCCTGGTGTTCGCTGAGCAAACGGCAGGCGGCACTCTACGCCCAGAGCGTGAGCGATCTCGCGGAGAGATTGAAGACGTTGAGCGACGGGATTCAACGCCGCGGTCTCGTGCTGGCGTTTCTCATGCGGTTCAAACAAATCTGCAATCACCCGAGCCATTGGTTGGGCGACGCGGCTTATACGCCTGCGGAAAGTGGGAAATTCCTTCGCCTCGCGGAGTTGGGCGAGGAGATCGCGTCGCGCCAAGAAAAGGTTCTGATTTTCACCCAATTCCGCGAGATGACGGAACCGCTCGCCGCCCGGTTGCGGGACGTGTTTGGTCGGCCCGGGCTAGTGCTGCATGGCTCGATCGTGGTCAAGGATCGCGCGAAACTCGTTGCGGATTTTCAGCGGGACGATGGCCCCCCCTTCTTTGTGCTCTCATTGAAAGCAGGCGGCACTGGCCTCAATCTCACCGCGGCCGGACACGTCATCCATTTTGATCGCTGGTGGAATCCGGCCGTCGAGGATCAGGCAACGGATCGGGCTTATCGGATTGGGCAGAAACGCAATGTGCTCGTCCACAAATTCGTTTGCCGTGGAACGATCGAGGAACGCATCAACGATTTGATCGCCGGAAAAAAGGCCCTGGCCGAATCCGTCCTCAGCGTGGAAGGTGGCGCGGAGAAACTGCTTACCGAAATGTCGAACGACGAATTGCTGCGATTTGTGGCCCTCGATTTAACAACGACGATCGAGGAATAGCGACGCCGGCTCGTACTTACCATTGCCACGTTCGCGTCATCCCTCAACACTGTCCCAACTCACTTTATGTCTAGCCACTATTATCCGCCTTACGTTCCGGTTGGAGAGCGTCGGCGCATGGCACAAGCCACTGCCAAAAAAATATCGAAATCTGGTCGTGCTTGCGAGCCGGTTTGTCTGCCCACCAAAAAAATAGCGACGACCTTTTGGGGTAAGGCGTGGTGCGATAATCTTGAAGCGTACAGTGATTTTGAGAATCGACTTCCGCGGGGTCGGAGCTATGTCCGCAACGGCTCGGTGATCGACCTCCAAATTAAAGAAGGTAAGGTCGAGGCGCTCGTTCAAGGATCAAACCTTTATAAGATTACGATCGGTTTCAAAACACTCGAGCCTGCTCGCTGGAAAACCTTCAAAGCCCGTTGTGCCTGTAAGGTGACGAACTTGCTCGATCTACTCCAAGGCCAACTGTCTAAGGAGATCCTATCCGATATTACCAGCCAAGATACCGGCCTCTTTCCGTCGCCATCTGAGATCGATCTAGATTGTTCGTGTCCGGACTGGGCAGAAATGTGCAAACACGTTGCCGCCGTGTTGTACGGAGTTGGAGCGCGACTGGATGAAAAACCGGACCTCTTCTTCACCTTGCGCGGCGTGAAATCGGACGAACTGATCAGTGCCGTGGGCGATACGGCGTCGATCACTGGCGCAATCGGTAAAAACAAAGCTCTCGATCCCGACGACCTGGGCGACATTTTTGGCGTCGAAATTGAGTCGGGTGCGGCGAGCCCCGTGGCGGTTGGTCCAAAAATCAATTCCAACCCCAAGCCTTCTCGACTGACTCCGGTGCAGCCGGTGCCTAAGCCGAAGTCTAAGCTTAAGCCCGCTGCTGCTGCGGTGGTGGTGCGGGGTCGTGCGAAAACGGGTTTCAAAGCGAGGCTGGTATTGCCGGTTCCGGTCGCAACCGGAAAGAAACGAGCGAGTGCCCCCAAGCGGAGAAAGCGCAATTAGGTGCGGTCACCCTGGCCCTCTCCCCGGGGGATTGGGGGCTTCTCTGCGGAACGTGGAGCCGAGGGTGCCGTAGTTCCCTCTCCTACGGACCGCGGTTGGGTCCCGTGCTTTTGACGGGATCAACCGCAGGAATGTCCACGTAACTCGACGCGTCGTTAAAATAAATCGTACGCGCCTCTTCATATCGTCGTTGCTGCGGAGGGTCACCGCGACACATCCGCGGTCCGCCGCCAGGGGGGCTCCGCCCACAGTTCCCTCTCCTCGGGAGGAGAGGGAACTGTGGATGCCGCGGCGGCATCCAAAAAGAATACGATGGAGGCATTTTTGAAAGGACCTACGGATTGAAGACATTGCCCCGTGCCCAACGATGAGAACGTGATCATCGATTAAAGCAAAGCCGAAGAACTAGGCCTTTCAAAAAACACCAAAATCAAAGGATGGAATACGCCTGTTCCATGGTTCGCTTTCATCACTCGCCCGTCAAGAAATGGCCTGCCTAACCCAACCATCGTGTAGGCGCCGTCAGGGTAACACGCCAGATTCCTCGACGAAATGAAATGAAAACCAAGACTGCTAAAACGACGCGCCCTACGGCGAAAGTGATGTCCCGGCCCGCTCCGCGGGGCCTTCCATTCACCGTTCCGGATTCGGTGAATTGTCGGTGCGCCCATGTGCTTGTATGAACACGCCTGCCGTTTCTGGATTTGATCCTCCACCTTGGGCCAATCCGTCGGACCCGTTCGGCACGGCGTTTGGCTATCCACGTAACTTCCTCGGCAATCGGTTCGTTTACACGGTCGTTTCGCCGCGGGCGCACGGGTTGTCGGTGGGGGTGAACTTGAACCCTGACAAGTCTTGCAACTTCGACTGCGTCTATTGCGAAGTGAACCGCGCCGCGCCAACGCGGGACACGATACTTGACGTCAGCGTGATGGGGGCGGAACTGGAGTCGACGTTGGCCTTGGCGCAGTCCGGCAGGCTCCGCGAGCAGTTGGGCTACCAGAACTTGCCGGCTGAACTCTTGAAACTGCGCCACGTCACTCTCGGCGGCGATGGCGAGCCGACCCTTTCGCCAAACTTCGTGAAAGCGGTTGAGACCATCATTCACCTGCGCGCACGCGGTCGGTTTCCTTTTTTCAAGTTGGTCCTCATCACCAACGCCAGTGGACTCGACCGTCCGGAAGTGGAAGAGTGTTTCGGCTGCTTCACGACCGTCGATCAAGTTTGGGCCAAGCTCGAAGCGGGAACGCAGGTTTACATGAATCGTGTCAACAAACCCGATTGTGCGCTCGAGAAAATTCTCGCCAACATCCTCCGTCTGGCTCGGCAACGGCCGGTCATTATTCAGAGCCTCTTCCCGTCGCTCGATGGCCAAGGCCCGCCGTCCTCCGAAATCGAAGCCTACGTCGGTCGCTTGAAAGAGCTGAAAGAAGCCGGCGCGCAAATCCCGCTCGTGCAGATCTATTCGGCTACGCGCCCAACGTTCCATTCGGAGTGCGGCCATCTCCCGTTGCGTACCCTTTCGGCCATCGCCCAGCGCGTGCGTGAAGTTGCCGGGCTGAAGGTGGAGGTCTTTTGATCCAACCGTTCATTGAGCCCCAGTCCGGTCCTGGCAGGTGGGGTTCCGATAGGTGATCTCTTCCGGTCCGCCTAGGGGGCTTCCCTATCCCCACTTCTGGTTTACGGCCGGTCTGAATCGGGTGGGCCCCCGATGGTCGCCGGGTATCGCTCTCCGTATATTGCTCAATCGTAAACGGAATTGATCAATCAAAAATTGAGAGAAGCACCACCATGAATGCGAATGGAACTTTGATGGAAGCGTTGGCGAGCTCTGCGATGTACCGCGATTTCGAGCGTGCCTACAGCGAGGCGACCGGGCTGCCGGTGTCCCTCAGGCCGGTCGAGACTTGGCAACTGCCGCTTCACGGGAAGCGCAAGGAGACTCCCTTCTGCGCGATGATGGCGGAGAAGAGTCGCACTTGCGCGGCGTGTTTGCAGATGCAGGAAAAGCTCGCCCAGGAGGCGATGGACCGACCGTGTGCGCTGATGTGTTGTTACGGTCTGTGCGAGTTGGCGGTGCCGGTGAAGCTCGGCGCCCAGACCGTCGCTTTTCTCCAGACCGGCCAGGTGATGCGGCAGAAGCCAACCTCCACGTCGTTTGAGCGTGCGATGGCGAAGGCCGACGAACTTGGCGCCGACTTGAACCGGGCAAAAGCCAAAGATGCCTTCTTCAAAACCCCCGTCGCGTCGCGAAAGAAAATGGATGCCGTGACGAGCCTGCTCACCCTTTTTGCCGATCACTTGTCGATGAAGAGCAATCAAATCGCCGTGCAGACGACGAATGCTGAGCTGCCGGTGATTGCGAAGGCGAAGAAGTTCATTGAGGAACATCACCGGGAAGACCTCTCGCTCGGCCAGGTGGCGGCGGCCGTTCATACGAGCGTTTTCTATTTCTGCAAACTCTTCAAGAAGGTCACGGGCATCAACTTCACCGAGCAAGTGTCGCGGGTGCGCACCGAGAAGGCGAAAAACCTGCTGCTCAATCCGAACCTGCGCATCAGTGAAATCGCCTACGAAGTCGGCTTTCAATCGCTCACGCACTTCAACCGTGTCTTCAAAAAGGTGGTGGGCGAATCGCCGACGGAGTATCGTGGGCACTTGCCGAAAGCGCGGTGAAGAAGTTTCGTCAAAAGGGAGCACCGCGACGAAAACGAAAAAGAAAACACCGACGCTGCTTCCGCGGAGCGGTTCCAACGGTGTGGCCACTCCGAAAAAAATCGCCGTTCTTGCCCAGGCACTCTGGGAACGAGAGGGACAGGCGCCTGGACGGGATTGAGACCACTGGTTGAGGAGCGGAAGCGGAGCTTCATCAGAACGGGCCTTCGGACGCATGCCAAGCCCCATGAGGAGGGCAATCAATCCTCGGACTCCTGTGCCCGGCTTGGACTTCAAGCTCGTCGGGGCCGATTAAGGCGCCCAACCTTGGCGGTAGCTCCGCTTTACAAATTGGGCAGCGTCAGGGGCATTTTTCGCTCGCATATTCGGACCATCCCATTCCAGGGTCCGGCCGACGCCCGTTCGTAGTCCGATACAACCCAGCAATATAATCTCCGTCAGATACGCGGCGATATCAAAATTCGAATAGGCCGGAGCGCCCCCTTTCATCATGTCGAACCATTCCTGCTCGTGCCCCGGGGAGCGCGGGATGGTCTGAGCCACCGCTTTACACGCTTCGTGTTCCGTGCTTGCCGTGTAACCCTTTTCGTCCTTGAGCACGACATAGAATTGAGAGCCGTAGTCGTCGGGAGAGTAGATTTTTCCTTTGTCGCCGACGATGACGCACCCGCTACCCGGGTAGGGTTTGTTCATCTGAACAATTTCTTTCATCACCTCCGAAGGCGGTCGAATGGGTTTAATATCATCGCCAGGATTGCCGTCGTACCACCAGAACTTGAGCCGCGGGAGCCCTGCTCGTTCCGGGAATTCATAGCGCAAACGGGATGTCTTGGGGAAGGTCTCAGGAAAGATCCGTGAGGCCATTTCACATTCCACCACGTCCGGATACCCCAGCTTCAGGGCGCGGAACGGCATATTGACCGTGTGACACGCCATATCCCCGAGTGCGCCGGTGCCGTAATCATACCACCCGCGCCATTTGAAGGTATGATAGGTGTCTTTCTTATAGGGCCGATAGGGTGCTGGGCCGAGCCAAAGATCCCAATCCAGGTTGGCAGGCACCGGATCTTCGCCGTCGGGGCGAGCTACGCCTTGGGGCCATTGTGGACGATTGGACCAAACGTGGAGTTCTGTGGGCGCACCGATCACACCCGCTTGAATGACCTCCACCGCTCGCCGAAGCCCATCTCCGGCGCTCCCTTGATTGCCCATTTGCGTCGCGAGTTTCTTTTCTACGGAGACACGTCGCATTTCGCGGGCTTCCCATACCGTCTGGGTGAGCGGCTTTTGGCAATAGACATGTTTGCCCAGGTGCATCGCCATCAGGGCCGCCGATCCATGCACATGGTCGGGGGTTGAAACCGTGACCGCATCAATGGACTTATCGAGCTCCGACAAGAGTTTGCGAAAATCTCGAAATAACCGGGCGTCATACGTCCGATTCGCTTTGGTGGCAGATTCCTTGAGGGTTTTATGTTTTCCGTTGAGGGTCGTTTCATCGACGTCACAGAGTGCGACAATGTCCCCTCCGAGTTTAAAGGCGTTGTCGGTATCACTGCTCCCTTTGCCGCCCACGCCGATGCAGGCGATGTTAATCCGGCTGTTGAGGTTTTGTCCGCGGACCCAACCCGGTGCGGTCATCGCGGCGAGGCTGGCGGCCAGGAGCGAATGGCGGGTGAACTCACGCCGGGACAGTTTCTGGGGCGACGGCGAAAGCGGTAGAAAATAGGTCGGACGGCTCATCCCCTATGTGCTACCGAGTGGTTTGAAGGGGTGCAAGGGGAATTTCACTGCGGCGACGGCATTAAAATGTGGTGGGATTCTTTATTCTCTTGGGTATCCTTCGGAAGCATCATGCGCGTACCATTAGTGCTCCGGCTTGCGGTTCTCGTTGCGGCGGCGATTGACCTGCGCCTTTCAGCGGCGGGTATGGAGGCGCTGCCGCCCCCCGACGCCGAGGGTCGCATTCAAGTGGTTCTCGCTCCCGGTATGCACACGGGACGAGTCGAATACGCGTGGAAAGGCCAGTTTCTCGCATCGGCGTTTCTGGAAGGAAGTCCCAAGCGATACGTGAAATGGTGGAACATGGCGCGCAACGGCCATTCGATTGACCTTTCCTTGGTGCAACTGGGTACGTTTCCGGAGCCAGCTCGGCTTACCTTGGAGGTGGCTGAGCAGGTTACTCAGTTCGCCGACGGTCGCTGGGTTTTCCCGGTGGTGCAGGCCATTCATGAGCCCCACCACTTTCACGAGCCGCGCCGTTTTGTGTGGAATTTTGAAGCGACGCGTCCAGGTACCTATTTTGTCGAGGTCGCCGGGCAAGGCTGGTCTGTCGAGGGCGAGGCCGTGGAACTTTTTATTGCGGATCGCAAACGCTCGGTCCTTATGCGCAATCTCGATTCTCACCGGCGCTGGAGTATTAGTCACGCTGGCCGCATGCGCATTGCTTCAGCGGGTCCCCAGACTCTCGTCGCAGTTTTGGGAGAGCGGGGACATTATCTGAACGGGGATATCGCGGCCGTAATCTTTCGCCCCGCTCCGGAAGGGGATCGCATCTACCATCCGGCCGTTGCTTCGCGCACTCTACCGACAACGGAGGCATCGTTACACGGTCGGACTCTCCGTTCTGGAAACGCCGGAATTGAGGGTTGGGATGAATCGGGACGATCCTCAGTCGCTTGGTGGTTGGATGTCGCTGGCGGCGGTGACTACCGCGTGGACGTGGCGGGGCAGATTTCGGCCGGACAGGCGGTGGGAACCTCCAAATTGATGGTCCGAGTCGCAGGCCACCGCGTCACAACCATTGCTTCGGGGCCGACGCCTGACGGAACCGGGTTGGTTCGTTGGACGGCGCTCGCAATCGACGTTCCAAGCGGTGAAGTGGAATTAGAAATTCAACCTAGCCCCGACCTGGTGGGCGCTGGATTTCGGCTTCAAGACGTGCATTGGACGCAGCCGTGACCCGAACGAATTGGATTTAAGGCTTGGCGGGTGGGGGAAATGAGCGAATCAATCCAGCGACTGCATCAGCGGGTTTGCCGCCGCTCATCTGGGTTCGAGCGGCGACCATGCCGCTGCCGAAAGCGGTGGCGGTGGAGGTGCCGGTAATTAAATATCGAGCATTGTTGTACGGCACGAGATCGGATCCGGGCAATCCAACATCCACAAACGAACCGCGGTTGGCATAGCTGGCAAAATTACCATCACGATTGATCGCCGTGATCGCCGTGACACTGGTGTAGGCGGCGGGATAGGTATTAGCGGTCGTGGGTTGATTTCCCGCTGCCGCCAGGAAGGCCACTCCTTGATCGCTATAGTATTTAGTAAATTGCTCCGCGAAGGGACTGCCCTCGCTGCTCCCCAAACTCCAGTTAATAATTGAAGCACCCTGTTGAATGGCGACCTGACTTCCTCGAAGAACGTCAAACAAGCTAGCTCGCCCTTGCGGATCCGACGAATCGTAGACATTGACTGGTAGCACGCGAAAGGCCGCTTCCTGTCCAGCGCCGAGCGTGACTTGGGCGCCGTGCAAAATATCTGCCAACATCGCCGTGCCATGGGTCAAATCGGTGCCGCCAGGATCGGCGCCCACCACCGATTGGGCGGGAAGTAGGAACCGATCAAACTCCGGCCCCAGCGAACGTACCGGTGTGTCGATAAGACCGATAATCAATTTAGATTGATCGAGCTTGGCGGGCGTGAGCGAGAGGCCACCGCCACCTGCCGCTCCGTTGACCGCCACGACCTCTCCCGGATTGGGGCCACGAAAAAGCAAATTTTCACCGACGGCGGCCACCTCGGGATTCGTTTTGAGTTGGGTGCGACTCGCATCCGTGGATTCCTGATCTGGAAACCGAAGCCGATAGATATCGAGACCCTCAATTTTTCCAACGATCTTGGCGCCGAGTTTGGCCGCTAGTTCCTCAATGGTCATTTTGGAGTCGGGTTTGAGTTTAACGAGCAGTTCGTTACCGACGCGTTCGACGACGGTATGCTCTGCCGATTCGCCGCCTGCAACGGGGACCTCTTCCGTCGCTCCGCTGGCGGTGGTGCGGTAAATGAGCAATCGCGATTGACCGTGGGGCGGGGTTTGGAGCGCAAAACTTTGATTACCTAATAGACGTTCCAGGGCTTCTGGTGCGGGCAGGCTGCGGAACGTGGTGCCCACGACTGGGTCGGTGCCGGGTTCGACAAAAATCCTCCAACCGGTTGCTTGAGCTAAGCGAGGTAAGATGGTCGAGAGGTTTTGTTTTGGGATTCGAGCTTCCAACATCTCTTTTTCCATGTGCCAAGTGATTTCAGCGGCGGCTGGCTGGGTAGTGATCGTGTTTGCTCCTGGGGTCCGCGGATTGGTTTGGGCGGGGGCGGGGGGACTTGCGCCACCGACGAGCGATTCCGAATCAGCGGCCAAAAGCAGAGCTGCTAGCCCGAAGAGCCAGCTGTGGACAAGGCGGATCACGAGTTTCACAACTCCGGAAAGGTAAAGAAGTTGCGCCCTTCCGCGACCCTGAAAGTGAAAGATTTGTGCCGAAGCGGGTGCCGTCCCGGCACCCACGCGCGACGCAGGGAGATGGTTCGATTTCAAACATGTCGCTCGCGATGGCGGTTGCGGCGCGATCAGGTGAAGGGTACGGTTGATTTCGCGATGACCTATGAGCAGATGCCGGAAGAATGGCAGGAGTGGCTTGACCTCACTCCGATGGAGCGCTTCCGGCAAAGCGAGCTGATCTTCGCTCAATACTTAGCCATGGGAGGTAGCCTTGATCCCGACCCCGATCCGACAAGTCCTTTCGATTTTCCAGAAGAATGGCGTCCAGGCATTGCTCATGGGCGGGCAGGCCTGTGTGTTCTACGGCGCGGCCCAGGTGAGCAAGGATATTGATTTTATCTTGCTCGCGGATGGTCAAAACTATGCTCGCCTGATGACGGCGCTCGAGACTTTGGGGGCCTGCCGGATCGCGGTGCCCAAATTTGACCCGGAATTACTGGCCCGCGGCCACGCGGTTCATTTCCGCTGTTCGGCACCGGGTGTCGAGGATCTCCGGGTGGACCTAATGTCTCGCCTTCGTGACCTCCCCGATTTTTTGATCCTTTGGAATCGCCGCACGACTTTTCAGGAACAAGCAGGCGCGGAGTACCATTTGCTTTGCATTCCCGATTTGGTGCAGGCCAAAAAAACGCAGCGAAGTAAGGATTGGCCAGTGATCGAACTGCTCGTCGCGATCCACCATCGGGAAAACAAGTCCGACCCGCGTCTGGATTGGGTGACCTTCTGGCTCCGTGAAGCCCGAACGGCGGAACTTATCCGACAGCTAGTGGATGAGTTTCCCGAGCAAGCTCAGGCATTGGCGCGTGAACGTCCTCTCTTAGCTCAAGCGAGCCAGGAGGACCTGGAACCCCTGCGGGCCGCTTTGGATGCCGAGGTTCGGGCAGAACAGGCCAAGGATCGCGCCTATTGGGAGCCACTTCGGCGAGAGATCGAAGGGTTTCGCCGCGAACAACGCCTTGGCTCCGATAGTTGATACCCCGCAACGGGTCGACGACCTGACGATTCTGAAGCTCAAACAGCGTTACCATCCGTTCCATCGTGGAGACGGCCAGCAATCGGGAGTCCGGAGACCACGCAAAAAGTTTGGCTGCCCGAGTGATGGGGAATACCGCCTCGGAGCTAAGGTTCGTAAGCAGCGATTTTGGCCGCGTAATCAAGGGTGATGGATCCGGGAAACGGAAAGCCGGAGTTCCAATGGGTTTCTGGGGAGACGTCGGGAAGCATCAAAGTGGCTCATGCTTCATTGCGCAGGTCCGGCCCCGGCCGAATGCCCGCCGCCGCTCCGAGCGACGATGGCTTCGCCTTCAATAAAGCGCCGCAAATCTTCCGCCAGTGCGGCCGCGGTGGCGTAGCGCCGGTGGGGTTCGCGTTCGAGGCATTTGAGGCAAATCGTTTCCAAATCGCGCGGGATTTCCGGATGGAGCAACCGGGGAGCGACGGGATCGCAGGTGAGCACTTGTCGAAGGGTTTCATGCAAGGATCCCGCAGCGAACGGTGCGCGGGTCGTGAGGGTGAAATACAGAATGGCTCCCAAAGAGTAGATGTCAGCCGCAGGGGTGAGTGGACCGCAGGTAGGATCCGCCTGTTCCGGCGGTAGATAACCGGGGGTCCCGAGCACCTGGCCGGTCAAGGTGAGGTCGCTATTCCCAGAGAGTTCTCTGGCGAGGCCAAAATCGGTGAGTCGCGGTTCGCCAAAGGGGTCAATGAGAACGTTGGAAGGCTTGAGGTCGCGATGGAGGAGTCCTTGTTGGTGGGCATAGTGGACTGCTTCCGCAATGGTACGAAGGTAACTGGCCGCTTGGAGGGGTGGGAGGGATTGACCGTTCAAGTGCTGGGCGAGGTTGGGGCCCTCGACATAGTCCATCGAAAAATAGAGAATGCCTTGGTGTTCGCCCACGCCGTGGATGGCGACAATATTCGGGTGTTGGAGGCGGGCAGCGGCTTCGGCTTCGTTGCGAAATCGTTGGACAAATTCTGGGCGCGCACATTCACCCGCGACCAGTACTTTTACCGCAACGATGCGGCCCAGGCTGCGTTGGCGCGCCTTGTAGATGATACCCATGCCGCCCCGGGCAATTTCCTGGAGGAGTTCGTAGTCACCAAAAGACCGAAAAAAAATGGGGTTCTTATATCGGCCTGGCTCGGACGTCGGGGCTTTAGCTTCGGCGGGTAAGCCTTCGGTGATCAGGCAATGGGGACACAACCCGCCTAAAGCACGGGAGAGCACGGGGGTGCCACATTTACCGCATGTCGGTGGTGGGTACGTGGGTCGTTTCATGTTCCTTTCAGACCGATTCCGGAGCCCTGAACCGAAGTGGAGGCTCGATCCACCTGAGCCCACGGTAGTGCGCCAGGGTGGGCCGAATGTCTCCGCGAGCCCGTCGTCTGATTCGTGGAAAGTTTGGGTGAAAAGTTCAACACATTCGTCCTTACGAGATTTTTAGCGACTCGTTACTAACAAATGAGACCGCGCAGGCGGGGTCATTGCGTAAACGTGCTTAAAGGATTTCGAAGCTCTGGTTCAATCTCGGCGGGCGTCTCGACGGTGTGTGCCACTTCTGCGTGCAAGAGATCTCGAAAGGGTTGTCGCAACATTTCGAGAGCCCAGTGGGCTACGCTGTCCGAGCGATTGCCGGTCGAGAGCACGAGGCTCCAGTGGGTCGTCTTAAAATTCTTTCGAGCGAGGCGGCCGCGGGGCTTCCGTGCTGGATGTTCCATCCATTCCCGCGGAGGACTAGCACGGAATAGGGACGTGCCGAAAGTGCGGAGTCATTCGGGAGCGAGGACTCGACGAAGAGGATCTGGTGCCGGGCTACTCGTTGAACCGCAGTTTTATCCGGAGGCCGTCTCGGAGTCGGGTTCTCGGGCGTCTTTTAGACCGAATTGGCGTAGTTTTTCGCGCATCGTCACTCGGGAAATTCCCAGCCACCGGGCGGCCTTGGCCTGGTTTCCTTCGGCCAGTCGAATCGCTTGAGTAAAAAGCTCACGTTCGACCAGTTGGATCAGGATGGAATAGGCATCTTCCACTTCGCCTCGCTGAGCGGCTTGGAGCGTTTCGGTGACGAGCTGGTCGAGCGCCGAATGTCCACCACCTGCGGGTTTACCCAGCTTGAGCAACACTTCGCGGACGTGTCCGGCGTTCAAGGGATATCCCCGCGAAAGTAAGAGTGCTTGGCGGACCGCATTTTCCAATTCTCGGACGTTGCCAGGCCAATGGTGACTCCGCAGAAGTTCCACCGCTTCCGGCATCGCCGTAGGAATGGGAACGCCCATCGTTTCCCCGTGTTTGCGCAAGAAATGGGTAATGAGCGCGGGCAGATCCTCGGGACGTTCGCGCAAGGGCGGTAGCAAGACGGTGACCTGATTCAAGCGGTAAAAAAGATCCTCCCGGAAATCTTTGGTGGCAATCGCCGCTTCCAGATTGACATGGGTCGCCGCGAGTAACCGGACGTCCACGGGAATGGTTTCCCGCCCGCCCACCCGCTGAATCACCCGCTCTTGAAGGACCCGGAGCAACTTGGCCTGGGTACTAGCGCCCATTTCGCCGATTTCATCGAGGAACAGTGTTCCTCCGGCGGCTTGCTCAAAGCGACCGATCCGCCGTTCCACCGCGCCCGTGAAGGCGCCGCGTTCGTGACCGAAGAGTTCGCTTTCGAGCAGCGTCTCCGGAATCGCCGCGCAGTTGACGGCCACGAAGGGACCTCGGGCACGATCACTGTGTTGGTGTAGGGCGCGGGCGATTAATTCTTTCCCGGTCCCGGTTTCGCCGCGGATTAGCACCGTCACCGGGCGGGCCGCGATTCGCCCGATTTCTTTGTAAATGGCCTGCATGGCGCGGCTCTGGCCGATGATGGCTTCTTTCGCTCCGGGCCCGCCACCGAGTTCAACCCGGGACGAAGCTTGGCGACTGCTCGTCACCGCTTGACTGATCAGGTCGATCAGCTCTTCCATTTCAAAGGGTTTGAGCAGATAATCGTAGGCACCGAGTTTAGTTGCTTCAATGGCCGTTTCGGTGGTGCCATGAGCGGTCATCAGGATAATGGGTCGGGCGGGTTGCGCGCCGTGAAGTCGGCGCACCACATCCAGCCCACCGAGGCCGGGCAGGCGGAGGTCGGTGAGCACGACGGCAAACTCCTCCTTGTCCGCAATTTCACAACCCGTGTCGCCGCGGCTGCTCGTCGTGACGTGATATCCTTCGGCCGTCAGGACGCTATCGAGGGCGGCGGCTAGGCTGCAATCATCTTCGATGAGGAGCAAGCGAGGGGAGGAACTCATGAATTTATGGGCGAGTTGGATTTGAGGATTTTGCCGGGAGCAGGTCTAACGGCAGCAAGACGGCGAAGGTACTCCCGACCCCGGGCTCGGTTTGGAGTTCAATGGCGCCGTCATGCATCTCAATGATCCGGGCGGCGATACTTAGGCCGAGGCCGGTGCCGTGTTCTTTCGTGGTAAAGAAAGGATCGAACAGTCGACTACGAATCGCGGCCGGAATGCCGGGACCGGTGTCCGTAATTTCCAGCACGGCGACGGGCGCAGGGCCTGTGGCTAATCGGCCCGTGGCGGTTCGAGTTCTAATCGTGATCTGACCCGCGAGAGGGATCGATTCAGCAGCGTTTTGGACCAAATTAATTAAAACCTGCTTCAGCAACGCGGGATCGGCTCGGACCGCAATGGGTGCGACCCCGGCCCAGCGCAATTCGATCTGACGACTCGTCAAATTGGGGCTGAGGAGATCGACCACTTCTTGGGCCAACTGACACAATTGGATCGGTTCCAAACGAGGCACGGGCGGGCGGGCAAATTCGAGGATCCCGCGGACGATTCGTTCCAGGCGATCAATTTCTCCGGCAATCACCCGTGCGTCGCTGGCGGCTGGGGAATTGGGGGTCAGTGTCTTCTCCTGAGTAAAAAGTCGAGCCTTGATGGCGGTCAACGGGTTTCGAATTTCGTGAGCAACCCCCGCCGCGAGTTCACCGAGGGATGCGAGTTTTTCCTGGCGCGCCAGCAGATCGCGGCTCTCGACCAATTGACGTTGGAGCGGTCGGACTAAGTCTCGCCAGACGAAGCCCGCCAGGAGCGCCGCAAAGCACATCAATAGCAGGAAGGCACCCGCGACCATTCCGAGTAGTTGGGTGAGTCGTGCCTGCCCGTCCCGGATTGCGCTCTCACGGGCGGCCGCGTGCGCTCGTTGCAATTCCGTGTCCAAACCCCATAACTCATCCAGAACCGCTTCCACACTTTCCACGCGGGTACTCGTCAATGGGGTCGTGGCCGGATGCATGACGGCTTCATGCACGGCGCGGGCCGCATCGCGGTAGCGAGCGAAGGTATCGTCAATGCGCCCAAGGATTGCGTGCTCGATCGGGCGAGCTAGCTGCCCGCGCTGTTTGTCGAGCCATTGATCGAGTTTGGGACCTTCGCGGGCAAAGCGTTCCCAATCTCCGGCGTCCCGGTTGATTTGGTAACGGAGGAGCACGCCTTGCAACGTTCGGAGTTCGGCCGTGAACTCATCGCCGATTTCAAAACTCTCGATTTCGTCCCGCGAGAGTTGATGGCTCAGTTGCTCAATACTCCGCCACGCGATCCAGCCGGCCCATACCAGCAGCAGTCCGGCGGCGAGCAGGCCCATTGCGAAGGCCCAAAGGCGACGCTGCATCGTATGGCTTGCGGACATGGACGAGGAGTAGCCGCAATTTGCGCGCCAAGCGACTCTCGTCGAGGCGATCAGATGCGACCGCCTTGGGATTGGCCCCCAGTTGGAACGAGGTTGAGCCGACTTTGGGGGGCGATGAAGGGGGAGATCGGTTGTGACGGGCGTTTATCCGTTTTGTCGCGATTTCCTGGGAGCGCCGACATCTGTGCCGACGGGTTGGAAATAGATCATTACCCCGGTCGCACGGCCTGATCGCTGAGAATTCTTTAACTCGCCGGCAGAGCTCCGCTTCCTGCGTCCCGCGTGGGTGCCGGGGCGGCACCCGCCCCGGGGAATTTCGGACCGGCCGGCGCCCCCGCTGGCCGCCCGGCGCCTGAGCGCCGGGTATTCGGAGTGCACGGAGGTGTGAAACACCTAGGCAAGGCGGTTTCCAGTCAGTGGAAAGCGGCTGATCACAGTCCGGGTCTCGTCGCGGGGATCCTGGGCAATTTCCTCCGAAAAACGTACGGATCAAGCCGCGGAGTGACTTGGCACGCGGCACGCTGAGGGGAGGTGCGCTTCGGTCCCGGAGTCTGCCGCCATGGGATGGGGTTTGGGTTATGCGGTTGAAGGCGTTCCCCGTTTGGATCGCTGATCAGGGGCCGTTGCGCTTTATTTTTTTGACCGCAGTGACGATGCCAACAGCCAATCCGATCAGTCGCTCTGGGTCTCGGAATTTTTCCGCCCAGATTTTATTGGTCGAGGATGATGCCACCGTAAGAGATTCTCTTGGCGGCGCCCTGGAGTCCGTGGGATTGGCAGTTTGCCCGACCCCGGGCGGTCGGGCGGCGGTTCAGTGTTTTGCGGCCGCGCCGTTTGATTTGGTCATTATTGACGCCGGCCTTGGGGATCGGCCTGACGATTCTCAGTGGCGCGCTCTGAGGGGCATTCGTCCAGGGCAACCTCATATTGTCCTCACCGTCCATGGGCTGCACGCGACCACGGCGGTATTTTCTGAGGCATTGGCAGTGTTCGAAAAGCCAGTTTCGGTGGTCGAACTTTGCGCGCTCCTGCGGCGGCACCTGACCGCGGCCGGTCCGGTTCCGTCGACTATTAACGGGGCATTTTGAAGGTTGAACCGGGTTCATTGCCTGCTCCTACCGTGAATCTCGCTTTACCAACGTTTCGCATCGTCACCCTGGCGATGGCTCTGAGTGCTTCTCTGACTGGTGGCGCCCGTGCAGCGACGTCACCGGAAAGCTCGGCCGCCACCTCGGTACGGCCTACCAGTCCGCCACTCATTTGGCCGGATCGCCTCTCGTTATCTCAGGCCAACGAGTTAGCTGCGACTCGGAATTGGGATTTATTGGCGGCTCGTGCGGAGGTCGATACGGCGGTCGCGCAGCAATTGATCGCACGCGAGTTTCCGAATCCAACGTTTGGCCTCGCAATTTCGAAAATTCAGGCCGATTCCCACCCGGCCCATACGCTCGTGGGCAATGGGGTCTTTGATCGCAGCTACGATACGATTGCGAGCTTCAATCAATTGCTGGAAGTGGGCGGGAAACGTGCGGCCCGCAAAGCGTCTGCAGCGGCTGGATTTGCGGCGGCTCGTGCTCGCTGGGCGGATGCTCGGCGGCAATTGAATTTGGCCGTCACTCGATCCTATGTCGGAATTCTTTTGGCGGAAGAAAGCGCGACGATATTAAACGATTCAGCGAAGTCGCTGCGGCGTGAAGCGGAGCTGGCAGCCACTCGACTTCAAGCGGGCGATATATCGACGGCTGAACGGACACAAATCGAAATATCCGCCAGCCGTTTGGAACTCGATGCTCGCACGGCCACCACCACGGCGGCCACCGCTCGGTATCAACTGAGTGTTCTCCTCGCCGCTCCCGTAACGTCCGCTCTGCCACCGTTGACGGATCCATTGACGAACCTTTTGGAACGAGTGACGACCGCTCCGGACAGTGATCGAGGGATGTCATCGCTCCGCCCCGATGTCGTCGCGGCACTCGCGGAGGTCCAGCGGGCGGGCGCAGATTTGAAGCTGGCCCAGGCGCAACGGATTCCCGATCCGACGGTACAAGCGCAGTACGAACATCAGCCCGCTGATCAACCGCATACCGTGGGGTTTGGCGTCTCGCTGCCGTTACCGCTTTGGAACCGAAATCGCGGGGCCATTGCGGCAGCCCGATCCGCTCAGGTCGGCGCGGAACTCAATTTACATAAGATCGAAGCCCAAGCGGCGGCGGAAGTTGCGGTGGCAGATATAGAACTTCGAAACGCCCAAGTTCGACGGGAAGAATTTGCGACCCGACTCGTGCCTCAGAGCGCTTCCGTGCGTCAGACCATTACGTTTGCGTATGAAAAAGGTGGGGCCTCGCTGCTCGATTTGCTGACTGCTCAACGAAACGACAACGAACTGCGGCTGAGCGCTGTGCAGGCCGCCGCCGATGCGGTCAATGCCGCCGCGGCACTCTCCGCGGCGCGTTGGGTTTCCCCCTGAATTTTATCCAATTATGAATCATCCATCACTAGTTTCGTATCTGAGCCTGAACAATGTCGGTTACGTCGCGCTGATTGTAGCGGCTGGTTTGGCTTCGGGATGTCATCGAGCTAAGTCCTCGGAATCGGGAGCGCCGCCGACTGCGTCGGGAGATCCTAAAGTTGAGTCGGGCCAAATCGTGTTTCCACAGGGCTCAAAGCAACTTTCGCACTTGCACGTCGAGGCGGCCCAAGCCGCCCAGGGCGTCGTCTTGCGCTTTAATGGTCGTCTCACTTGGAACGACAATTTTACGGCCCGGGTCTTTTCTCCCTTCGCGGGTCGCGTCGTGCAGGTGATGCCGGAAATCGGAGAAAGCATCCCCACCAATGCGCCGTTGGCCATTATTCTCTCTCCCGATTTTGGGCAGGCCCAAGCGGAAGCCCGCCGTGCCCAAACCGACCGGCAGCTCGCCGACCGCACCGCCACCCGACTTCGCGACCTAGCCACCCACGGAGCCGCCGCTGTTAAAGACCTCTCGGCCGCCGAAGCCGATCTCGCCCGGGCAGAATCGGAAGTCCTGAGGACTTCGGGACGATTGGCTCTCTACGGGGCGAACGCAGATTCTGTTGATAACACCTTCACTCTTCGGACCGCAATGGCAGGTGTGGTCGTAGATCGAAATCTCGCGCCCGGCCAAGAACTGCGTGCCGATCAAATGCTGGCTAATAGTGATCGGTTAGCGGCCCCCCAATTTGTCATTACGGATCCGACTCACCTCTGGGTGCAATTGGATGTCAGCGAAACCGATGTTTCTAAATTGCACCCAGGCCAGGTCCTTCATCTCCATACCGGTGTTCAAACGGATCGTGTCTGGGACGCCACCGTAGAAGTGATCGGTGACGCCTTGGATCCGATCACCCGTACGGCCCGCGTTCGGGCCGCCGTGGCCAACCCGGACCGACGGCTCAAAGCGGAAATGCTCGTATCGATTGAATCCGTCAGTGCGGAAAACTCGACGGCGGCTACGGTCGATGTTCACGCCGTCTTTTTACAGGGGGAAAAATTCTTTCTCTTCACCGAATCAGCGCCGGGCCGATTTGTGCGACGGGAGGTCCATGTGGCGCCGGGCCTGACTGGCCAAGTGCGGGTGTTGGATGGATTACTCCCCGGCGAACGGGTGGTGACCGATGGGGCCATGTTACTCGAACAAATCATTGGCAGCGAAGGCGCTTAGGTCCGTTGGTTCAAATTTGCATTTTGGTAGCTCTTGGGAATAAATGATCCGTCGCCTGGTCCATTTCGCGTTGCACCAACCGCTGTTCTTGGTGCTCCTACTCGCTTGCTTCATTGCGGGGGGAATCATGGCTTTTCTGTCGTTGCCGATTGAGGCATTCCCGGACGTGAGTGATATTCAGGTCCAGGTCATAACCTTATACCCCGGACGAGCGGCCGAGGAGGTCGAAAAACAAGTGACCATCCCGGTGGAGGTTGCCTTAGCGGGTGTGCCGCACAGTGTCCGGATGTTCTCTCACACGCAATTTGGACTTTCCTTTGTCGTCCTGACGTTCGACGAAAAAGCCAGCGACTATTTCGCGCGCCAACAGGTGATGGAACGGTTGACGGGCGCCGATTTGCCTCCCGGTGTTCAACCCAGTTTAGCGCCGCTCTCCACGCCCATTGGCGAACTCTATCGCTATCGACTCAAGGGCGAAACCCAATCGCCCCGCGACTTGCGAACACTCCAAGACTGGGTCGTCGAACGGCAGCTAAAAACGGTCGCTGGCGTCGCCGATGTCGTCAGTATCGGTGGGTTGGTGAAACAATATGAAGTGCAGCCAGACATGGCGCGGCTCAAAGGGTATCATCTAACCTTGCAGCAGCTCTTCACCGCTTTGGGTCGCGGAAATGCCAATTCGGGCGGCAGCTATACCGAGCGCGGCACCCAGCAATTTCTCATTCGTGGACTGGGCTTGCTTCGGACGCCGGATGATATCGGGGACGTCGTCGTTTCCGCTCATAATGGCACCCCGGTTTTGGTCAAAGATGTCGCGACCGTGACGATCAGTGCCATCCCGCGCCAAGGAATTGTGGGCCAGGACGAAGCCGACGACATCGTCTCCGGCATCGTGCTCATGCGCAAAGGGGAAAACCCGAGCGAAGTGCTCGTACGGGTGAAGGAACGAGTGGAACAATTGAACACCCGGCTGCTGCCACCGGGAGTGAAAATCATGCCCTACTACGACCGATCCTGGTTGATCGGCACCACGCTCACAACCGTGTTTCACAACCTTGCCGAGGGCGCACTCTTGGTCACGTTTGTTCTCTTTCTCTTTCTCGGGAACTTACGCGCGGCGTTGATCGTGGCGATCATGATTCCACTATCGCTGCTCGCGACCTTTTTGGGACTGACCTGGCGCGGGATCCCAGCCAATTTACTTTCACTGGGTGCCATTGATTTTGGTATTATTGTTGATGGCGGAGTGATCGTCGTAGAAAATATTTTTCGCCATTTGGGAGAAGGGCACCACGACTATAAGAAAGATCCGGTGCGGTTTCGGCAGTCGATCATGAGTGCGGCGGTCGAAGTAGGGCGTCCGACTTTCTTTTCGATTTTGATCATTATTGCGGCGCATCTGCCGATTTTTGCGTTGCAGCGCCATGAAGGGCGAATTTTTGCGCCGATGGCTTGGACGGTGACCAGTGCTTTAGTGGGATCGCTGATCTTCAGCCTGACGGTGGTGCCCATGCTGTGTTTTTTCCTACTTCGGAAGAAACTTCCACATGATGATAATTGGATAGTTCGTGGGGCCAAGCGGTTGTATCGGCCGGTCCTAACTGTGGCACTGGCACGTTGGCCGTGGGTGCTGGGGATTGCCGTTACGTGTCTAGCCGGAGCACTTTGGATCGGTACTCAGTTAGGAACCGAGTTTCTTCCGGAACTCAACGAAGGGACGATCTGGGTCAATACGACCTTACCGGCCGGCATTTCGGTGGAGGAAGCCAAACTACGCACAGGCCAAATGCGGACGCTGTTGCGAACCGTACCTGAGGTCAGCACCGTTATTTCCAAAGCCGGGCGACCTGAAGACGGCACCGACCCAAAACCGATCAACATGTTAGAGTGTTTTGTGGGCTTGAAACCGGTGGAAAATTGGCGTCCGGGTGTTACGAAGGAGCAGGTATTGGAAGAACTTGACCGTGCGTTGGATGAGTTGCCGGGGCTCGAAACGAGTTTTTCACAGCCCATTCGCGATAACGTCTTGGAAAGTATTTCTCAAATCGACGGTCAGGTTGTGATCAAAGTATTCGGTGAAGACTCGACCACGTTACAACAACAGGTCGATGCGGTTTTGAAAAAAATCCGAGATGTGCGCGGCGTGACTCGAGCCTTCGTTGATCGAGCGGGGGCAGTTCCTCAGAGCGTGATCGAAGTTAAACGAGCCACCGCAGCCCGGTACGGATTAAACGTCCAAGATGTCCAAGACGTCATCGAAACCGCATTGGGGGGAAAAGCGGCGACTGAATTGTGGGAAGGCGAAAAACACTTTGCGGTCGTCGTTCGGCTACCCGAGCCCGCGCGGCAGCTCGAGCGTTTGAATGAGGTTTTGGTCGATACCGTTGAAGGGGCTCATATTCCACTGTCGCAGGTTGCGGACTTTCGAATTACCAGCGGCGCGATGAATATCAGTCGTGAAAACGGCACGCGGGTGAAAGCCATCGGGGTGTTCATTAAGGGTCGTGACATGGGCAGTGTGGTTGCGGATATGCAGGCGGTTACCAAAGACATCGTATTGCCGCCCGGTTACACCATGTCGTGGAGCGGAGAATTTGAGAATCAACAGCGAGCCATGAAACGCCTAGCTCTCATTGTCCCGGTGAGCGTGTTTATGATTTTTGTGCTGCTTTTCAACACCTTTCAGTCGGTGAAGAGTGCCTTCTTGATTTTGCTCAACGTCCCCTTTGCGATCATCGGCGGCATTTTGGCACTGTGGCTCACCCATATTCCATTGAGTGTGAGCGCGGCTATTGGATTTATCGCCTTGTTTGGTCAGGCGGTGCTCAATGGCGTGGTGATGGTGGCTTATTTCAATCAACTCGTCGAAGAGGGTAAATCGGTCCGCGACGCCGTGACGGAGGGTTCAATGACCCGCTTGCGGACGGTGCTGATGACGGCATTGCTCGCCATGTTAGGGCTGCTTCCGATGGCGTTGAGTCACGGGATCGGTTCGGAGACACAAAGGCCATTGGCGTTGGTGATCATCGGAGGGCTGGTCAGTGCTACTCCTTTGACGCTGATTGTCCTTCCCGTATTGTACCTTCTTTTCGGTCGAGAAAAAACGCCTAAGCCTGCGAGGGTTCAGGCGGCGACGGCATAGTCCGACACCGTTTTTGCACGGATCACCCATTGAACTGCGGCGCCCTGCGGACCGCGGTTGTGTCCCGTGCTTTTGACGGGATCAACCGCAAAGACGTCCCCCGATATCAGCGCGTCGGATTAATACAAGATACCCGCCGTAGTCCGATTCCCTCGCCTCGGGGGAGAGGGCAGGTCTAGGGTTTTAGAGGCAACCAATAGACCGCAATACGTGCTCCGAAGCTCAGAATAAGCCTTTTTCGCCGCCGCTTGAAATGGACACGCTCAGGCCAGGTTGAACCACCATCGGGCGCCGTCGAAGTTCCGCGAAACCAGCGTGTCACCTCAATCGTCCACCGTGTCCCTTCGGCAAGGGTGCGTGGGGTCGGAAGCGCGGAGCAAAATGAGCGGCACGAATGAAAGAGCCGAGGTTCGGCGCGACGGAACTCCATTGACTTCGACGGCAATTTGTCGCGGAGTATCAAAAACTAGTCGCTTATTAAATTATATCCTCTCCGTCGTCTCGTCACTCCCTCATCGTAGAACTTGCATTCATTCAGTTTCGATGGTAATTGGTTGTCATGAAAATAACCTTCGCCATTCCTGATGCGGTGGGACGGCGCTTCCGCAAGGCCGTGCCCGCTGGCGATCGTTCCGCAGTCGTCACGGCTCTCTTGCGGAAGAAGCTGCGTCCCACCGATCAAACACTAGCCGCCGTTTGCCAGCGCGTGAACAAGCTCACGACACTGGAGCAGGAAATGGCCGAATGGGCGCAATTTGACGACCAGAAGGCATGAACCGGGGCGAAATCTGACTCGTTAACTTTGATCCGACCATCGGCTCAGAGATCAAGAAGACCCGCCCCGCCACCATCATTTCCGGGCAGCCGTTCAATCGTCTCCGTCGCACCGTTGTCGTGATGCCGCTTTCCAGCACGCATCAGAAGACCGAGTTCCCCTTGCTCATTGCTATCGCCAGCAGCGGATGTCCGTCCGTGGCGGTTGTGGATCAACTCAAGGCTGCCGCCAAAGAGCGTTTCATTCGCAAACTCAGCATGGCCTCTGCCGCCGAGATGGCGCAGATCAGCGATGCTCTGGCCACCGTCTTGAGCATTGGTTAGAATCGCGATGCGTTTCAGCGGATGGTCGCCGCGACACATCCGCGGTCCGCTGAAAGGCGGCGCCCTGCGGACCGCGGTTGTGTCCCGTGGTTTTGACGGGATCAACCGCAAAGACGTCCCCCGATATCAGCGCGCCGGATTAATACAAGATACCCGTCGTACTCCGATTCCCTCGCCTCGGGGGAGAGGGCAGGGCTAAACCCTTTCCAGATCCGGCGGGGCGACTTCAATTTGTTCCGCAATCTCGAGAGGGAACGTAACCGCGCGCAGTTGTCCGTCGGCCATCTTGGCCACACAAACCACCGTGAGTTTACCAATGGCGACGGTCTCCACAGGCCCCGGTTCCAGACGCCGGAAGCGGATTTCAAAAGTGATCGCCCGTGGTTTCTTTTCTCGGACTAACAACTGGAGTTCCACCAGGTCTTCAAATCGAAGCGGCCGCCGGTAGTCGCACGAGGCATGGACTCGTGGTAACCCCAGTGGAGGATCATATTGCGTCATTACCACCGACGTGCCTACGGCACGCCAAAACGCGTGCTCAACCGTTTCCATGTAGCGGAAAAAATTTGAGAAATGAACGATTCCAGCAAGGTCGGTGTCGCTAAACTCAACTCGTCGGGTGGCGCGGAATTCGGAGGGCATGAAAGCGGATATAGTTTAATCGAACTAGCCGAGCTAGGGCGTCCGGAGGCGATTTCGCTCTTTGAGGTTGGGCGGGAGTCCAGCCAAAATTCGCCCCGTCGCCGCCAGGATCTCACGAGCCATCACCGAATCGGAAAAATATTGAGTTACTGCGCGGCGTCCCGAGGCTCCGAGATCGCGAAGCCGGGTGGGCTCAAGCAACAGGGCCTCCATGGCCTGAGCCAACGAGGCGGCATTATTCTTAGAATATAACTCGCCGCCGCCGGTGATTTCGATGAGTTCCCGAAAACCGCAGACGTCCGGTTGCACGACCGGAGTCCCCGCCGCCCAGGCCTCCAAGAGATAGAGTCCGAATGCTTCACTGATCCGCGCCGGTACCGATAGGACGTCGCAGCCGACGAGAAACGCGATCTTATCATTCCGACTCAAATTGGGATGGAAAGAAACCTCCTCGGAGAGCCCGGCATCGGCCAGCTTGGATTTCTGCGCGTTGACAAATTGGAGGTCCCCGGGTCCACACCCGCCACCGACTCGGAGTCGCAGCCCGGGAATTTTCCCGCGACGTCGGAGTTCCAGGTAGGCATCAATCACCAAGTCGAGGCCTTTTTCGGGGCATTGACGTGCGAAAAACCCCCAGGTGAGAGCACCGTCCGCGGCGGTGCTCCGAGGCGGGAGCTGATCGTAGCCCTGAAGGGAAATACCATTGGGGACGACGTGTACCTTTGCGGAGGGGAGGGCCAAACGTTCGCTCATTCGCGACCCGAAATATTCCGTCGGTGCGATCCATCCGTCCACGTCTTCAGCCCGCTCAGAAAGCACGGTCCAGGCCTCGCCCCGCTCGGATTCTGGTAGGCTATCGAGAAAAGATTCCTCACTCTGAAGGAAACAGATCACGCGCGTGCCCAATTCGGCCTTCAGCCGACGAGCAAACCCAACGAGGAGCGCGTTCGAGAGAAAAATGGCGTCGGGTTTGGGCCGGGTCTTCAGCCAATCAATCAATTCGCTCAATTCGCGATTCTGATGGCCTTCCTCGCCGCGGAGCATGGACACGGTCAGTTCTCCGACCTCCTCCGCCTTTGTCTTGGCCGCCTTGCCGGCGGCCCATTTCAGTAACTTCGGCGAATCAAAAAAACGACGGAACCAGCGCGGAGCCCGCTGATGGAGCCGAGATTTTTGGGAGAGATAAACATTGATACCGCCGAAAAACGTGGGTGAACCGGCATGGGTTGGAGCCTCGTCTAAGGTCAGCGGGAGGTACAACGGCACCAGGAGGGTGTCGTGGCCTTGCCGACGTAACTCGGCCACGAGGGTGTTATCGCGGAAACAATTTCCGCAGTACATGCCGCCCGCACCAGGAGTGATCTGGATCAGATTCACGCTCGGCACAGAGTATCTCGCGCTGTGCCGACTACAAGTCCGGCGGGTGCCTCGCTCCGTTTTGTCGCGGTCCGGAGCGCGTGGGTGCCGGGGCGGCACCCGCCCCTGGGGCTTTCGGACCGGCCGGAGCCCTCGCTGGCCGCCCGGCGCGCAGGCGCCGGGTCTTCGGGAAGCGCGAGGGGGGCGCGGATCCGGGTGCGGTCAAGGCACTGGCCCAGAGACGGGCTCGCCGCGTCGCGCGTGGGTGCCGGGGCAGCACCCGCCCCGGGGACTTTCGGACCGGCCGGCGCCCTCGCTGGCCGCCCGGCGCGCAGGCGCCGGGTCTTCG
>JAYVTS010000442.1:0-14942 GCA_043788645.1 Verrucomicrobiota bacterium
AACGGTGGCGACCGTCGTCGAACAATTGAATCTCGCACCCGAAGCCAGTGGGGGCGCCCGGGTGTTCAAACTCCTGAACGCGGATGCTACCCAAATCCTCGGCGTAGTCTCAAATGCCATGTTGCGATTTGATGCTCGAAACCAACCGATCCGCCGAGTTAGTATCTCTTTGGATCGAGAGTCAAATAGTATCGTCGTCTCCGGCCCCCGGGCAGACCTTAAAGACGCCGAAAGTATCATTCAAAGATTAGACAATGAAGGGGGCGATCCGGCAGCGCTCGGCGGCAACCCAGTCAATCGGGCTCGCGAACTCAAACTCATTGAGGTTCGCTCCAATGACGTCGACGGCCTCGCCGCCCTCGTCCTGAAAGTCTTTTCAGCGCAAAACACCGGCCGCAACGTTACCAACCTCGTTAACATTACGCCGGAACCTCTTGGGCATCGCCTCATTGTGCTCGCCCCCGCTTCGATCCTGACTCAGGTCGAAACGGTTGTCGCCGCTTTGGACGCCAAACCGGATCAAAGCGTCCGTGAATTACATGTGATCGAGGTAAAGAACGCCACCGCGACTGAACTGCTTCCAACCGTTTTGAGAATCTATTCCGAGCAAACGCAAGGACGGTCTGGCAAACCGGCCAGCCTCCATGCCGACGCCAGTGGCACGCGCTTTTCCGTATTAGGCACTCAGGAACAGGCGGATGGAATCCAACAAATCGTACTGACCCTGACCTCTCAACCGCAGGTTGCCCGCGAATCGAAATCCTTTGAGGTAGGTTCCCTGAATGATGCCCAACGGCTTCAGCCCTTGATCCAACGGCTCTATCAAGACCAATGGAAAGGCAAACCGGATCCCGCCGATGCCCAAATCATGGCCGATCCCCGCAGCGGCAAAATCATCGTGACGGGTAAGCCCGAACATTTGAAACGGATCGAAGAAATCCTCCAACAACTCGGCCCTGGAAAATCCAAAAATGAGGCGCGCGATACGCGAATCTTAGATTTAGTGACCGCGAGCGCGGTAGAATTGGCGACGACCGTGCGAACCCTCTACCTCGAAGAGGCGAAACCCCGTTTTGGCGCCCAGACTCCGGATACAGTGATTACGCCAGACACAGGCGGAAATCGCCTCATCATCGTCGGCGATATCAATGAACTCGATGCCGTTGAATCCCTGGTTAGGAAGCTCGATAAAGTGAGCGCCCAAAGCTCGACCGCTCGCGTGTTCAAACTAAAATCTGCCGATCCCCAAAAAGTAGCCGAAATTCTAACGAGTTCACTCGTACGCTATGACGCCTATGGTCGCCCGCAAAAGCGGGCCACCGTGAGTGTCGATGCCAAAACCCGAACCCTCATTGTCACGGGGGATCCGAAAGAATTGACCAGCGTCGCCACGATCATCGAACAACTCGATCAATCGTTGGGAGCACAACCGAATCGGAAAATGAAAGTGGTGACGCTTCGACAAGGCAAAACCACGGATCTTTCCCCGAAACTGCGCCAACTCTACAATGACCAGCTCACCGCGCAGCCGGACTTGGGAACGAGCGACGTGCTCATCATGGAGGATGCCGATAGCAACCAACTCATTTTCGCAGGTTCGGAACCGCAACTCGCTTTGCTGGATCACATTCTCAACGATCTCCAATCCGCGGCGACCGCTCGGAGCGAACGGGTCACCCAGTTTATTGAAGTCGGCCACGCGGATGAATTGGATCGCCTGCTGCCCCTGGTTCAACGACTCTACAAAGACCGCTGGAAAGGCCGTGACACCAGTGATCCCGCCGACGTCCAGTTCATTATCGATACCAAAAATGGCCGTCTTATTGTCACCGGCCGAACGAATCATTTGGCGGAGATCGGCAAAATCGTCGAACAACTCCGCACGAGCGAACTAGCTCTACCCCGCGATACGCGCATTTACGAACTATCCACCGCCAATGCCGCCGAATTATCCACTACGGTGAAGTCGCTCTACCTCGACCAAGCAAAAATACGGCCCGCGTCGCAATCTCAGGAAACCCTCATTCTCCCCGATTCAACCTCGAATCGCCTCATTGTCTCGGGAACAACCAACGAACTGAATGCGGTCGAGGAAATCATTAAGAAACTCGACAAAGTGAGCAGTCAAAGCGGTACGGTTCGGTTGTTCAAGTTGAAATCGGCTGATCCTGCTAAAGTCATGGAGGTGCTCGGAAATGCGCTCATGAGTTATGATTCCTATGGACGGCCGCGTCGTCGCGTAGGCATCACGCTGGATGCAAAAACACGAACCATCGTCGTGGCGGGCGACCCCAAGGAGCTGCAGGCCCTCCAGAACGCTTCCGTGATTATTGAACAGCTCGATAGTGCTTTGGGAACTCAAGTCGAAAGGAAGATTAAAGTGGTGGCACTGAAGCAAGGCAAGGCCGCAGAACTTTCCTCGAAAGTTCGTCAGCTCTATAACGATCAATTGTCCAGTCAACCCAATCTCGGCACCACGGATATCCTGATTATGGAAGATACGCCGAGCAACCAACTGATTCTAGCCGGGAGTGATGAACAATTGAGTTTGTTAGAACGCATCATTGGCGATCTGCAATCAGTCGCCCTGACCCAAGGTGTCCGGGAATCCAAGGTTTTCGATTTGATTCAGAGCGAAGACGTCCCGCGTCTACAACCCCTCGTACAACAATTGTATCTGGATCGTTGGAAGACGAAGGACGCCGGCGATCCGCCCGACGCTCAAATTATTGCCGATGCCCCGAACGCTCGCCTCGTGGTGACTGGCCGCACGAATCATCTGGCCGAGATTGCGCTGATCGTCGACCTATTGAAATCGGCCGGTGCAGGCGCCAAACGCGATCTTCACGTAGTGACCCTGCAACACAACTCGGCGCAATCGTTGGCTTCACTGTTGTCCCGTTTGTACGGTCGCCAGGCGACGGGGCTCGACCCCGGTGAACGGATCTCGATCAGCGCCCTCCCGGATGATCGCACCCTCGTCGTCGAATCCTCCACGACCACCTTTGAGAAGGTCCAACAACTCGTTCAAAAACTCGATGCGAATGAGGCGGCCACTCAAAACATGATTCAAACGGTTCACCTCAAAAAGGGCCGGGCCGATAACCTGGCGGAGGCCATCAACCGTTCGCTCACCAATCGGCTGGGGCAGACCTTGGCGGGCCGAGTGAGCGTCACAGCCGTCGGAGGTGTGAACAGTCTTCTAATCCACGGATCCACCAACGCCGTGGACGGCGTGATGAAACTCGTCCATGAACTCGACAACGAGTCTGAAGCCAACGAAATCGAGGTCCGCATCTATAAGTTGGAGAACGGTACCGCTAAGGAGGTTTCAACCGTACTTGAACAGCTCTTAGAAAATGTCTCCCGATATCAGTCTCGGACACGTTCCGGAGAAGCGACTCCCGCCAGCATCTCAGTGAATGATCGAGCGAATACCTTGATTATCGCGGGAACGGCAGCGCATTTCCGAATGGTAGAGAAAATTCTACCGACCCTCGACAAAGTACCCGAGCGAGCGGATCGGGATGTCCAGTTTGTCTGGCTCAAACAAGCCAAGGCGTACGATGTTGCCAGCAAATTGGAAGCGGTGTTCAACAGCCGTGATTCCAAAGAAAAGCCCGTGATCGAAGCGGACAGTTTTAACAATTCTCTCACCCTCATCGCACGACGAGGTGAGATGGCGCAGATTCGAGATTTGATTACCCGCCTGGATGAGCAAAGTAAGGATTCGAGCCTTCAAGTGCGCCTGCGTCCGCTGGATCGAGTCACCGCGGATCAAATGGCGCGCATGCTCCAAAACATCTATCCACAAATGGCTCATGGCCGAATACGCGTGGTCGAAAAAGTGGAACCGTCCAAGACCAATTCCGGAAGCACTCTCCTGCCCCAGTTGGTCCCTACCCCGCCTGCGCCGACGCCTCTTCCTGCCCCAGGTGAAGCCCAAGTCAACTCCGGAACCAACACCTCGCCCGAAGTAGTAATCGCAGTCGATAAGACCGCCAACGCCCTCATTCTGTCGGGACCCGTACAAGAACTCGATAATATCGACCGCATCATCAGCGAACTCTCGATTAATTTCTATAGCAATGAGTCCGAATTCCGAGTTTTCCCGCTACAGGATGCCGACCCCGTGATGGTGGCGCGGACGCTCGCGGATTTGCTCAAACAAGAGCCCGTGCCCGTGCCCGGGCAACCCGGGCAACCGGCCCAATCCCGGACGCCCCAACCCCGTATCACCGTGGTGGCGGAGCCTCGAACCCGCAGCATCATCGTGCGCGCTCGCCCCACGGATTTCACTTTGTTAGAATCTTTGGTTAAACAATTAGATACCGCAGGACAGGCCAACCAACTCGAATATCGCTTGGTCAAACTGACCAATGCCCTCCCCACAAAGGTTCTTCCTTTGGTTCAACAAATGGTCATCCAACATAGTCTCGTTCGGCCCGGGGACCCCCTGACCGTCACGGCGGATGAACGCACTCACAGCCTCTTGGTCGTCGCGCGGCCGGTGACCATTGAGCAAGTGGAAAAAATGATTCACTCGCTGGATACGGCGCCCGCGGTGGGTGAAGCTCAGGTGTTGGTGGTGACCTTGAAGAAAGCCAATGCGAGCCAAGTAGCACTGGTGCTCCAAAATATGCTGAAACCGGGTACGGCGGGCGAACTGACGCTGGAGGCGCGCGAACTCCAAGAACAAGTACGACGACTTAAGATTCAAGACGACACCGGTGATCCGGTAACGTTGGATCTGACCAAGCCGATTAAGATCGCCGCGGACGCCGCGAGCGGCGGTGGCAACCGTTTGCTACTGACATCCACTTCCGACAACGTCAACGCCCTTGCCGCAGTGGTGGCCATGCTCGACACGGCCGCCGTGGTGGAGGGCGTTGAAGTCCGGCTCCTGGTCTTGAAGCGGGCCAACGCCGCCACGGTCGCGCAAACGCTAACCAGCATCTTTACCCAGGGACGACAACTAGCAACCGGCCCCGGTGGGCCCGGCGCAGAGCCGGAAGGCCCCTCCGGCAAGGCGCTGGTCAATCCACTCAACGTCGCCACCGATCCCCGTTCTAATACGCTGATCCTCTCGGGTCAGAAAGACACGCTGGATCTCGCCGCAAAAGTGGTGAATGACCTTGATCAGTCGGTCGAACAATTCGTGACCGAGATTCGACTTTTTCGACTCAAACACGCCGCGGCCAGCAAGGTTTTGCCCCTCCTGCAAGCCGTCTTTGCCGAAGGACCACCGGTCCCAGGCGCCGAGGGATTGGCGACCCAAATCACTCGCCTACGCACCTTGAAAGAAGGTGCCGTCTCCAAGACGAGCGACGCTCCGAAAGCCCGCGCCGCGCTTGTCATGCAGGCCGATGAACTCGCCAACATTCTCGTGGTCGCCGCCCGAAGCGACATGCTCCCGCTCCTCGCCGATGTGATCGATCAACTCGATATTCCCGCGGCGTCCGGATTGGAATCGGTACGCATCTATCCGCTCACCCATGCGGACCCCTCCGCCCTCCAGAAAGTTCTCAACGACATCTATAATAGTCCCCGCGCCGCGACCATTCGCGCTGAGGATCGACCGGTGATTACAGTCGATGATCGCACGAGTTCTCTGATTGTCGCGGGCAATAGCAAGAGCTTCGGAGTCATCGAAGGGTTGCTCGCTCAGCTTGATCAAAAACTCGCCTTTGAGTTGCGCGACATTCGCATTGTCCCCCTGGAAAATGCCGATTCAAGTGTCGTCGCCGGGGTCGTTCAACGGCTGATGGACGCCCGGGTCACTCAACGCGCAACCCTCAATAAAGGCACCGCGGATACGCTTAAGGTGACGATCTTGGCCGATTCGCGCAGCAATAGTCTCCTGGTTTCCGGCGGCCGCGAAGCGTTTGATATGGTGGAATCCCTGGCACGACAACTCGACAAGGTCGGCCCCGCGTTGAGCGGACGGATTCGTCTCATCCCGATCCAATTCGCAGATGCGCGAATGCTCGCGGGGACGTTGACCACTCTCTTTGAACAACGCTACGCGGCCGCTCGGACCAGCGATGTCCAACGCAATAAGCCGGTGATTCTCGCAGACCCGCGGAGCAACAGCCTGCTGGTAACCGCCAATCAAGAAGACAACGGTGCCATCGACGATCTCCTGAAAAAATTGGATAGTCGTACCGATAATCCTTCGCTCCTTCTCTCGGTGTTGACGTTAAAACACAATGATGCAACGCGCATGGGGACCACATTGGAAAGTATCTTTGCGGCCCGTCTGAAGGCCCAAGTGCTACCGGGGCAAACGCCCTTGCCCAGTGACCAGATCAAGATCGAGGCGGACGCCCTCAACAATGCTCTCATCGTCAGCGCGAGCCGAGAGAATTTGGAATTGATGCAGGGTCTCTTGCTGAAGTTGGATGTGGAACCGGTGATTGAAGGGGGATTGCTCCAAACCTTTACGCTCGAATTCGCGGACGCCCAACGGGTCGCGACCCTGCTTCACGCGTTGGTTCTACAAGGTCTTTACCGTCCAGGTATGACTGCGGGTGCGGCCACCTCTCGCACCGGGTCGCAACGAGATGCCCTGGCCGTCAGCGTCGATCCCCGGAGTAATACGTTGTTCGTTTCCGCTAGCCCTGAAAATCTGGCCGTCGTAAAAGAAATTATTCGTCGGGTCGATACGAAAGAGTTTGCGGACCAAGGCGAAGGAAAATTTTATCAACTGAAGAATGCCCGAGCGAGTTCTTTGGCCACGACGCTGGAACAATTTTTCCGAGCGAAACGGGCCGCTGATTCCGTCGCCGTCAATGCCACCGAAAGGACAATCCCGGTGGCGGTGATTCCCGATGATCGGATGAATTCAATCCTCATCGTCGGCGGTAAAGATGCCTTCGATTCGGCGGATCGAATCATTCAACAACTGGACGGAGACGGCGTTTTTTCGCGCTTGAATTTTAAGGTGTTCCCGCTGCAAAAAGCTACGGCCACCAAATTGCAGGCCACGTTGCAAGCCATCGTGGCAAACCGTCCACCGCGGGTAAAAGGAGAGCCACTCGATCCCATCACGATCGTCGCCGATCAGTGGGCCAACGCCTTGCTGGTCGCGGCCAGCGTGGAAGATCTGGGCACGGTAGAATCGCTCATCCAGCGGCTCGACGAAGATAAGGTCGACAACGGTCTCGCCGTTCATTTTTTCCCGCTGACCAAGGCCGATGCCCGACGCGTTGCGCAAACGGTCCAAAGCCTGTTCCGCGAAGGCAACGCCGCCGGGACTGGAGCGGCCGCGAACAGTCAGCCGGTCGCCGTCACGGCCGACGAACGGATCAATGCCATCGTCGTCTCGTGCGGCGAAGCCGATGCCCGACGCATCGGCGAACTCGTGCGGCAGCTGGATACCGAACAAGTTTCCCGCGTCAGCGAGATTAAGGTTTTTCCCCTGAAATACGCCCGAGCGGAATCTCTTTCTGCGATCCTCAATACCGCTCTCAACACTAAACCGGCGACCCTGAGTGATCAGCTCAATCCCAATGCCCAATCTGTGCTCCAATTCATTACCCGCACCCAAGGTGGGCAAGAACTCGTGACCGCCGCTCTCAAAGAAGCGATCTTGATTACACCCGATGGCCGGATGAATTCACTCATTGTCAGTGGCCCCGTCGATTATATGGGATTGATAGAGCAGATTATCGGACGCCTCGACGCCAGCTCTCCGCAAGCGGCCCAAATTAAAGTATTTACTTTGCGCAATGCCGATGCGCACCAGATGTCGACTCTGCTCATGCAAATGTTTCGGATGACCCCCGCCGGTGCAACCGGCGGGACTCCCCGCAGTATTCAATATACCCTCGTCCGAAATCGAGAAGAAGAAGACGGTTCCCTCGGCCCCGACGAAGCCGGGGTATCCGCGACGCTCGGAACCGCGGAACAAAACGCATTGACGGTCACCGTCGACCCACGAACCAACAGCCTGCTCGTCGGAGGTACGGAACATTATGTGGCGCTCGTTTCCCAGGTCATCGAAACCCTTGACGCCAGTCCCGCCAACGAGCGACGCACTGAGGTCGTTCGGCTCAAGAATTCTCAAGCGACAGAAGTCGCGTTGGCGATCCGGACCTTCCTTGACCAAGAGCGGCAACGGGTCACTCAAGTGCTCGGTCCGGAAGCCGTCGGCACCGCCCAACGGGTGCTGGAACGAGAAGTCGCGGTCGTGGCCGAACAGGTGAGTAATACGCTATTGGTTTCGGCCAACCCCCGTTATTTTGAGCAAATCAAGGCCCTCATCGACGAACTCGATAAACCCCAGCCGCAGGTCCTGATCCAGGTCTTGATCGCTGAAGTCACGCTCGACGCCTTGACTGATCTCGGGGTGGAGTGGCGACAAAACGGCACCCGTGGCGATGCCACCTATGCCATCGGCAATGACTTTGGAATCAAGAAGGATTTGAGCAGTCTGGGGGGATTTTCCACGGCGGTGAGTGGATCGGATTTCACCTTTTTACTTCGTGCGCTCAAGGATACCGGTAAAATTCAGGTCCTGAGCCGTCCTCAAATCGTTACCGCGGACAACAAACTCGCCTCGATTAACATCGGTCAACGTATCCCGCTGATTACGGATAGCCGGTTCACCGAACTCACCGGTACGACCACCAGCTCTTATCGCTATGAAGACGTGGGAGTGAACCTGGCGGTGACTCCCAAAATAAGTCCGGACGGGTTTGTGAAAATGGATATTTCGACCACGAATAGTTCGCTAAGCAGTACCGTGGTAGCCATCAATGGCTCGGCCAACGTGCCCGTCATCAATACGCGCCGAGCCAATACCACCGTCAGCGCGCAATCAGGCCAAACCGTATTGATCGGCGGACTAATCTCCACCCAAGACGACAAGCGGGTCAAGAAATTGCCGATCTTGGGAGATATTCCGTATCTCGGAGTCCTCTTTCGGAGCACGCACAATCAGCATGATCGAAAAGAACTGTTAATCATGCTGACGCCGCAAATTCTGGCGCACGGTTCTACGATGGCCGTTACCCGTCCGATCGACGAGGTGACCCGCGAACAGTTGGACCGTTCGGCATTGAAAGACCACCGGCAAAGAGACGGCTTCGAGCACCAAATTCTCGATCCCGTATTCCCTTCGGGAACCAAGTCGGGAGAATCAGCAACACCCTCTTCCAAGAGCAAAGGCCGCTCCGACCGCAAACTGTGAGCACCCGCACCGGTCTCTCCATCCATAGATTCCTGATTCCACTCACCCTCCTTATTTCCAGCTGCGCCCGAGGTCCGAGTTCGGTCTGGACTTCGGGTAGCCACGGTGGAATTGACTCCCTCCACGTCTTTGGGGTGCCGGTGGCACTCGATTTGGATGGCAAACCCGGACCGGATGCCTTTGGGATTACCGTTTACGCGAGTGAAGGCGCCGCCGCGAGAGGTGTCGCGGTCACGAGTGGTCGGGTGGAAGTTCTGATGTACGACGGAGTCCTGCCCTCGGGGGAAGGGTCAACCAACGCGGTTCCCACGCCCCTTCGGCAGTGGTCGCTGACACTGCTTGCCCTAAATCAATCCGCTATTAAGTCGTCCCTTGGCGTCGGCTATCGTCTCACTCCCAGGTGGGACGATACACCGCCGCGCCGAAGTTCGATCACCGTCGTGGTTCGGTATTTGCCGACTCGCGGAAACCCGGTCATTTCCGCACCCGTAACCATCGCCGTTGTCGAAAAATGAATGGTTTAAGGAGCGAGGGCTCGTTACCCAAACACCTTGACCTTCAGGTCGCGGGCGGAATACAGCTCCTGTTTCAAACCTTCCATTCGACGAGCCCCGGAGGTTCGTTTTTTTGAAAAGTGTCCGCGGAAATGCTGGAAGACGGCCTCCACGAATTCCCGACTTCCCACCGCGAGACCATCGCTGAAATACCGTACCCGGCAGCGGAGGTAGTCCCCTCGATCCACTCGTTCCTTGGACTGAATGGCGTCCAACACGTCCTGGTGAGCCAACCCCTTGGTCGCGCCCTCAGCAGCGTCTTCCGTTTTTTTCGGACTCGCGACAAATCCGAGTGCGGCGTATTCCTGCAACGCCTCAACGGCACCCACTTCGGACTGGCCCATGGCCTGCGCATAAACCCATCGCAACCCCTCTTTGGCTTGGCGCCGCCCCGCCTTCGCCTCGCCGTACCCACACCATTGGTAAGCGCCCGGGTCCTTCACCAAGCCTGCCCGAACCGGATTAAGATCAATGTAAGCGGCCACCGTTAACAGGGCCTCACCGCGATCCTCCACGAGGACGCTGTTGAAACGCTCCTGCCAAAGTGTACCCCCGCGACCCATTTGAATATTGTACAAACGGCTAAAACGCTGTTTCAACATACGGACAAACCCACTCACATCCCCTAGCCGGTCATGGAGTCGTTCCAAGTACGCCCGCATCCCCGCAATATCCTTAGCCGCCACCAACTCCTTGAGTTCCACACGAGCAAGACCGCCCGTGATCGCCGCGCTCGTTAAAACATCCACACGTCGCAAAACCTCGTCGTTACTCAGGTGTTCGTTCGGCGGTAACACCCGTATCAAGAGGTGGAAATGATCCGACATGAGACAATACGTCAGTATTTGGACCGCTGAAAACTGCTCGTACTCCCGGAGGAGGACCAGAAACTGTTCTTTTTCTGCGGGCCCAAAGATACGGCGGCCATCCGTCACCCGGGAAACACAGTGGTAAACCGTCGTCAACGCCTGGGGAGGCGCCGTGATTCGTCTTTGTCGCATCTCGCCAACCTGGGATAAATCACTACCTCGTCCATCCGAATTTTTCCAAGTCGCCCCGGGAGCACCGTAGTTACGCGGCCGAGTCGCGTGCCTTGGTGACGGAATCAACCGCAAAGAACGATTTCCAAACAAATAGCCAAGAAAGAACGCATAGAACCCAAAAGAAAAGGATTTGCACTTCTCTGTGTTCTTTGCGTTCCTTTGCGGCTAATTCAAAAAGCGTGAAATGGGTGTGCCTGTTTTGTGCTCAGTGTTTCTCAATAGGCGCGGACCACGGGATTGCAGGCGGCGATCTGCCTCGGGAATTTCTCGTGCGCTCCTGGAGCAAAGCTAGCGGGCTGACGGACGAGAAGGTTGAGGCGCTACGGCCAACACGCGACGGTTATCGGTGGGCCGGAACCTCATCCGGGCTGGTCCGGTTCGACCGATCGCGTTCCACGACGTTATGCATTTTGTCGGTCTGCGGAAACCCGGACGAGTTTGCCCGCGTTGAGGCCATCGGCATTCTATATTCACTCTTCCTATTTCACCCTTCACCCTTCACTCTTCACTCTTCCGCCATCATTCCTCGCGACATGACCAACCTCATCGACGGACGCGCCTTGGCGCACCAGATCCATCGCGAAACCGCCGCTCGGGTCGCATCTCTCAAGGCCCGAGGGATTACGCCCGGGCTCCTTTTCATCCGCGTCGGCGAAGACCCCGCCTCCCAAGTCTACGTCGGAATGAAGGAGAAAAAATCCGTTGAACTTGGTTTTCACTCCAAAACCGAGGTCCTAGCAGATTCGACAACTCAAACAGCCCTCCTAGCCCTGATCGCTCAATCCAATGCTGATCCACGATGGCACGGAATCCTCGTTCAAGCCCCCCTACCCCACCACATCGATCCAACAATCGTCTACGCCGCCGTCGATCCGCGGAAGGATGTCGATGGCTTCCATCCGCTCAACGTGGGCAAACTCATGCTCGGTGATTCCGAGGGCTTCGTTCCCTGCACGCCCGGCGGTGTTCATCAACTGCTCATTCGCAGTGGCGTCAAACTGGGCGGCGCAGAAGTGGTCGTGCTCGGTCGCGGCAACATCGTTGGCAAACCGATGGCCGCGATGTTGATTCAAAAAGGGCCGCACGCGGATTGCACGGTCACGGTCGTTCATAGCCGGACCCGAGATCTCGCCGGGCATTGTCGGCGGGCGGACGTGCTGATTGCAGCTCTCGGAGCGCCCGAATTCGTTCGAGCGGACATGGTCAAGGTCGGCGCGGTGGTCATCGACGTCGGCGTAAATCGCATTCCCGACGCCTCTTCCAAATCGGGCACCCGACTCGTCGGAGACGTCGCCTTCGCAGAAGTGCAGCCCAAAGCGGCACTCATTACCCCCAACCCAGGTGGTGTCGGCCCCATGACCATTGCGATGCTACTCTCCAATACCGCACGAGCGGCCGAACGGCGATAAAACGGCGATGAGTCACGGTTCGGTGCCATTCGATTCGTCAGGACGCCCACCAATTTTACCTGCATTTCGGCTTCATTCTCGTCAAAGAACAGCTTGTTTTCCGCCACCCACTTCCCAGTAATACTCATGCCGCGTTTTCGTCCTCCCGGCGATTGTCCGAATTGTAACGCCGACGTCCCTGCGCGAGCAAAAGCGTGCCCCTCCTGTGGTGCCACGGCCGATGCGGGTTGGAACGAACCAGGCGGCGACGAAGGTCTGGATCTTCCCGATTCCGACGATTTCGACTATGACTCCTATGTCGAAAGAGAGTTCGGCTCCGGACAACTCAAACGCGCTGATCGAACCCGCTGGCTCTGGCCTGCCGTGGCGTTAGTCCTCGTGCTCGCCTTTTTGTGGTTCGCCTTCGGTCACTGGCTCTAATTGCCGCGTTCTCAATCAATGCGCCGCGAGATGCCGCCGGACGAGGTCCCGGGCCAGTTCTACCAAATCTCGATCCGCACTCAAATGTCCGAATTGAAAATCCGGCAAGCCACTCTGCACCCGGCCCACCAATTCACCCGGCCCGCGCAGACGAAAATCTGCTTCGGCCAACGCAAACCCATCGGTCGTCTCCGCCATGACCCGAAGTCGAGCGGCCGCGTTATCCGTCTTTTGATCCGCGACCAAAATACAGTGGGACTCGTGGGTACCACGGCCAATTCGCCCGCGTAACTGGTGCAACTGAGCTAAACCAAATTGCTCCGCATTTTCAATCAGCATCACCGTTGCGTTGGGTACATCCACCCCCACTTCGATGACACTGGTCGCCACCAGCGCGGCGAGTTCACCCTGCCGAAACGCAGCCATCGTCGCGTCTCGATCGGGCGCCGCCAATTGTCCATGGAGTAAACCGACTCGGTGCGGAGCCAACGCAGTTTTGACCCGTTCAAACTCCCGTTTCACGGCCTTTACATCATCATGTTCCGATTCATTGACCCGTGGATAAACCGCATAGGCCTGCCGCCCTTTGGCGAGTTGCGCAGCAATGAAACTCCATACCTTAGGCAACGCATCCGGCGCTCGGACGTGGGTCCGAATACGGCCGCGGCCGGCCGGTAATTGATCGATCACACTCACGTCCAAATCCCCATACAGCGTTAATCCCAACGTCCGCGGAATGGGCGTGGCAGTCATCACCAGGAGGTGGGGCGAATGCGCACCCGTTCGCCCCTTTCGCACCAACGTCTCGCGTTGAGCGACTCCAAATTTGTGTTGTTCGTCTATAATCACGAGCCCGAGCCGATCAAAGACCACGGCATCTTCCAACAACGCGTGGGTTCCTACCAAAACTTGGGGGGCCTCAGTGCGAAAGAGGGTCCGATCATCCGCGGGCTCACGAGTCGCTCCGGTCCGCAACAGAACTTCAATTCCCAAGGGACCAAACCAGCGGCTAAAATTCCGATGGAGTTGGGCCGCCAGAATTTCGGTCGGCGCCATGAGGGCAACATTCCAACCGGATTCCAGTGTCATCAGCGCTGCCCCGGCCGCCACCAAGGTTTTGCCCGAACCCACATCCCCTTGCAGCAATCGTCGCATCGGCACTCGGCCGGCCAGATCCGCTCGAATTTCTCGCAGCACCCTCTGTTGAGCTCCCGTGAGCGAAAAATCGAGACTCGCCAAAAATGGCTTCATCCAGACATTCGTGCCGGCACTCGGCCGCGCCGTTACGCTCCGCTCAAGATTGCGACGACGCCGTTGGATCACCCATTGCAAAGCGACGAATTCATCCAATGCTAGCCGTTGCCGGGCGACCTCCGCGGCTTCCATCGAGTCGGGAAAATGGAGTGCCTTGACCGCTTCCGCTACAGTCGGCCAGACCCGCTGAGCCGCCACCGTGAGGAAGGGAAGCTCAGATTTGGCCCGGTTCACATCCGTTGGCACCAAGTTCAACTCTGGTTCTGGTAGTTTTGGGGCAAATTCTTGAACCGCACGAAAAACAATCCCTCGCAGCACCCTCTGAGGCAATCCTTCCGTCAGGGGATAAACCGGCACAATGCGGGCCCAATGCAACGCGGCGTCTTCGCCGTGTTCGAGTTTTTCCGTCTCGGGATGATCCATACACCGCGGCCGCAGAGAATTGGGCCGACCGAAAACCAAAACCTCATCGCCCACCGCAAAGAAACGTTCAAGAAACGGGAGATTCCACCAACGACAATGCAGTCGTGCCGTGCCATCATCGAGCACGAATTCAAAAACCGATTTGGATCCCTTACGAAAATATTTGACACCGGCGACAACAATTTTCCCACACACGGTAGCGGGCACGCCCAGTTTCAATTCGCGCGCTGGGGCAAATTGGCGGCGATCCTCATACCGCCGCGGACCGTGAAAGAGCAGGTCTTGAATCGTGAGTCGGCCCAAACGTTCGAGCTGCCGTACCCGTTCCAATCCCACCCCACCCAGCGCCGACACGGGCGAGGCAAGCGTGCGCTCGGGCAGCTTCGCCGGCGGGGAATCAAGTGGGTCCGGTCGGGACATCTCCCCTACTTTGGTTTGAAAATCTGCTCAATCCAAATCCTGAGTGAGCGTTGATTTCCGAACCGCGACTCTCCGAGGGTCGGCCCACCCATAGGGGCGCATCTCCGTTTGGTCGCGGTTTAGCTGAACTACCGGGTTGTCAACTGGTATGAGAGAGGAATGAACGATGAGACAGTGGTGCAAGGAATGACGGTGGATGGCGCCCGGCTGGAGTGGCTGAAGTCGT
>JAYVTS010000443.1:0-21649 GCA_043788645.1 Verrucomicrobiota bacterium
TATCTGCCGTCTTTTTCCAGTGGAGGGAAGGAGGGTGTCACGGTACGCCATTTGCTGACTCATACGAGTGGACTCCGACCGGGATTGTCCTTGGAGACGGCTTGGTCTGGGTCCGAAGCGGTGTTGAAATTGATCGCTGACGAAAAATTGCAACAACCTCTGGGTATGAAGTTTGTTTATAGTGATATTAATTTTATTATCCTCGGTGAGTTGGTTCGGGCTGTTAGCAGTGAACCTTTGGATGTCTTTGCAGCCCGGACGGTTTTCGGACCGTTAGAGATGACTGAGACGGTGTTTCATCCCGCGCTTTCGGATCGAATTGCCCCGACGGAGCAATTGAAGGATGGGACGATGCTCCGTGGAGTGGTGCATGATCCGACGGCGCGTCGAATCGGTGGCGTCGCGGGCCATGCGGGCTTGTTTATGACGGCGGCCGATCTTGCAAAGTACGCGAGGGCCTGGTTGTCGACTGACGAAGGTGGTGTATTGCGTCGGGAGACACGGGGTTTAGCGACCACGGTTCAGGCCAGGGCGGGTTTGCCGCGTCGAGGCCTGGGCTGGGATATTGATTCGCCGTACGCCGGGCCACGGGGGGCGGTGTTTCCGGTCGGTTCATACGGTCACACGGGCTGGACAGGCACGTCGCTTTGGCTAGATCCTTTCTCGCGAACGTTTGTGATTTTTCTCTCGAATCGCAATCATCCCACAGAGGAGGGCGACGTTCGGGCTTTGCGGCGCACGTTGGGAACGTTGGCGGCGGAGGCGGTCCCGGGATTTGATTTTAGACAGGTGCGGGGCGCCCTCCCGCGGTTCGAGGAATCGAGCCGCCGTGAATTGATTCCGGCGATTGAAGGGGTTCCGCCGGATGAACAGGGGATCGGGGCCGCGGAGCGTCCGATGGTTACCCCCCAATCGGTTCTCACCGGGCTTGATATCTTGGGGCGTGATCGCTACCGCCAACTTCGGGGTCAACGAGTCGGACTGATCACCAATCACACGGGCCATGATCGCGAACGACGCACGACGATTGACCTGCTCTTTGGGGCGCCGGACGTGAAGTTGGTCGCGTTGTTCAGTCCTGAACACGGCATTCGCGGAGCCTTGGATGAGGCCGTAAGGGATGGACGGGATGCCAAAACGGGTCTTCCGATTTATAGCCTCTATGGGGAACGTCGGGCGCCTACCGCAGAACAACTCCGGGGCTTGGATGTGCTGGTGTTCGATATTCAAGACGTCGGCTGCCGATTTTATACCTATATCTCGACGCTCGGAAATTGTCTTGAAGCGGCGGCGAAAGCGAACGTTCGCTTCATGGTTTTAGATCGGCCAAACCCGATTGGCGGCGAAGCCATCGAGGGTCCGGTGCTTTCCGGGGAGCGCAGTTTTGTGGGCTGGCATGCACTTCCGGTCAGACACGGAATGACCACGGGCGAACTGGCCCGAATGTTCAACGTCGAGCGTCATTTTGGGGCTGAGCTGACAATCATTCCGTGTGCCGGCTGGCGCCGCTCGGATTGGTTTGACCTGACTGGCTTACCCTGGACGAATCCTTCACCGAATATGCGCCGATTGACCGCTGCGGCCTTGTATCCCGGGGTAGGTTTACTGGAAGTTTGCCACTTAAGCGTCGGCCGCGGAACGGATACACCCTTTGAAATGATCGGTGCTCCCTACATTCAGGACCGCATCGTGTCGGCGGAACTCAGTGCGGCTGGGTTGGCGGGGATCCGCTTTGTACCCGTGCGTTTTACTCCTACGAGCAGCGTGTACCAAGGGACGAACTGTGGGGGCGTTCAGTTACTGGTAACGGATCGAGCGGCGCTACGGCCGTTGGAACTTGGCGTCACTCTGGCTCGGACGTTGCATCGCCTTTATCCGGCGGAATTCGGAATCGACAAATTGCAGCGTCTACTGTGCGATGCGCCCACTTTGGAGGCGATTAAGGTGGGCAGATCCGTGGAGGGGATTGTCTCGGGTTGGGAATCGGCGCTCATCGCGTTCCAACAGCGAAGGAGCCAATTTTTGCTTTATTAGGGGCACCAACTGAGGTGAGAAAAAGTTTGCTGGTTTCCACCTCCGCCGTTGACGAGGCGGGCGGGGTAGGGGGTATATTCCCGGTGTGAATCCCTCTGCTTCTTCGGACTCCGCCGCTTCGGCTGGCTCCCAGATTATTCCGGTCACGACTCGTCGCGACTTCCTCAAGGCTACCGCTCAGTTTACCGCTGGGTCTACGCTCGCCGGTGTGGTCGCCGGGTGCTCATCGACCAAGAGCAAAACCGTCGCCGCGACCGCCTTAGCCGGTGTGGCGCTTCCTCATGTTCATGCCGCTGAAGACAATACGATTCGCGTCGCGTTGATCGGTGCCGGCGGGCGCGGTTCCGGCGCGGCCCTCAATGCCCTCATGGTTAATACCGGGCCAACGAAGCTCGTGGCGATGGCCGACGTCTTCCCGGAGAAACTCAAGGCTAGCTACGAAGGCTTGATCAAAAGCGATGCGGCGGCCCGAGTCGATGTCCCGGAAGACCGCAAGTTTATCGGGTTCGACGGCTACAAAAAGGCGATGGATTGCCTGCGGCCGGGCGACATTGCCATCTTCACGACGCCGTTGGCCTTCCGTTGGGTGCATTTCACTTACGCCATTGAAAAGTCGCTGAATGTGTTCATGGAAAAGCCGCTCACCGCGGATGGACCCACGTCGCGTCGGATGCTGAAGCTCGCCGAAGAAGCGTCGGCAAAGAACCTGAAGGTGGGGGTAGGTCTGATGTCTCGGCATAGCCGGGCGCTTCAAGAGCTGCACAAACGGATTGAGGACGGGGAACTCGGTGAAATTATTTTAATGCGTGGATACCGAATGCAAGGCCCCCTGGGCTCCGCTTTCAGTGAACCCAACCCTGGGCCACTCAGTGAGTTAATGTATCAAATCAAGCGGTTCCATAGCTTCATTTGGGCCAGCGGTGGTTGCTTTAGTGATTTCTATATCCATCACGTCGATCATTTGTGCTGGATGAAAAATGCGTGGCCAATCAAGGCGCAAGCCCTGGGCGGTCGGCACTATCGCCAAAGCCCTTCTGGCGATCATTACGTCGATCAAAATTTCGATTCGTATTCCGTGGAGTACACGTTTGCGGACGGCGCGAAGTTCATCATGGACGGCCGCTGCGTCACGGGTTGTAACGATATTTACTCCAGCTACGTACATGGCTCCAAGGGGGTTGCGATTGCGGCCAAGGAATCCGACTGCGGTTTGCCCTCCAGTATTTACAAGGGACAAAACATGACGAAGGCCAATCAGATTTGGGAATCGGTCGTCAAACCAGACGAGCGGGATCCGTATCAAAACGAATGGAACGCGCTCACGGCCGCCATTCGCAATAACACCCCTTACAATGAAGTAAAACGCGGGGTCGAAGCCAGCCTCGTTACTTCCATGGGTCGGATGTCAGCGCACACGGGACAAGAGATCACCTTCGATCAAATGCTCAACCATCAGCACGAGTATGCGCCGGGTGTAGATAAGTTGACGATGGATTCGCCGTCGCCCCTCATGCCGAACGGTTCTGGCAAGTATCCCATTCCGCAGCCGGGCGTGATCAAGAATCGCGAATACGCAGGCTGAGCGGTGTTTGATTCGCTCCCGCCCCGACCGATCTCGTCGGTCGGGGTTTTGTTTTTTACTGGCACGGAACTCGCTGTGATCAGGTGCCCCCGCTTGGTTGCGGCGCACGATTTGTGTGAAGCGATTCATTTACAACTGTCTTTTTAACGTCGGCTTTGGTGTCGCGGCGCCTTTTTACCTTCTCAAAATGGCGCGGCGCGGCGATTGGACTCGTGGCTTTGGTCAGCGGTTCGGCCACTACGACAATCGTCTCAAACATGCGTTGACGAATCGGGATGTGATTTGGTTCCACGCCGTGAGCGTCGGCGAAGCGAATCTGGTAACTCAGTTAATTCAGGCACTGGAAGTTCGGCTCCCCATTCACAAGTTCGTGGTTTCGACCACCACTTCTACGGGAATGGGAATTTTGCGTGAGCGCCTTCCAGATCGGGTTTCGCGGGTTTACTATCCCGTTGACCGCCGGAAGCCCGTGCAACGCGCCCTGGGGACCCTTCATCCGGAAGCTGTCGTCCTCGTGGAAGCCGAAATTTGGCCCAACTTTCTTTGGTCACTCCGGAAACGAAAGGTCCCGTATTTTCTCATCAATGCGAGAATCAGTGATCGTTCGTTCCGGAGTTATCGGCGCTTTGGATTTTTGTTTCGTGAGTTTTTTGCCGGTTTTACGGTAGTCACGGCCCAAAACGAAACGGACGCAGCCCGATTGCGGGAGTTGGGCGTTCGGCCGGAGGCAATTTATGTGGTCGGATCGCTCAAATTTGACGCGGCGAAACTCGAGACCGCTCGACGTCTTGACGTGTCCGGACTGCTGAAACGAATCGGAGTAGGACCGGATGCGTTAGTATTAGTCGGTGGCAGTACTCATGCGGGTGAAGAGGCCATTTTGGCGGACCTAGTCGGTCGGTTGCGTACGAGGTATCGGAATCTATTTCTAATACTGGTACCGCGGCATCACGAACGAGGGAATGAAGTCGGTGACGAACTGAAGCAGCGCGGAATGAAATTCGTCTATCGGACGGAACTGACAAACGAATTCCGCAGAGACGTCGGCAGTGTTGAATGTCTCGTGGTGAATACGACCGGGGAATTGCGTTTCTTCTACGAATGCGCCGACCTCGTTTTTGTGGGCAAATCGCTTACCGCCGTCGGTGGACAGAATCCCATTGAACCCGCGGCGCTGGGCAAGGCGGTTGTGTTTGGGCCGCACATGGAAAATTTCCCACAAATCGTGCCGCAATTTCTCGCGGCCGGAGGTGCGATTCAAGTGCCCGATGCGGCGGCGCTGGAACGGACTGTGGGAGACTTACTTGCCGATCCCGCTCGACGCGCCGAGGTGGGGCGACGGGGGCTGGAGGTGGTGCGAATGAACGAAGGATCACTCTCTAAAACAGTTGATTTAATCGCGCAAAATGTGAAACAACGGTGATTATTTCACGCGGAGGCACCCAATGGGATTCGAACCTGGATGGCCTTATTTTTAAACGCTGGAGGCATGTTCACTCCACGTTTGATCGAACGTATTCCCGAAAGAATAGAAAAACATCCTCGTGCCTTCGTGTGAGAAAATCTTCGGGTGAAAAAGACGACCAATTGATTGAATGAGTGATTTTGAGTTTCGGTTTGGTGGTATTGCCCGGCTTTACGGGGCCGTCGCTCTGACGCGACTGCGTTTGGCGCATGTCATGGTGGTGGGCATGGGTGGGGTCGGATCCTGGACGGTTGAGGCCTTGGCGCGAACGGGGGTTGGGACGCTGACCTTGGTCGATCTAGATGAGGTCTGTATCAGTAACGTCAACCGACAAGTCCCAGCCCTTGATGGGCAAATTGGACGGTCCAAGGTCGAAGTGATGGCGGAACGGATCCGTGCGATTGCCCCGGAGTGCCGGGTCATTCCCATCGTGGGATTTTACACCGAGCTTTCGGAAGCCCAGCTCCTACCTGAAAACGGATTGCGGCCGAAGGTAGTGGTCGATGCCATTGATGCGGTTTCCAACAAAGTGCGCCTGATTGCGAGATGTCATCGTTTAAGCGTCCCGGTGGTTGTGTGTGGCGGAGCGGGTGGACGCCGTGATCCGACGCAGGTTCGCATTTCGGATTTGGCCCAAGTAACGCATGATCGCTTGTCGAGTGAGGTGCGGAAGCGATTGCGCAAAGAACACGGCTTTCCCTCCGCAGGTAAGAAATTGGGACTCGATTGTGTTTGGTCGGCCGAGTTGCCCGTATTTCCCCAAAAGGATGGCACCCTTTGTCCCGCGGCAGAGGCCGCAACGGAACCGGGTGAATCGAAGCGGCTGAATTGTGATGGGGGATTCGGATCGGCGACGTTTGTGACCGGGACTTTTGGTTTCGCCGCGGCGGCGCACGCCGTGCGTCGAATCTTGGAAAGTGTCCAGTAATTCATGACTTGCGGGTTGTTTCCCTTGGCCGAATTGACCCGTAGGTTGGCTGCGTGTCAGATGCTAAAAATGTCGTAGAACTTCGCGACGCCACGGGCGCTTTAGCGGTCCTGCGCCCAGATCTGGGAGGGTGGCTGCTCCGCTATGCGCGACCCTTGCCGGGGCGCGGCCTCATTGAAGCGTTGCACTACGATCCAGCCGTCGTGGCCCGTTACCCGAAGGAAATGTGGGCGGGAAATCCGATCTTATTTCCGCACGTCAGTTTCAACGTCGCCCGCGAGCTCGACGGACAATACGAGCTTGATGGAACCTTATACCAATCGCCCCAACATGGCTTTGGACGCCGAGTTCCCTGGATGATCGTGGAACAATCGAGCGAATCCGTCACGCTTGAACTCGGCGAAGGCCCTGAGACCCTCCCGAGTTATCCCTTCCGATTTCGCCATCGATTGAAGTATACGCTGGTTAAAGGTCGATTAGAATTGCACCAAACGGTCGAGAACTTGGACCCTCGCCCCCTCCCGTTCAGCACCGGGATTCATCCCTATCTGCGAGTTCCTTTGGCTCCGGCTGGAGAGCGATCAAAGTGTTTTGTCCGCCTCCCTCGCTGCCTGCGGTACAATCCGATCGGAAAATGCGATTCTTTTTTTACCGAGCCAGTGGCGGCCCAGGATTGGCCGGTGGCTCGGGACGTGAGTGGCACGGTGTTTCTGGGTGATTTTGCCGAGCCGGGAATGGCCCTCGTAGATCCCGGAGCCGGGGTGCAGGCGGTAGTCAATTTTTCCGGCGCCCCGGCCTACCGCTACGCCGCGCTCTGGTCTCGCACCACGACCGCATCGTTCTATTGTATCGAGCCGTGGACCGCTTTGCCGAATAGTTTTGGTCGTTCGGATGGGGAATTGACGATCCTTGCTCCGGGCGGTCAATTTGCGGCGCTTATCTGGTTTGATATTCAGCTGAACACCTCGGTGAGCGCCGACGGTTCGATCAACCCGGTCAGTCGTTGATTCGGTCCGCCTCGGTTCAACAACCCTCATCGAGTTTCCCCGAAAGGCGTATGGCGGCTGACCGCTCAATTCGGTACAAATAACGGCAACCCGCTGGGCGACGGGCTGGTGCTTCGACAGGTTTTGCCCGAGTCGTTGGCGCCGTTCCAATTTCCGCCGAAACCGGTCGAAGGGTTACCCCAGACTCTGCTCGACGGTGAGGACTGAGCAGAGCTGGGCTACATCACCATTCCGCCATCGACCGTGAGCACCTGGCCCGTGACGTACCGGCCCCCAGGCCCGGCCAAGTAGAGGGCCGCTTCAGCGATATCTTCGGCCTGCCCTAATCGGCCCAGGGGAATCTGTTTTAACACCGATTCCTTGAGCTTTTCATCCAGAGCGGCCGTCATGTCCGTTTCGATAAAGCCGGGGGCGATGGCATTGCAGGTCACACCGCGCGAAGCAAATTCTTTCGCGACACTCTTCGTGAATCCAATGAGGCCAGCCTTGCTCGCGGCGTAGTTGCACTGACCCGCATTGCCCACCAATCCGATCACGCTGGCAAGATTGATGATTCGACCGGACCGCTGCTTCAAGAAAGCACGCGTCAAAGCCTTCGTAACAAAGAATGCTCCGCGCAGATTGGTGTTCAGGACGGTGTCCCAATCGGACTCGCTCATCCGCATCAGAAGCCCGTCTTTAGTCACGCCGGCATTGTTCACCAAAATGTCCACGCGGCCCGTCTCAAATAGAATTTTCTCGACCGCCGCCGCGACGGCCGCCGGATCACTCACGTCAACGGCTACGGCCCACGCCCGACGTCCAAGCGCCCGTACTTCAACGGCCACTTTTTCCGAATTTTCGGCGGTCCGACTTACGCATGCGACGTCCGCCCCGGCGGCAGCAAATTTCAGCGAGATTGCTCGGCCGATCCCCCGGCCGGCACCTGTGACGACCGCGATTTGTTGAGCGAGTAAATCCATCGTTGCTTCACTAGGAAAGCCAGGAGCGCAGATGTCAATTACGGCAACAGCGGAACCGCTCGGATAAATCGCTGACGATCAGGATCATTGACCACGGTGACGACGGCCGTCGCGGGATTGATATCGGGATCAGGCCGAAGGCTCCGCGAATCGTCCGACCCGAAATCCTCCACGTTGGCGTGCGCGATCGTAGGCCCCCGCCAAGTCCAAGCCTCGGCGTGCCCGTCGAGAAAACTCAAAGTCCCTGATCGCCCATGACGACTGGCGGGGAGATGCCAGAACCAAATCCAGGGGTCGTCGCGACGAATGCCAAAAGTTCCGTTGTCGATGCTGACCTGATTTTCTTCCACAAATGACGCGACCTCCGCGGGGTTGGGCACCTGTCCCGCCCGCAGAAATATGGTCACACTGTTGGGATCCGCGCCTTGAACCTTATTCGTGACACTATTGGAATTGAGCCACGCCGAGATCGAATAACTCCGGTTGTGCGGTATCCGACGGCCATCTTCAGCGACGACATAGGCGCGACTAGCCGGACAACGCCAGGCTGCGTCGGCGGATGCATAAGCGAAAAGAAGATTGTTTCGGAGTTCATTCGTATAGGTCGGGGTCCAACGCTGTACATTGCCCTGCACCCAAGCATCACTTCCGGCCAAGGTAGGTTTCGCACCGGTATAATTGTCCGGCAGTTCATCATGCCGCTCCGCCACGTATTGGGTATAGGCCAGTTGGAGTTGATGGAGGTTGTTGAGGCACGCGGTCCTCAGGGCCGCGCCCTTGGCTCGTGACAACGCCGGTAAAAGCATTCCAGCCAGAATCGCAATGATGGCGATCACGACGAGCAATTCGATCAACGTAAAGGCGGGGGTAACGCCCGCCCTGAGCTCCGGAGTTTTGAAGAGAGACCACATCGTGGACGGTGCCGACAGAACTTTATCTTAGTTTTTGGGCGGTTTGGCGAGCTTAAACCAACGCTCGCGCAATCGACGTTGTTCGGCCTCAAACTGCGCCCGTTGTTCCGGAGTGAGGAGTGCGGCAATGCGGGCTTCCGTACTCTCCAGCAGCGTGAAGACGTTGGTCACGACGGTGGGTCCCTGTTTCAAATCTTGGACGGTATCGCGGAGGATCAATCCAATTTGTCCCGTCTGCTCGCATTCCATGGGGAGCCAGGTGCGGAGCTGACGCAAGGTGGCACCTGCCCAACGTTCGTAGCGCACCTCGGTACGGTGCCGTGATCCGAACTGAGGCGCGACTCCGACCGCTACAGCCATGATCAGGACTGCGGTCGGCACCACCACCCATGGCCGCTGCAGCCGGGCACAAGTCTGAGCGAACCAAGTGGGCTGACCCATGGCTGCTCCGGCGAGGGATTGCCGAGCGACCGCGGCCGCCCAAGCGGCGTCCGGGGCAGGCAATCGCCGTTCGGATTCGGCCCGCGCCGCCGCCGCCAAACGTTGCCAGGGATCGGTGACCCCATTCATATCGTTTTCCGTTCTAATTTCGTGATCTGCAATTTTTCTAACTGTTTTCGCAATTTTCGTCGAGCACGAAAGGCACGTACTCGGATGCCGGTGATACTCCAACCGGTTACCGCCTGCACTTCCGCCGCCGTCCGTTGCTCTAGATCCAGCATTCGGACGACCAACCGATCTTCTGGGCTCAGTCCGGCCAACAGTCGGTCCGCCAATTCCCGCGCGGCGAAGCGGTCTACGGTTTCGGCCGCGCCATCTTCAGCGTTCTCGGCCGCCACCGAATCCAAAACCAGGGATTCCTGCGCGCTCAAATCCGAGCAACGAATCTCTCGATTCCGCTGTTCCGAACGTCCGTGGTCCCGGCAAGTATTCAAAGCCACCCGCGCCACCCAATGTTCAAAAGGGACCCCGCCAGCAAACTGGTCAAGCCGACTAAACACTTTCAGGAAAACATCCTGACAAAGATCTTCCGGGGCCAATCGCCACGGCAGATGGCTCGCGACAATCTTGCGCACCAACGGGGTTAGGGCGATGACCAATTCGGTCGCCGCCACCCCGTCGCCGGCGCGCACCCGTTGCAAACAGGCGGCGGAATCGAAAGGCCTCTCGCTCATGCACCCGCTTCCAAAATCAATCGTTCCAGCGAAGGCTTCATCGACCATGACGCTGGTAACCGTCTCAACGTTACGAATAAAGTGGTGGTAGGCCAACCGATCCGAGGTTCTCTCACCCTCAGAAATGGGTTCCTAACAATCGTTTTTTGATAATAATGCCGACTCCTGGTCGCGTTGGTGTGCTGCGGATCGCTGGACGGGGGGTGAGCGAACACGTGTTGGAACCGCTAAGTCTTCCCGCCCTCGAAACGCCGCCGCCGCAGAAATTAGTCAAGTAATTTTACAGGGCGGTCCATTGGCATAATCGCCGGGGAGATTTGAGCGTGAGTTCAGTCAATGTGGCGCCAAACTCATGAAGCAGACACATAATGACTTGATTTTTATTTTGACATAACATGATTTAGTCAATTGTTATAACAAGGTACTTTATGTGATAAATTATATTGTCTGTATATTTATATTGACGCATTGTCTATTTTTAAGTTCGAAAATGCAAACATTAGATCATTATTATTACATTGACAAATTGCTATAATTTTATGTCTTGATTGTTATTTTGACAAGTTTTTAATTGATGTAACTTTCTTTTCGTTCGGAATGTTAGCTCGGATTCTCGGTTGGGCTTGACGGACGGGCTTCGGCCTGACGCATTTGGGGAGTATGGAGAATTCTTTCCCCGGTTCGGGCTCGGCCCGCTTGTTTAGTTTGATTCTGTTATCGACCGTAGGCGCCTTAGGCGGTCGACTTGATCCCGCTTTTGATCCCGGAGTGGGACCCAATGGTCCAATTCGTAGCGTGCTCCCGCTCCCTGACGGCCGAATCCTGGTAGTCGGTGACTTTAGTCAATGGGGTAGCACGGCCGCCCATCACCTCGTGCGCCTCGAATCAAACGGCGCGCTCGATACCACCTATTCCGGACCCACCGAGCCCGCCTTTCAACCGCATCAACTGTGGCTCGCCGACGACGGGAAAATCCTCGTCGGTGGTGATCTCAATTTGGCCGGGGGTGCGCAGCGGGGGCTGGTTCGATTGATGACGGACGGATCGCTCGACGAAAGCTTTCACGCCCGACTCGACGCGGAACCGGCCGAGGTCGTCGTTCTGCCGAATGGGCTGATCGGAGTCGCGGGTGAATTCACCAAGGTAAGCGACCTCAAGGTACCAGGTCTCGCTCGCTTAGTTTCAAATGGAACTCCCGATCCCGATTTCCATTTCCCAGGAACAGATGTGACGGGGCATGCTCGATCTCTGGTGGCGCTGACTGATGGCAGTTGGCTCGTGAGCGGGCTGAGTGCGGCGTCGGTGAATTCGGGTTTAGTTGGATTGCTCCGCTTTCATTCTGACGGCAGCTTGGATCCAGAATATCGACTTGACGGTGGTGGACTTTCGGACGGTGTGTTTTCTCGTACCTTGTCGCTTTTCCCCGATGGGGGCGTCTTGCTCGATAGCACGTTTGAAGTCCGTCGGCTCACGTCTGAAGGCTACCTGGATCCTACGTTTGAGCCGAAAGGAATTGCGGGAACGGCTCCTGATTTTGTTTTCGCCCTGCCCAATGGTAGCATTCTCGCCCGAAGCTCCGTGGGAGTCACGGTGGGTGGTCAAAGTCGGGGCTTGGTCCGTCTGCAGGCCAATGGTCAATTGGACACAACGTTCAACCTTGAGCTGGGGCGGAATCCGGCCGCTGGAATCATTGTTCCCACCGCAGTGGGCGCGACCGCATTGGGTGAAATCTACCTCGCAGGAAATTTTGATTCTGTCGAGGGACAACCTCGGCCTGGCTTGGCGCGCTTGTTGAGCCACGACCCGAGTGCCCCTCCGACCCTTCAATGGAGCGCGGATCAAATTACGTCCGTCCGCCGTCTCGGTCCGCTCACATTAACGGTCCTCCGAGAGGGTGATCTGTCTCAACCGGCCAGAGTCGATTACACCACGCGGAATGGGATGGCCCAGGGGGGGCAAGATTTCAAGGCAACGAATGGGACGATTCGATTTGGCGTTGGGGAGAACTTTCGGTTGCTCAAATTGGAGACGCTCGCTCCCGACTCGGTGTTGGGTGATCGTCAGTTTTCGGTGGTTTTAACCAACGCACTAGCGCTGACGGATACGGTGACGTTCAGCAATCTGGTTTCGGATGTCGTCCTCGTCACCGTGACGAACCAAGTGACGTTTACCAATTTCGTGACGTTGACGAATGAAATCGCGCTGACGAATCAGGTGGTCGTAACCAATGAAATTACGCTGACTCCTCAAATCATTTCGACGAATGAGGTGACCTTTACGAATGTCGTGACGGTGATTGATCAAGTCGCGATGACCAACGTGGTGGCGCTCACCAATCTGGTGACGATCACGAACCTCGTCGCGTTTACCAACGTGGTAACTCTGACCAATACCGTGGCGTTTACCAATGTCGTCGTGCTGACCAATAGTGTGGCGCTCACAAATCAGCTCGCTTTTACGAACATTGTAACCGTGACCAATGTGGTTGCGACGACGAATGAGGTGGCATCGGTCAATGCGGCAGTGGCTGCGCTGGGTTCGGTCACCGAGATCGGGGTTCATTTGTTGGAGGAACGGAGCACCGTGGAATTCTCGATCTCTGCCCTCTCAGTCGCTGAGCCGATCGGGGTCATGGGCCTTGGTTTCCGTCGGACGAATGGTCTTGGGGTCCCAGCCGCCGTGACCTGGCGAGTAACAAATAATGTGGGGCAAGACTTTGCGCCAACTCAGGGGATTGTCGTGTTCGGCACGGGTGAGGCCACGGCGATTATACCACTGGTTATCCATGATAACGCCGTCGCTGAAGGTAATCGGACGTATTTATTAGAACTGGCATCGAATGGTTTTCGGGCGACCCCAAGCGGTCTCACGAATACCGCGATTACAATAGTTGATAATGATGACCCTGGTTTCGGAGGTGACGGATTTAATGCTCCTATCGCCCAGTTTCTCCCGGTTGGGTCGAATCAAACCCTGGTTCTAGGTGGGTTTTTGACGGTCCACGGGACCGCTCAGGCCAATGCGGCATGGTTGCGGAATGACGGCCGGATTGCTGATTTTGCACGTCCTCCTGCGGGTCCGATTGATGGACCTACGCTCCGTCTCTTCGGTGCACTGGCACCGAGTGGTGGTTATTTCCTGGCCGGACAATTGGGCGGGACCAAGGAGGTTCCCGAACAGGTCGCCAAATTTTTGGCAGATGGAACAATCGATCCCGGCTTTTCCGCGGCGCCGCTACCGGAGGGTCTGAATTCCGTGGTCGGGTTGCCCGATGGCAGCGCGTTGTTGGTGGGTGATTCCAGTGAATTCAATGGTTCACGCCGAGTCGGTGATCGAAGCGTCGCACGAGGTGTTTTCCGGCATTTGCGAGCCAACGGTACCGTGGATGAACTATTAGAAACGCAAACCTTCCTAACAGGTACGCCTCAGGTAGCGGCCCTTCCAGATGGTCGCTTCCTGGCGAGTGGCGTTGCGACTTATTTTGAGAGTGCGACGTCGAATCAATCGGCAAATACGAATCTACAGGCGGGTGATCTGATTCAGTTTTTGCCGAACGGAAACGTTGATCCTGGCTTTAAGGTCGCTTTTGCCGCCCCGACGGATCGAGTTGGCAACGAGGGAGGCAACGATTTCATCAGCTCGTTCTGGCGACAAGCGGATGGGCAATGGGTTATCTTGGGCAGTTTTACGAGCGTCAATGGACAGCCCGTCGTGGGCCTGACTCGTCTGGCGGCGAATGGTTCCCGAGATGTAAGTTTCCCGTCGGAGGTCCCCGCTCCCAATACGAGCTTTCTGGCCGGCGCCGCGTTGCCCACCGGTGGGTTCGTCGCCTTGACCGTGGAGTTGAGCCTTTTCTCCAATCCACTCCTGCGCTGGTACGATGCGACGGGTCGGCCAGACCTACGGTTTCCATCGTATTTGTTAGGCTCAAACAGTCGTCAACAACTGCGCCTCGCGGTCCTCTCGGATGGCACCGTGTTCGTGGGTGGAACCTTGCGGAGTGTATCGGGCCACGCTCGGTTCCGCTTTGCCTACTTTACTCCCGATGGCCAATTGGGCACGGATCAACCGCTGGCGAAATTTCCATTCACCGCTAGCGCGGGTGGATTGCCCGGGATTGATTTTATCGCCCGAGCAAGTGGGGCGGCGTACGTCTTGGAACAGAGTGCTAACCTGAGCAACTGGGTGCCGCAGCCGCCCGTCAGTTTGGCTCCTGGACACCAGAGATTCACGTTTGATCCCGCCGCGGCGAATCAAGGGTTTTTCCGAGTTCGCTGGCAGCCGTCGGGGCCGTAACATCGGCTGGGTTTCTCCGCCTCAGATTAGGCTTCGCGCAAGGCCGCTCGTAATTTCGCGGCGGTTTCCTTGAGAGCTTCCGGTAGGACATTCGTGCCCGCGATCACGGGCATGAAATTCGTATCTCCATTCCACCGCGGCACAAGGTGGAGGTGGAGATGCTCAACAATGCCCGCGCCAGCCACCTTCCCGAGATTTACTCCAACGTTGAAGCCATCCGGATGCATCACTTTTTTAAGGGCGTGCTGACACCGGCGTGTGACTTGCAGTAATTCCAATAATTCCGCGTCGACGAGACCATCCCAATCCGGCACTTGTCGATAGGGTACGATCATGATGTGGCCGCCATTGTACGGGTAGGCATTGAGCAATGCATAACAGGTTTGTCCGCGAGCGAGGACGTAGTGGGCCTCGTCCTCCGTGGATTGAGCAATGCGGGTGAAAAGCGAAGGTTCGCCCACCTGCGCCGGATTCCTTGGGGCCAGGATATAATCAATCCGCCAGGGCGCGTGGAGTTGGTCCATGGAAGAGTTGAAGTTATGAGAGGGCTAGGGCGACTTCTTTAGCGAAATACGTGAGAATCAAATCGGCTCCTGCCCGCTTGATTGCAACCAGGCTCTCGTCCCGCGTCCGTTCGAGGTCGAGCCAGCCTAGCTGTGCAGCCGCGTGGAGTTGGGCATATTCTCCACTCACTTGGTAGGCCGCTAGTGGAAGCCGAGTTTCCTGGCGGAGTCGAGCGACAATATCCAGGTACGGACCCGCGGGCTTTACCATCAGAATATCCGCGCCCTCCGCTTCGTCGAGCAATGCGTCCGCCACTGCCGCTCGGGAATTCGCCGGGTCCATTTGATAGGTCCGCTTGTCGAGCGACCGCGTACCCGCCGCCGCCGCGCTACCCACGGCCTCACGGAACGGCCCATAATAAGCAGAAGCGAACTTAGCACTATAAGCCAGAATGCCCGTTTCGGAAAAACCTGCTCCGTCTAAAGCCTTCCGAATGATCCCCACGCGTCCATCCATCATATCGCTCGGAGCGACAAAATCCGCTCCGGCCCGCGCCAGCATAATCGCCATCTCCGCGAGGACCGCGACGGTGCGATCATTGTCAACATCGGTCCCGTCCGAAGTCAGCAAGCCATCGTGCCCGTGGGAGGTAAAAGGATCGAGCGCCACGTCGGTAAAAAGCGCGAGTTCGGGTATCGCGGCCTTCAGCGTTCGCACCGCTCGGGGTCCCAGGCCGTCGGGATTTAAAGCCTCCCGACCCACCGAATCTTTGCGTTCTGACTGGGTGACGGGAAACAACGCAACCCCGCACACTCCAAGATCCCGAAGCGCGCGAGCTTCGGCGATCAAATCTGCCAAGTTCAATCGGCGGACCCCGGGCATGGAATTGACGAGGGACGAGGGCTCATCCCCTTCTTGGACAAACAGCGGGGCGATGAGGTCCGCCGCGCTGACGCGAGTTTCCCGTACCAGTTCGCGCACCGAGGGTGAACTCCGCAATCGACGGGGACGACGCATTAATTCCAGTGACATGAAGGGAACATAGTGCCCCTGATAGCGGGTATGACAACGACTTCCGTCTTCTTGGATTGCGGTTGTCCCCTACTGCTTTGAAGTGCGTGAGACTTACCAAAACGTTCATTTTCCGCTCACGTTCCGCTAATTATTATGCCTTACCTATTAATTTAAAATATCTATTGTCAAATTGTATGTCTGGCATATCAACTGTTTATTTTCACTCCGTCTCGCTATGTAAATTATTATGTCGGACAAATTAATTGAATACTTCGATGCTTGGGCACATGTGTAAATTAAAATGCCTGACATTTTCAATGCGCCCTAACGTCAGATAATTTGTCAATCAGATTAAGTACATTAATTGAAATTTACTGTAATATATTTATCATGGTAAATATGTTAATTTTTGGATATCTTTTTAGAGTAAAGATTTATTCTGTTTTTCAATGCGTCGAGCGCGCTTCCGACGGGCACACACGGTTCCGCTCGGGACCGAAGGCCGCTGCGGCCCGTCAAACTCACGGTAACTTGCGATAGAAAGGGTATGAAATATCCGGGTATGGGCTAAGGTTCCTTGATGAAGTCCGCTTACGAACTCGCGATGGAACGTCTCAGCAAGGGTGCGCCCTCCAAGACTCTTTCGGCGGCCAAAAAGGCCGAACTCGCTGATCTGGAATCGCTTTTCAAGTCTCGCATCGCTCAACTTGAACTCAGCACCCAAGATGATCTCGCCTCCGCCCAAGCCGCGGGCGACGCCGAGAAACTGGAACTGATTCGGGCCGCTTTTACTCGCGAAAAAGCCAAGTTAGAGGCGGAACGCCAAGCCAAAAAGGATCGAGTTCGCGAATCGCGGTAGGCTTGTCGACGCCCGGCGGGGATCCTGCGTCTCAAGCAGGGAAGACCAGGGATGAAGACCGATGAAGACGGATCAGGAATCGGGGCATCATCCGCGGATCAAGCCACTGGCGAGTAAAAAATCTCTTTGTCCGTTACCCCTGTTCCATCCGCGATTCATTGCGCTCGATTCCGGATCATGACGGCCCAATTTTGACGTTCCCCTGGAAGCGGGCTTCCCTGCGGCGGTTTTTCAGCCAATTTACCACTCGTAAATGAGCCACATCATTGATATTCAGGCCCGCGAAATTCTCGATTCCCGCGGCAATCCGACGGTGGAAGTCGATATTCAACTCGCTTCCGGCGCTTTCGGCCGCGCCGCTGTGCCTTCGGGCGCCTCCACCGGCGAACACGAAGCCATCGAACTCCGCGACGGCGATAAAAAGCGCTACTCGGGCAAAGGCGTCAGCAAAGCGGTAAAAAACGTCACGGACAAAATCGCGCCCGAACTCGTGGGCAAAGATGCCCTCGACCAATTATCGGTCGATCAGACCATGCTGGCTCTCGATGGTACCGAGACCAAATCCAAGCTGGGCGCCAACGCCATCTTAGCCGTCTCTCTCGCCAACGCGAAGGCCGCTGCCGCCGCGCTCGGTCAGCCGCTTTTCAAGTATCTCGGTGGCCCCAACGCCAAGGTGCTGCCCGTACCGATGGCGAACGTCATCAATGGCGGTGCGCATTCGGATGCTCCCATTGATTTCCAGGAGTTCATGGTCATGCCCCACGGGTTCCCGACTTTCAGCGCCGGACTTCAGGCGATTACCGAGATTTTCCATTCACTGAAGGGCGTCCTCAAAAAGCAGGGCTTAAGCACCGCGGTGGGCGATGAGGGCGGCTTCGCTCCGAAGTTGGCCAGCGCCGAAGCGGCGCTCGATGCCATCTCAACCGCCGTCAAAGACGCCGGGTACAAGCTGGGTAAAGACATCTTCCTCGCCCTCGATGTCGCCGCGTCCGAATTCTACACGGGTAACGAAACCTACGTCTTCAAAAAGAGCACGGGCCAAAAACTCACCGGTGACGAAATGGTGGATTTTTACGCGAAATTGTGCGCCAAATATCCCATTGTTTCGATCGAAGACGGCTGTGCGGAAGGTGATTGGAAGACGTGGAAGAAGCTAACGGACAAGCTGGGCGGAACGACGCAGTTGGTTGGAGATGATCTCTTTGTCACGAATGTGAAATTTCTTCGAAAGGGAATCGAGACCGGGACCGCCAACTCGATCCTGGTAAAAGTGAACCAAATAGGTACGCTCACGGAGACACTGGATGCGGTTGAACTCGCCCAAAAGAACCGGTATACGGCGGTGCTTTCGCATCGCTCTGGAGAAACGGAAGATTCAACCATCGCTGACATCGCTGTGGCGACGAATTGCGGGCAAATCAAGACGGGTTCTTTGAGTCGGACGGATCGAACAGCGAAGTACAACCAGCTCTTGCGGATCGAGCAATTGCTCGGGCGGCACGCGGTTTACGCAGGCCGTAGCGTGTTGCCGCGGGGCCGCTGAACAACCGCTTGAGGCGACCTGCGGGAGCTCCGCCGCTTTGCTTTGCGTCGGCCCGCGGGTCTAGTGACGGTCCATCCGATCAGTTCGATTTCACTCGGTGACGGCCCCACGCCCACACTAAGAATACGATTCCTGCCACCAACGGGAATCGTATTTCCGGAATCGACTGAAAAGAGAATCCATAGGGAGCATTCACAGGACCAGAAAGTTCCAGCGAATACCAACCCTCCGGCAGCGAATTCTCAAACAGATGCTCCACGTTATCCAAAGGACTCACGCTGGAATCCAAGAGTAAACCAATGGTTCCCGTGCTATCCGAATCGAATAATCTCAGATCTAAGTTGATCAGGGCATCAGGCGTTACCGTGTCATCCGAGTTATAGCTACTGATCGTGCGATTCCAATTAAGCGTCGCGGTGAAACGCCCCCCGTCATGGAAAAAGGTATACCGGCTTTTTCCTCCGGACCCAATGGAACCGAGATCCCAACCCGAATCCCCGCTCAGGATGCCCGGCGCCACCTCGCCCGCGAGCAAGAGGTCATAGGAATGGTTAATCCGAAGTTCCCCGGCGCCCTGAATTAAATCCGTCGGTTGGGTCGAAGAATGGTTCCAGCCCGGAAGTTTCTCCGCGCCGGTCATCAACAGAGAACGAACCACCTGCGGATCGATCGCGTTGCCTAGCCCTGCAGTGCTCTGGGCTTTGTCGACTAACAGCGTGGCCGCACTGGCCACGATCGGAGTGGCAAAACTCGTCACCGTCGCAGGAGCTACCAAATCGAGCACCACTCGCCCCAGGCCGTCGTCCGTGGAAACCCCGTTCGCATGTTGCAAATCGGACCTTCCCACGGCGATGACATTATAGGCCTGTCCCAAGAGGGCGGGCGCCAACGGTGTGCTGCTCCCGTTGTTGACCCCCACGACCATCGTAATTCCCTGTTCGGCCACCAATCCATCGGCCCGGCGGAGAATCATGTCATCGGTGAACGGTAGATCGGCAGTGCCGATCCAGCTCGCGTTCAAAACCAACGGTTTGATCCCGGTATAAGTTCCGGTGCCGTTAAAAACGGGCGGCAAGGTTCCCTGCCCGACACGCAGCCCGTGCGCACCTACAAAAGCGTCCGCGTCCGTCCCAACTGCCAAAGTCACCCCCGGTGCGGCACCCTGGTAAAGGAAATCCCCGACGGCATCCGCGTGTCCACTCGTCGTGGCGCTGACCCCTCCGAAATCCATGGTCACACCCCAAGTTGCCAAGGAGGCGGGGGCCGGGACATAGGCGAGGGGTGATCCTGAGAACTCGGTCTGCCAGATCCGTACGCCACTACCGGTTGCCAGCGACCCGCCGTAGCGAGTCACTAGATCGGTGTAGCCAACGGTATCCTTGACGAGGTCAAAGCCGCCCGCGTGTGCCTGGGCCGCCATCGCCAGCAATGCCATCGACCAATAGTCCAGTCGGCGAATAGGCCCAGTGAGGGATCGGCTACGAGCGTCAGTTTTCACAAGCAAAGATACACTATTTCAATCTGGCTGTCTCGGATTGTTCCTATCCTCTCGTCGCAAGACGCGGGCAGCCAATCTCGCAGCAAGGGTTCTCCGGTAAGATATGAATATTCCGAGCGATGGTAACAGTGCGGATGCGCGAATAGATCCCCCCTTCGACTTCTGAACGTAAACCCTCTGTCCTGGGTGGTCAGCCTAAACTGCGGAGTTCCAGGCTATGCCAAGACCCGGTTCATTTCGGCCAAAGTCGCCGATGGATCGACGTGATGAATCACCTGCCAACCGCGCACCGCGCCCGCAGTTACATTTTCAAAGCGATCATCAATGTAGAGCAATTCAGTTCCCCGGCAGCCACTCAGTTCCTCCACCGCCTCATAGATTTTAGGTAGTGGTTTCATGCATTTGACCTCGTGACTGTAGATATGGCCGGTAAAACCGCTAAAGAACGGATGTTTCCGCCGGATGAAATCGACTGCGAGCCCGTTGGTATTGCTGAAAATATAGGTCGGAATGCCCTGTCGCCTCAATTCGGCCTGGGCCGCGATCATGACTGGAATCTCCGAAAAGATGTCTCCGAACGCGGCCTCAAAAGTTGGAAAATCGCCTGTATATCCCGTGACTCGAACCACGTCTGCGTACATTTCTTCGGGAGTCAGAAATCCGGTCTCGAACTGGACGAGGAGGGGTGATTGGTCAAGGGCGTGCCTAAAGGTATCGACGTCCACCCGGCTCTGGGGCGCCATTGCACGGGCGGCTCGACCGTAATCAAAGTCCAGCAGAACCTTCCCCAGATCGAAAACGACCGCTCGCGGTTGGGGCGCCTTCATCTTCGAATCGAATGATGGCATAGACTGCGGTAACCGGAAACAAACCGTCGGTGTGTACACTGATTCCCAAGCGGTGGCGATCCGCCGGAGCAATTCCTCACCTGCGAAGCCGAGCCAGCCCAGCCGCACCGCAAAAAAATGCAATTCATTTCACCTCCAAGAATCGTACGCAAACGGGCTTCCCGACTTTGAGTTCTTGCCCGGTCCGAACCAGTTCGCCGGAGTCCTGGTTCATTCGGAAAACAACAACGTTGTCGGTTTCCTGATTGGCGGCCCACAAAAACTGTCCATCCGGCGTGGGGCAAAAATTGCGCGGAACCTTACCGCCGGTCGGCACATGCCCTGCCGCAGTGAGAGTTCCGTGGCCGGGTGTGATCCGGAAACGGGCTAAAGAATCGTGCCCACGATTCGAGACAAAGAGCCATTGCCCGTTCGGTGACGTTCGCACTTCGGCGGTGGAACTATTGCCGGGAAAACCCTCTGGCAGCGTGCTGAAGGTTTGCAGAGGTTTGAGGCGACCGGCGGTGGCGTCGTAGGCGAATGCCGTGACCGAGTTCAGCATTTCGTTGTTCACGTATGCAAAGTGTCCGTCGGGACTAAAGGTCAAATGCCGGGGGCCGCCACCACTCACCGCTTTGGTCAGGAGGTCCGGGGCCGCGGTGAGCCCGGTCGCTGGATTAAAATGATACGCCCGAATTTCATCGGTCCCAAGGTCACAGGCAAACGCGTAGCGACCATCCGGAGAAAAATTCATCGAATGGCCATGCGGTTCCTTTTGCCGCTGAGGATTGACGCTCGAGCCCGTATGCTGAAAAAAAGTTCCCGACGGTCCCACGTTTCCGTCATTCCCCAGCGGCAACGAACCCACACTCCCACTGCCATAGTTGGCGTAAACCACCTGCCGACCCGTCGCATCGACGTTCACATGACAGGGCCCACTGCCCACCGTTGAGGCCGAACCCAACGCGGTGAGGTGACCGTTTGCCAGATCAATCCGGTAGGCGGTGATGGCACCCGATTTGGTCCCCTTAAAATCGGCGATTT
>JAYVTS010000444.1:0-3204 GCA_043788645.1 Verrucomicrobiota bacterium
TTCACCAATGCCCGAGGAGGTCCGCGACGCCTCCACGCTCTCCTCTTTGCCAACCAACCCAATCTGTTTGACTTCTGATTCTCAAAGGGCGCGTCCTAGGCTGCTGGAAGCCGCGCAAGGCACGGCTTGTCATCCCGCCGGAAAGGGCGATATTATGCGCCCATGAGCGAACTGGTTTTTGAAGTGACGCAGGAGCAGGACGGCGGCTTTTGCGCTGAATGCCTTTCGGAAAACATCTTCACGCAAGGTGACACCTGGGAAGCCGTGCGCCAGAACGTTCAGGAAGCCGTGCGCGCCTATTACTTCGACCAAACCGTCCAGGCGCCCAGGCAAATCCGGTTGCACCTGGTTCGCGACGAACTGTTGACCGGCGCATGAAAGTGCCCCGGGGATTTAAGCGGCGCGCAGTTAATCAAAGTGCTCTGCCGCGACTGGGATTACCGCCAGGTGCATCAGGAAGGCAGCCACGTCATTTTGCAGACTGAAACGCCGGGCCACCAACGGCTGTCGGTTCCCAATCACAATCCGCTACGCATTGGCACGCTCAACGCGATCCTGAGAGCGGTGGCCGCGCACAAAAGCGTGGATCGCCAGGCCCTGCTCGACTCGCTACGGTAAGTTTTTTCCTCTTTTAGCCGCTTCTCGGTCAGCCGCCATTGGCCTACACTGCGAGCCATGAACCGGATGTCCTCACGGCTTCTGCAACTGCTGCTCTGCGCGCTCCTGATCGGGGCGATGAGCTTGACGGCACGAGCCGTTGCACGGCCAGAAAACCGCGTCTGGAATTTTTTCCCGTCCCCCCTCAAATCCGCCGCTGACGACCTCGACAAAGCCCTTGAGTCACGCCCGGAAAACCCCACCTGTGGCTACGACTTCGCATCGGGTGTGCGCAAATACCTCTATACGCAGGGGAATCCGGTAAACATGGTGGATCCCAGTGGGCATGATGGGGATTTCATTTCTACACTTACTGCGATCTCGATCGGTGTGAATCTTGTCTCCGCTCGTAATAATAATGGAGCATTGCCGGACGAAGGGGGTTCCATCGTCATGCCTTAGGCTCGAAGCGCTGCACGTTGGGAATGTTGTCGAAATCTCGGTCGAATGAAGCCACCGGCAGTTTCGATTCGACGGCGGACGCGGCGAGATACGCATCAACCAGGTGTATCCCAGTTTTCTCAACTCGCGCCAACGCATCAAGAAGGAGTTCTTTCTCCGCGAGTCGGATTCCCAACCGGTTGACGAACGTGTGCAAAATCTTGGCGACTTCTTTTCGTGGCCGCTTGTAGAACGATTCCAGCGTGAAAGCGGTCTCAACAAGAACCAGTGGCGACAACTCAAGAACTACCTCACCACGCTCGGCGCTCTCGATGAACGCGGATGCCGCTGCGAACATCGCCGGTGGCTCTCCGGTCAGGAAGCGAAGCAGAATGTTCGAATCGACGTGATACCGAGGAGCACTCATCGGCGTTTGGGTTTCAACGATTCAGTGACCCAGGCGTTTGTTGCTGCGTCCGTCTCTTCGCGGATGGTGGTGAATGGCACGTTCGATTTCAATGAACCGGCCAGCTCCATCACGCTAGGTACCAGACGCACGACGGCTGAACCATCCTTCTGTGCTTCCCACGTCAAGCGTTGCCGTGGGGCGGCTCCCATCGCTTCGCGGATTTCCTGCGGCACGGTCGTTTGCCCTTTATCTGTCAGTGTTGATGTTGTCATATCCAAACATTACCACATGCGCTTCATTACTTCAATATCGTTGTTGAATTGGCAGAGAGCTTGAGCGATTCGCTGAAGGCTGGAACTCGTGGCGCGATTGTTATGGCTTATTTTGGAGAACGGCCAGAATACGAAGTTGAGTTTGTGGACATAAACGGCCGGACTATTGAGGTGCGTGCTGTATCGCCAGACAAAATCAGACTAGTGGCAAGCCAAACGCAGTGAGAACCGCCGGTGTCCCGCACAGATGGTGTTAAGGAAATTGGGCGCGCTCAGGCCGCTTGTTGGAAGGCGGCCACCCGCGCCTGTGGAGCCCTCGCGGTTACCGACTTTTTTGATGTCGTAGATTGTGCCGTTTTGAGTTCGTAGCCAATTCGGCCGTGAGCCGAGGTGCCATCGGGTTTTGTCGCTGAATTGCCGTGATGACGTAGTAGGCCTACGATCCATCTGGCAAGAAATGTCGAGCCGAGCTGACAACGTTGTCGTTCTGATCGGAATCAGAGTGGTGCCATTTGTGGGAGCGCCGGGTGGATCCTTTCGGTGAGCGGCATCACTTCCGCCTTCTGGCGTTGCGAACAGGGCTTCGCTAAGCGGCTTTGTTGTCGACGCCTCGAAGGTAGTTTTCGAGGAATTCCACTACCTTGTCCTGTTGGCGGCGGGGGAGTCTGGCGGCGGATTCAAAGACTTGTTGCAAGCGTCCGGCGGGGCGGCGGGATTGAGGCGCATCGTCCCCTAACAATTGTTCTACCGGCACTCCCAAGGCGCGAGCCATTGGAGCCAGCACATCGGAGCGTGGAATCTGCCCGGAGCGTTCCCAGTAGCTCACGTTGGTGGGATTTTGACCGATCTGCCGAGCCAACTCGCGCACCGACAGTCCGGCCGTTACCCGCAGGTCACGCAATCGCGAATGGTTTGCCATGCGGGACCCTATCAGGTCGGTTGTGAATTTCCTTACAAGTGTGCAATCTATTGCACCTATACGTGCAATGCAATTTCACTTGACGTCTTTCCGGGAAACCGGCTCCCCTCCCTCTCCGCCGAAGCGCGATCTTCATTTCAATGTCAGCGCCTGTTCGTACGAACATTTCCGCGGAGTAGAGTAGGCGAGACTGGGAGAACGGAGTTAAACAGACCGCAGTTGTCAGTATCCGATCCCAGTCCCGCCCCTCATCGAACTGTACAGGCGGTTTTCCCGTATAATATGTGGTGCACCACATATTATGCGTTATGTGGTGATGAAGGTTATGTGGTGTTGGGGCTCAAAAGCCCTGTAATCGTTGGTTTTTTCGCGTCCCCAACACCACATAATAATTCGAGTCTGAGGTTGGCCTGCGGCGTGCCTTGCCAAAGAGTGGGCTGGCATGCTTAAATCATTGCATCACTACTCCCGTGTGATTTCGCGTCATGCCAACGCTCCGTTGGCCCATGAGCGAAACACGTTTTTGTCACATCTGGTGTCCCGTGGGACGCCCCTTTCAACGCTGT
>JAYVTS010000445.1:0-2395 GCA_043788645.1 Verrucomicrobiota bacterium
TTTTATTCGTGCGTAGCGCATTCACACACTGTGCCAGACGTTCGGACCACAGACACGACTTATTTTACAAACCAGCCATCCCTTTATTGATCTTATGAAATAAAAATATCAATATAACTAACATAATTAATTGAATTTAAATTTTTATTTTAATCCTCCTGTCCCTTTTTTTGGCCCTCACACCTTTGGCACTGCGCCCAACGACACCAAGACACTTAGTAAAATCCTGCTACCCGCAAGTTATACTCTTATCATTCGACTTAAAACTTTATGGACCAGATGTTTCGACCAAACGAAAGAAACGCTCGCTCGTTGAGTTCCCAGGCACGGTTACTTCATTCATGCCATCAATCAAATCATCGGCGCCAGGCACAGCCGACCATTTGCCCAAATTCACGGATTCCTCCAGCCGATAGTGAGTATTGGATTCCAATTTAAGGGCAAGGCTCAAATCCGCGCCAGAAACGAATTTTGGAAACGCTAGAGCCGGGGCTGAGATATCCAACGCAATCACCCCACTTAAATGGCCACCTTCCATGAAACTGCCTATGCAAAATAACGTGCTGTCCGAAACTACAAGTTGCGCCCATTTTTCTGGCGAGTCTTCAAGTGCGTAAACCTTTGGGTAAGGGACCACCCTAACTGAAGGTTTAAAGCGAGTGTCGACTCGTCCATCGGGAAGCAGACGCGCCAGTCCGGGGGCCGCAATCCCATTGAACTCGTCAAATAAACCGGCAATATAGGCACGTCCGTTGTTATCAACTGCTACACTTTCGACGCGAGCACTGATGCGGGAATCGCCGCGCCACAGAGCAGCGTGAGCAACAATAAAGCGGGTATCCACTGAGCCATCTTCCAAAAAACGCACCAAATTGTGCGTGTTGAGGTGACCGTAATGATCAAAATCACCAGCAACCAAAAGGCTACCACCGGGGAGCCCAACGGCGGAATTCAATAGGCGCGCACCCCGACTAACATGCGGTATTCTTTTGAAAACAAAACCAACGACTGGGTCAGTATATGAAAATATAGTCGTAGCTTGAGCGATCACCTGTGATTCAAGTTGGCTGGCTGGGAAAGTGCTTATCGTGCCATCTTCTCCCAAGGCAAGGAGATCCACCGAGCCGTCCGGGCGATTGCCAGTCATAATCACACGACCGGAAATGTTTTTACCAATAAACCAAACTCCACCTTCTACAATCTCTCTAAGCTCATGGTTAGTAGAATCGGTCGGCGAGGAATAATAGCGTCGGCCGAGTTCTTCAAAAACGTTCGCGCTTGGCCCGCGGGAACCATCTGGTTCAAGAAAAGGTCCTAGAAATGTTGCTGAATGGTTGACAAACGCCATATAATCGAATTGACTAATAATGCTTGGCAATCGAAAAAGCATATGTCCGCTAGGAAATACCGCGTCCGGGCTCCGACCGTCCGGAAAGTCTGAATTTCCGATAAAGTCCCGCAATACGTGCCCATCCAAAGCAACTCGAACGGTTTCATTCGTCCCAGTTTGATCGAACGAAGGTGGATTAATGCTGTTTCTAACTACGGAACTTACACCGGCAATGAAGTCCGCACCTGCATTAACTAGGGTTGCCGAAGCCAAGAGAGATCCTGGTCGCCTTGCCTCCAGGTCGAATTGCGACGAACGGAGTTGCCCGTGTGCATCGAGAAAGGCGATTCCTAACTGCGTTCGATCTCCGATTCGATTAAACATGCCGGCTACCGCCAAACCACCCAATCCATCTGGCATTGCGTCGTAGGGTGGTCGAAAAATTCCGAGTTCAGCTGGCAAAAATGTGGGATCGACTTGTCCCGTAGCCGCGAATAAAGAGAGACCTGCCATCTTATACGACTCTCCATGCACGGTTGCTTGAACTACACCCGGAACGGCAATGCGTCCATCGGGCAGCAACGTTAACCAAAAGGCCTCTTCGTTCAGCAAAGGGACGGTAAAAGCGGAGTCCAGCAGGCCATCTGCCGAAAAGCGTAGCACTCTATCGGCAACCGCGATCAACTTACCGCCCGGTAGCTGTTCCATTGCATCAAGTTTTGTTTGAACTCCCAGTTCTGCCAGTGACGGTGAGGCAAAGGTCGGATCCCAAATGCCACTACCGTCCAGTCGTATCAAGCCCAGGGTGCGTGATCCGGGATTGTGTACGCGCAAGCTGCCAGCAAGCACGATTTTGCCAGTTTCCTGCAACGCAATGCCGCGAACGGTCGAGATATCGGATTCGCGGAAGCCGGGGAGACCGCTTAAACCAGGAAATGAATTGTCCAACAAGCCGTCTGGAAGCAAGCGGACCAGTCCCCACCTTGGATTTCCATCCACCTCGCGGAATCGTCCTCCAATCAGTATGCGGCCCCGGCTGTCAATCTTCGCCGGAGTATAAAATAT
>JAYVTS010000446.1:0-11943 GCA_043788645.1 Verrucomicrobiota bacterium
AAACCCGGCGGCAACAGCGGGGTGTATCTGCAGAACCGGTACGAAATTCAGGTGATGGATGGAGACCGGACGAAGCACGGAATGGGGGCGGTGATTAACGAAAGCGAATCTCCGTACTCGTTGTACAAGGGGTTAGGACAATGGAACGCGTACGATATTACCTTTCGAGCCGCTCGATTTTCGAAGGGTGTTTTGAGCGAAAAACCCTTGGTCACGATGTATTTCAACGGGATCAAGGCGCACACAAACTTCCCCATCAGTCAGGTTTTTGGTGGGGTCAATTCGGGGATTGACGGCGGAAATAATGGGGGCAAGGGCATCACCGATACTCCCGGCGGCTTGAAATTGCAGTGCGAAGGGCATGATGTGCGCTACCGAAATATCTGGATTAAACCCCTGGATTTGAAGGAAGCCAAAACCGACTTTAAGAAGTAAGTTGACCGAGATGATCCGGCGCGGGAACGCATGGTGGTTAGGCGAAATCGTATGAGCGACGCGAGGCAGAGATTGAGGATGACCGACGGCAAGGTCGGCTGGACCCGGCGGATCACCGCCCAAGTTCTGGGCATCCTGGGTTTGGGGACATTGCTAGGCTTGGCCTTTAATGCTTCCAACCCGTTGGGCATCCGGTTTACTGAGACGGTCGCTCCAGAAGCGGCATCCCCCGGATTTCCTAAATCACCGATTCAAACGGTCGCCTCCGACAGTCTGATCGCAAAAATCGAACCCGCTTCGACTCCCCCGATTCATCCTGTGGTGGTGACGCCAGGGCAGGGGGTTTCGGCTCAGGTCGATTCCGGCGCCAAATCGGCGGCGGCCCTGGCGGGGTCTTCGGGCGCTCCTGTCGAGGTGGTGAGCCCTCAGAATCCGTCAGCCACGACGTGGGTGAAGACTGAGCCTCTGGCACGGGCGGGCGGATGCGTCCTCGTGGATGCGCGATCTTCGGCGGCTTACGACGCCGGACATATTCCCGGTGCGATCTCTTTGCCTCAGACGAGTACCGATGAGGAAGTGAAAGGATTCGTGGCGAAGCACGCGACCAACACCCATCTCGTCGTATATTGCAGCAGCACCAGTTGTTCGCTGTCGTACAAGTTGGCGGCCCGGTTAGTGAATGATTTCAAGTTTCAAACGGTGGAGTACATGACGGGTGGCTACATGGAATGGCAAAGGGCGACGGGGTTGGCGGTCGATACTCCCCCGGCACCTGCGTCCACTGCAACCGGCACTTCGGTCGCTCTGGCTGCTAACCAAGCCCCGACGTTACCGGATATGACCGCAATCGGGGCATTTCGACCGGTAGGAATTCGGACCGACGAGATCCCTGCGAGTTTTCCGGGCGAGCCACCGCAAATGGTGGATATCCGCTCGGACGAAGAGTTTGGGCACGGGCACATCGACGGAGCCGTGCGCGCGAATTTGGCGGCGAGTGAGGCCGAAGTAGTCGCCTTGTTCAAGCGCTTGGGGGCGGATCGCCCGCTCATCGTGTACTGCGAACGTGCGGGTTGTTTGGATGCAGTCAGGTTCGGTACGCGATTGCGATTGGCGGGATTCAAACAGGTTCGCTATCTGGAGGACGGCTACCGGGGATGGGCCGACCGACAAGTGAGAAAGTAAACGCCGCTGTGAAAGATTTCGTTCAATGGGCCAGCCAGCCGCGGGTACGCCACGGGTTACAAGTTGCCCTGGGGCTCCTTTTGGTGTGGGCGGCCGTGTCCAAAATTGCTAATCCCACCAAGTTTCTAGGGGATGTCCTGGCTTATCAGGTTCCGCTACCGCGGGTGTTTTCTAGTTTTGTGGCCGCGGTATTGCCTTGGGTAGAACTTCTTTGCGGCGTTTTATTGATGGCGGGGAGTTGGTTAGAGGCGGCCCTAGGACTGGCCTCGGGCTTGTTCGGAACGTTCTTTTTCGCGACGGGCCAAGCTTGGTTCCGCGGATTAAAGATCTCTTGTGGTTGTTTTGACCTGAAATTGTTGGGGTTCAGTGCGGATTCAACCTTCGTACACTTTCTCGAAAGCCCAGGTTTTGCCTTCTTTAGGAATCTTTTCCTGGTGTCGCTCGTGCTTTGGTTGCAGGGGCAACTAGCAACTGGCGTCGGGCGTAAGTCGGATGCCGAATCAAAAAGTTTCACAAATAAAGCACTCGACACGGCAGTCTCTTCCAGCAAAAAGGGTGGCGGTGCGCGGCGCCGGTAACTTGGTAGTTGCCAAACCGTGGCAATTTTGCGACTCTCGAAGTCTAAATTTTGATTTTGAACAATTTGATCGTGCGACCGCTCAGCCGCCGCACGAATTTCCCCTACAGTCCTGCAAGAAAAATTATGATGCTCACTACTGATAAACAGAGTGAGATCGGTACGCCGATCTCACTGAATTGGTCACGCCTTCGGCGCGTGATTACCGGAGGCCTGACTTTGGCGGGTGCCGCAATCGCAGCCCTCGCGCCCGTGCAAGCCCACCAAGAACCAGCGGGTTGCCTCCTAAACAACTACAGTATTGGTGTGCTGGTGGACCGAGTGGATGCCCATATTGGGGACACCCTATTCTACAGTGTCGAACTTCGGAATCTCACATCCGACATCAAACCGACCTGCTTGGCGTCGGACTTGGAGCTTCGAGTGATTACGCCTGATCACAAGACCAACACCGTGGTCCTGCGGCGGAACGCTTTGAATCCGGGTGAAACCGATTTTTACCCGAATGTGGCGAGCTATGTGATTCGCAGCCAGGACGTCATTTTAAAGGGCGGATCCTTCCTCGTGGTCGGTACCGGTCTTTCCACCGCCGTTATTCACCAGAACGACGTCAATGAAAACTCGGAAAACTTCCGAGACGTCAATACGATCATCGCCAATCCGTGCATCCAGATCGCGGCCACCTGCCAAGGCGGTGTCGGCGAAGGGGCTCCGATCACCTACACGGGTTCCGTCACGAATTGTGGCGACATCAAACTCACCGGTGTCGTCGTCTCCAATAGCCTCACGGGGTTGGTTTTGGGGCCGATCGATCTGCAACCCCGCGAAGGCAAGTCCTTCAGCGGTAGCTACGCCGCCAATCCTTGCGGTGCTAGCTCGGCCGCCTTGACTGCGACCGGACAGGACGTGGTCTCTTCGGGTACTTTTACGCCGAAAACGGTCACTTCAAGCACCTCGGTTTCTTGTGCGAATACGTACACGCCGGGCTTGGTAATGAACGTTAATTGCGGGCCGACCGTTCGACCCACGGAAAACCTGACCTTCTCCGGCACCGTGCAGAACACGGGGAATATCACACTGAAGAACGTGGTCGTAACGGATAACGTTCCGGCCGCTGGCACCGTGATCTTCACCAAGGCGAGTCTCGCGCCGGGTGAGACGGCCAACTTCTCCGGGTTCTACGTGGCGCCGGCCGCCTGTAGCTCGTCGGCGCTCTTCAACGCCGCAGGCGCGACTGTGTGTGACGTTCCGGTGAGTGCGGCTTCTCGCACCTTGACCTGCCCGATCTTGACGCTTCCTGAGGTGGCGATTACGCGAGTTTGCTCGGCGAACGCTCCCCAGCCAGGCGCTCCCTTGTCCTATACCGGCACCGTGGTGAACCGCGGCCGAGCGGGCCTCCGTAATATCCGTGTGGTCAGCGCCGTCAGTGGCGCGACGCCGGTGTTCACGCTGATCAGTTTGGCTCCCGGCGCGACCGCTAACTTCAATGGCAGCTTCACCACCCCCGCCGGTGTTTGCTCCGTGTCCGATACGCTCACCGTTCTCGCGGATGACGAATGCGGAAACTCGAGCGCAACGAATTCCGTTACCGGCACCTGCCCGGTCGCCACCGCTCCGTCGATTGTGGTCACTCATGATTGCCCGACCACCGCCCCGGTTGGGGGCGCTTCGGGTTCGGCCACTGGCAGCGTCCGTAACTCTGGAAACATTACGCTCAACAACGTGACGGTGGTCAATGGAACCACGGTCGTTTTCGGCCCGGCCACGCTGACGCCGAACCAAGCGAGCCCGTTTACGTTTAACTTCACCGCTCCGGGAGATGCTTGCTCCCTCACCACCTCCGTTACCGCCAAGGGCGTTGATTCCTGCTCCAACGCCGAAGTGAGCAACACTTCGACCCGCGTGTGCCCGGTGGCGACGCTGCCCAGTATTGCGGTCACCGCAAATTGCCCGACCACCTCCACGCCCGTGGGTGGTAACTTGATCATATCGGGTACCGTTCAGAATACCGGTAACGTGACCCTCACCAATGTGACGGTGAACAACGGTACGACCCGAGTTTTCGGTCCCGTAACCCTCGCTCCCAGTGCTTCCGCAAACTACACGGCAACGACCGTGGTTCCGACGGGTGTTTGCTCGATCACGCAAGCGTTCACCGCCGCTGGCAATGACCAGTGCGCGGGTCGCCCAGTGACCGCTAATGTCAGCGCGATCTGCCAGATCTCAACCACGGCTGGCATTGATATCACGGCTAATTGCCCCGCCGGCACCCTGACCCCGGGAGCTACGGCTCAATACACTGGCACGGTCCGAAATACCGGCACGGTCGCCCTGAACAGCGTGAAGGTATCGAATGGTGAGGTGGACTTTTTCACGGTTGCCAGCCTCGCGCCGGGTGCCTCCGCTAACTTCTCGGCCCCGGTGACGATTCCCGCGGACACCTGCTCGGTGAGCGCCACCTTTACGGCCAGCGCTTCCGATAACTGCGGCAGCCGCAGTGTTACCAAGTCCGCCAGTGTGACCTGTGCGGTCGCCACGGCTCCGGCGATTGCGGTCACGCACGACTGCCCGACCACGACGTTGGTTCCAGGTGGCACCGGGACGTTTGTCGGCAGCGTCCGCAATAGCGGCAATGTCACTCTCAACGATGTCACCGTGAAAAACGGAACGGTCGTTGTGTTTGGCCCCGCTGCCCTCGCTCCGGGCGCCGCGGCGAGTTTCACGGGTCAAGTCATTGCCCCGGCTGCCGATTCTTGCACCGTTACCACGACGCTGACGGCGACCGGCACCGGCAAATGCAATGGCCCATCCGTCACCGCGACCAGCAGCAAGACCTGCCCAGTCGTGACCGCCCCAGGGATTACCTTGGTGAAGGATTGCCCAACTACTGCCGCCACTTCGGGTGGTACGCTCACCTATACGGCGAACGTTCGTAATACGGGTAATGTGACCCTCAACAACGTGGTCGTGAACCGCGGTACGACTCGCATCTTCGGTCCCATCTCGTTGGCCCCGGGTGCGTCCCAAAACTTCACCGCGAATGTCACGGTACCGGCTAATTCCTGCGCCATCACCGAAACGTGGGTAGCCACCGGCCAAGATAAGTGCAGCAATGCTTCGGTGAGTGCCGACAACACCACTACCTGTCCGGTGGTGACCAACGCGGGCATCGACCTAGCGCTTAACTGCCCGACGGGCGCTCAATCCCCGGGCAGCCAAGCCACCTACACGGGTGTGATTCGCAATACGGGCGGCGTGACGCTGACCAATATCACGGTCATCAACCCCTCGGCACCCAGCACTCCGGTCTTTACCTCTGCTTTGTTGGCGCCGGGCGCGACGGTTAACTTCACCGCTGCCGTCTCGGTTCCGAACAATGTCTGCGCTGTGACTGCTTCGTTTACGGTCAGTGGCACCGATGTCTGTGGTGCTCGCGTCGTGACCAAGTCCGCCAGCACCACCTGCCCGGTTACCACCGCGCCCGCGATTGCGCTCAGCCACGATTGCCCGGTTGGTGGATTCTTGCTCGGCCAATCGACCAGTTTCGCTGGGTCGGTTCGGAACACCGGCAACATCACCCTGAGCAACGTGGTTGTTTCCCTCCCGGGCAACGCCCGCGTCTACGGCCCCGCCATCCTCGAACCCGGTCAATCGGCGACCTTTACCGCCTCGGTCACGGTGCCGTTGACCCAAAAGGTCTGTACGTTCGTTACCACCCTGACTGCGGGTGCCAATGATGCCTGCAGCGGCAAAGCGGTGGCAGCGACCTCGACTAAGACCTGCCCCGTGAACTTCAACCCCGATGTTGAAATCACGTTGGCCTGTCCGACTGGTGTACTGAACCAGGGTGCCAAGGTGTCCTACTCCGGTACCGTTCGTAACATCGGCAATATTGCCTTGAAGAACCTCCATGTGTACAGCGCCTTGACGGGCGGTACTGTGGTGTTTGACGAGAATGTCCTGTTCCCGGGTGAATCCTTCAAATTCACGGTACCGGTCGTGGTACCCGCGAATTGCTGCTCGATGAGCCAGACGGCCCGAGTGACCGCGGTGGATAATTGCGGCAACACGACCATTTCCGATACTGCCACGGCGACGTGTCCGGTGAGCTTCACCGGCGGCCTGGTTCTCACTAAGGATTGTCCGGTCGGCAAGATGGTCTTCATCGGCGATACCCTCCGCTATACGGGCACGATCAAGAACTCCGGTAACATTACTCTGACCGACGTCCGGGTGACGACCGTCGTGGGTGAATCCGCGGTGACCCTCCTCGGACCGATCGCATTGGCTCCTGGCCAAATCGTTCCGTACAAGGCGGCCTACGTGGTCCCGGTGGACTACTGCGATTCGGGTGTAGCGGCCCACGGCGTGACGCTCTGCGGTAGCCAAACCGTCAGCGCAGCAAATCCGGTCCGCTGTGCGATCATGACCACTCCGATGGTTATGGTAAGCCAGCAATGTCCGGAAGTGGAGGTCACCAGTGGCAGTACCTATAGCTTCACTGGCACCGTGGTGAATGCGGGTGATGTGACTCTCACCAACGTCGTCGTGCGGAGTGCCCGTCCGGGGACGGCGGTTCTCGTCGGTCCGATTACCCTCCTCCCGGGTGCCTCGGCGCCGTTCTCGGGTAGCTACCAAATCCATGGTGACTGTTGCCAGATCGTCAACACGATCACCGTTACTGGCGGTGATCGTTGCAATGGAACCGTGGTAAACAACAGCGACAGCATTGTCTGCCCGATCAGAACGAACCCTGCCCTCGGCGTGATCCGAAACTGCAACGGAAGCAGCTTCACAGGCACCGTCCAGAACACGGGTGATGTCAACCTCACGGATGTGATCGTTAGTATTGGCGAAGGCACCAAGCTCCTCGGGCCAATCAATTTGGCTCCGGGCGAGAGTGAGACCTTCTCAGGCGTCGATTCCGGCAATTCCGCGGTCGTTGCCCGGGGCACCTCGATCTGCAAACAATCCATCGTTAGCTCTCAAGCCACCTGTGGTGGGGAGACCGGTTCAGGCATCGTCATCCACACAATTACGATGGTTGGCGGTTCAGTGGCGATTGATTGGTCCGCGACGGAAGGTTCCCGGTATGTGGTCCAGTTCCGGGACGCTGGGTTGACCGGCGGCTGGCATAACCTAGGCGGCGAAGTCGTAGCCGCAGGTAGCAAGAAGCCGATCCGTACCACGGACGCGGCGGTCAGCCAACCGAGCCGACTGTACCGAGTTATCTCAGCTCAGTAACGCTGAACGATTCAGTGATTCAACAAGGCCGAGAGCTGTATGCTCTCGGCCTTTTTTTGTCTAACCTCCCACCTTGCATTTGCGGATCTTCGACGCCGTGGGCCAATTACCGCAGGATCTTGCCTTGAGTCACATTCCCGGGCACGTCGAGTAATTGGAGCTGGTTAATCGTCTTAAATTGAAGATCGTCTCGAAACTGCCAAACGATCTTCTTTGCTCGGGTTATTTCGAAAAATTGCGGTTGCTCACCAAGATGCCCATGTCCCAAATAATTACAAAATACCGTATTTCCGTTGGGTAACCGTTGGCAACCCGCCATGAGTCGCAGGGGATTGCCCGGCAGATCGTTTTCTGTGATTTCCCAGACGACTTTCTCTTTGGCGTCGAATTCGATCGCACGGTGACCATCGCCGCAGGTGACGAGTAAATGCCCGTGGGGTAGTGATACCACTTCGTGCGGATCACCCGGTACGCTGATGGAACGAAGGATCTTTCCAGCGTCATCCAATTCCACCACTTTACCCTCGCCCTTAAAACAAACGAAATAGTGCCCGTTTCCCGCCTTGCGGGTGCCTCGGTACTGATTGTGCGCCACCACGCTCGGTGCCGTGGTAAGTTTTATCTCTTTAGCAATGTGTCCCTGCCGATCCACCTCAATGATGCGGCTCGTGCCTCCTTCGACCAGCAACACTAGTCCATTCGGCAGAGGCTGGCACGCATGAACTTCCACTTTCTCTGGCGCTTTGTATTCCCAAACAATCCGCTTATCCGGAGTGACTTCCAGGGCACCGCTGACGAAGCAAAAAAGGACGTTGCCATTGGGCAGTTGCCAGCAATCCTGGGGAGCTTTGCAGGGGTATTCCCATTCGATTTTGCCAGCGGCGGAAACTCGACAGACCTTTCCGCCGTTGTAATCGCAGCAAAGAAAAGGGTGTGCGGCCTGCAGCGTGACGGTGCTCAAAGCAACGGTGACTAGCAGGCGACGGATCGAGGGGAATTTCATGGCAACATCTTGGCCCGAGGAAACCAGGAGTCCATGCGAAATGGAGAGCACATTTGCCCTTCTGCGGCGCCGCATTCGGAGAAACACAGCAATTCATGATCTAAATCTACTCAATCCGCTGGCCGAGGCCGCGGGTTCCCATAAATGAGAAGCAATCGCCGGGGCTTCCAGCGGATTCAGTTGATTTCTAATTTGTTTAAAACCCATTTCTGCGGGTAAAAATGAGGATCACGCATCAGACGGAGGATGCACACGAATGAACGAGGATGGGGAAAGTCTCGTGTTTTTCTCATCCGCGGTTCTCTCCGATGGCAGCGAGAATAGGGAATCTCACCCGCTAGTTCTTGTCATACCCATGCTCGCGGAACCAAGCGACGGCATCTGCCAGGGCTTGGCGAGGAGCGGTTTGGGGTAGGCCTAGCTCGCGAATGGCTTTCGCTGGATTAAACCACATCTTATAGGCCGCCATCCGCACTCCGGCCAAGGGCGCTTTCGGCGGCCGTCCGGTTAGTTTTGCCACCATTTCACCCACATGCGCCGCTCCCAAGGCCACGGCGTAAGGCGCTCGAAATCGGGGCGCACGCAGTTTCGTCAATTCTGCTAAGACATCCAGCGCCTGTTTCATCGTCCAATTCCCCTCGGCGTGCCCTAATATATATCGTTCGCCGATCCGCCCGCGTTCCGCCGCCAGGATGTGACCTAGGGCCACGTCTCGGACGTGGACCCAATTAAGTCCCGTATCGAGATAGGCAGGCAAGGCGCGTCGAAGAAAATCAACAATCACTTGTCCCGTCGGCGTGGGTTTCACATCTCGGGGACCCACCGGGGCACTTGGGTTCACAATGATGACGGGGCGCCCCGCCTCCGCTTGGTCGCGAGCGACGACTTCTGCCCGCCATTTTGAGAGTTTGTAAGGATTGCTCATCTGCATTTCAGACACCTCCGTGGCTTCATCGGTGGGAATGATTTTCCCGGTACTATCCGGCTTTGGTAAACCGATACATCCCACGGTACTCGTGTACACGATGCGACGAACCTCGGCGGCGTGAGCCGCTTCAATCAGATTGCGAGTGCCTTCCACATTGGCGCGAAACATGGGATCATAGTCCGGTAACCAGAGCGCATAACTCGCGGCCACGTGAAACACCCAGTCGCAGCCACGGATCGCCTGGGTTAACGCGGCGCGCTGATCTAATAAGTCGCCCGGGATCCCCTCGTAGTGTGCGCCCGCAAGTCCGCGCAGGTCCGCCCCGGGCCGGAGTAGGACTTTAACGTGATGACCCCGAGCCACCAGTTGGTGGACCAGATTTGCACCAATGAATCCGGAACCGCCGGTGACGAAACAATTCATAATTCATTGGGATGGGCTGTTCGTCCGCGGATGACTTAGAACGGCCTTGGATTTCACGGTTTCGCGTCTTTGACCAACTTTAGAAAGCTCGATTCGTCTAAAATTTGGAGGCCGAGTTTTTGAGCTTTTTCGAGTTTTGAACCCGCTTCTTCACCGGCGAGAACAAAGTTCGTTTTTTTGCTCACACTCGAGGTTACTTTGCCACCGAGGGCTTCGATTTGAGCGGTCGCGGCTTCGCGGCTCAGGGTGGGGAGCGTACCGGTAAGGACAAAGGTTTTTTCCGCGAATGGCCCAGTGGCCGGTGCATCCGCTGGGCGATATAAAGCCGAATCCCAATTCAACCCGGCTTTCCGCAGGCGTTGCAACAACTGTCGGTTCTGGGGTTCGGAGAACCACTGTTCGACAGTGCGCGCTATCACCCCACCCACCTCGTTCACCGCGGTCAACTCCGAGGCAGAAGCCGTCGCGAGCTGATCCAAGTTGGGATAGGCCCGGGCGAGTGCTTTGGCGACCCCGGTCCCGACGTGCAGAATTCCGAGGCCAAAGATCAGACGCCAAAGATCCCGCGATTTTGAAGCCGCCAAACCCACCAGGAAATTAGCCGCCGATTTCTCCCCCATTCGTTCGAGGGCGGCAATTTCTTCCAGTTTGAGACGATATAAATCTCCCACATCACGGACCAGGCCCGCTTTTACGAGTTGTCCGACCAGCACTTCGCCGCCGCCTTCAATATCCAGGGCGCCACGAGCGCAAAAATGTTCCAGGCGACCTCGGACTTGCGCCGGGCAATCGGGGTTCCCGCAACGTTGGACGACGGTGGATTTAGCAGGGCTTGTCGACCCGGGATTACCCTCGCCCCCGGATTCGGAGATCGCCTCGACGGCTCGGCTAACCCGTGAACCGCACTCGGGACAGACTCGGGGAAACTCGAAACTCGTTTCCGAGCCGGTCCGTTTTTCGGTAACCACCCGCAGGACTGCAGGGATGACTTCGCCGGCTTTCTCAATGACGACGAGATCGCCAATCCGAATGTCTTTTCGGCGTAGCTCGTCCTCATTGTGGAGTGTCGCGCGGGCCACCGTGCTGCCGGCGAGAAAGACGGGTTCGAGTTCTGCGACCGGGGTGAGTGCCCCCGTACGACCGACTTGAACGGTAATGGCGCGCAGTCGGGTTTCTGCTTGTTCCGCGGCGTATTTGTAAGCCATCGCCCAACGCGGGGCTTTGGAGGTCACGCCCACGCGCTGGCGTTGGGAAAGATTGTTTAGCTTGACCACCGCGCCGTCCGTTTCATAGCCAAACTGGCGGCGAACGGCATCCAACTCAGCAATGGCGGCGGTCACTTCATCGGCCGAGCGGGCGACCCAATGACGTTCTGGAGTGGGTAAACCCGCAGCGTGCAACCAGGAGATCCAACCTACCTGGGAAGTCGGGGTCGAACCACCGGAGAATCCGCGTACTTCCCCAAGACCATAGAGCACGATGGCCAACGGGCGTTTCGCAACGATCTTTGGATCCAACATTTTGAGCGAACCGGTCGTGGCGTTACGGGGATTGACGAAGGCTTCATCCCCCGCCGCGATTCGGTCCTGGTTCAGCTTCTGGAACTTGGCACTGGGCAAATAGACTTCCCCGCGGACTTCCAGCACTTCTGGCGGAGTGTTTCCTCGCAGCCGCAACGGCAGGCTGGGCAGCGTGCGGAGGTTGGCGGTGATGTCGTCGCCCGTGGTGCCGTCACCGCGGGTGGCACCTTGCACCAACACCCCGTGTTCGTATCGGAGCGAAACAGCCACACCATCTACCTTCGGTTCGATGGTCCATTCGAGGGGTTCACCGGGAAGGAGTTTTTGGACCCGGGCAATGAACGTGCGGACTTCTTCGGGAGAATAGGTATTGTCTAACGACTGCATCGGAACGGCGTGGCCAACCGAAGCAAACTCGCTGAGCGGCGCGCCGCCGACTCTTTGGCTCGGGGAATCCGCTGAAATTAGCGAGGGGAATTGGCCCTCAAGGTCGAGCAATTCATGGTACAGCGCGTCGTATTCCCGGTCGCTCACGACGGGCCGCGCTTGGATATAATACGCGTGATCGTGCTGACGGAGTTCGCCAGCGAGCACGGAATGCCGCACCTGGGCGGCGGACAAAGTCATGGGT
>JAYVTS010000447.1:0-17992 GCA_043788645.1 Verrucomicrobiota bacterium
GGGCCGCGGCGAGTTCTGCTTCGAGGGATTTGGCGGATGATTCAACGAGTTGTTTTTGGTTCGGGGATCTTTGAGCGTCTGCGGATTGCCATGCCGCCAAGCTCTCCGCCGAGAGGTGCGTGCGGCCGGAGTTGAGGTATTCCTCCCGGAAACGCAGGCGGGCAGCGGTTATTTCGCGGTCGAGCTGTTCCAATTCCCGATCCCGGGCCGCGACGGCCGCCATTTCGGCGGGCGACCCAGCGGCGAGCGTCAGTTCCGTACGACCATTTTGGGGACGCCGTAAGGGTTCGAACACCGCAAGGAGTGAGTAATAGTCTCGGGTGCTGAGCGGTTCGAATTTGTGATCGTGGCAGCGGGCACAGCCGAGGGTGAGGCCGAGGAAGACCTCGGACGTGGTGCGGACGAGATCATCAAGTTGGTCATAACGATCCGTGGCGGGATCGGAGGGCTCATCGTCCCAGTGGCCGAGACGATAGAAGCCGGTGGCAAAGAGCGTTTCGGCGGTGGCGTCCGGAAGTTCATCGCCGGCCAGTTGTTCGAGTAGAAATCGGTCGTAGGGTTTATCCGAATTGAGGCTGCGAATGACATAGTCTCGATATTGCCATACGAGCGGTTTAGCGGCATCACGTTCGGACCCGTTGCTGTCAGCATAACGGACCCAATCCAGCCAATGCCGAGCCCAGCGTTCGCCGTACTCCGGCCGTTCGAGGAGGTCCTTGATAACCGTTTCCAAGGCGGCCGGAGAGGGATTGACGGCGAAAGCGGCTTGTTCGGTGAGAGTCGGAGGCAGCCCGATGAGGTCCAGATGGATCCGGCGGAGCAGGACGAGGGGCGAGGCGTCCACGGTCGGGACTAAGCCGTGCTTTGTGAGTTGGTTGAGAATGAAATGATCGACCGGAGTGCGTGGCCAGGCCGAGGTGGGCAGGGTCGGAACGGTCGGGCGTCGGATCGGTTGAAAAGACCAATGCTCCGCGGGACCGACGGGGATAACTTCGTCCGTTGGCACGCCGGCCCCGGCGTCGATCCACGCAGCGAGGAGGGTGATTTGTTCGGGTTCGAGAGGCTTTCCTTCGGGCGGCATTCGCTCCTCGGGATCGGTGGATTGGAGGCGTTCGAGGAGGCGGCTCTGCCTGCTTTGGCCAGGTTTTACCACCGCTCCGTGCTTGCCGCCGTGGCGGACCAGGGCGCCGGCGTCGAGGCGTAGATCGCCTTTTTGTTTGAGTCGACCGTGGCAGGAAACACAACGTTTTTCGAGCAGGGGACGGATATCGCGGTTGAAGTCGGGAGGGGAGGCGGACTGTGCCGAAAGCATCCAACACCCCGCTAAGACCGTCCGGAGCACTCCACCGGAATCCAAATTCAAGCGGTGCCGCACGAAGCGAAGGGCGGACCATAAAACTGGGGATATGCGGAACACGTTCCAAGGTGTGGAAGCCAGGGCCGACCGGCCAAGCAAAAAACCGATTTTTATTAGGGGCCAACAGTGCGGACGGTCGCTCGGAGTGGTTTGGCATTGGCCGCGGTCCTCAGGCGGAAGTCGCTTGCGGACGGCTCGTCGATGTCTCCGACATGACACTCCGGAACGTTCGATTCGGCGGCGATTTTCTGATAGATATTTGAATTCTAGACACTCCCATGTAAGTCATCAAGTAAAGGAATTCGGCGGTCATCGAATTGGGCAACATCCTGGGCTCCCTATCGGTGCCAATTGACGCCGGGCTGTGGCGATCGAATGAGCTTCAATCTGGGGATCCTTTCCGTAGACAAAAAAGGCGCGACGCGCCTCGTCCTGACGCTGTCTGAGGTGGCTGGGTTCGAGGAAAAAGCTCTTGGGCGTGGGCGTTGGAAATCCAGACTAGCCAAATCTGAGTCTCTGATTAACCTCGGCAGCCGTGACGGATTGGATTTCATGGGTCTCGCAGCCCACCGCGTGGGGTAGTCTTTTGACGTTGACGTTCCTTGAGATCGTCCTCGGCATCGACAACCTCATCTTCATTTCCATCCTCAGCGGAAAGCTGCCTTCGGACCAACAAGCTCGCGCCCGAAAGACCGGCCTCGCACTCGCCCTGATTACTCGCGTCTTGCTGCTTTGTTCTCTAAAATGGGTGATGGGACTCGACCAACCCTTTCATCACTTCGAGCCCTTCGGGCTTCCGTTGCCCTCGTCCGGAAAACAGCTGGTCCTCGCCTCCGGCGGGCTTTTCCTGATTTGGAAATCCGTCAAAGAAGTTCACGAAAAACTGGAAGGTGGAGACGGGGAAAAATCCTCCGCCATCGCCGCCAGCTTCAAGGCCGTGGTGATTCAAATCATACTGCTCGACATCATTTTTTCGCTCGACTCCGTCATCACCGCCGTGGGCATGGCCAATCATCTGCCCGTCATGGTGCTCGCCGTCATCCTGGCCATGTTGGTCATGCTGGCCTTTGTCGATCCGATCAGCGGATTCGTTGAAAAACATCCGACGATCAAAATGCTCGCGCTCAGTTTTCTGATTCTCATCGGCGTTATGCTCTTGGCCGAAGGCTTCGGACAACACATCAATAAGGGCTATATCTATTTTGCCATGGTTTTTGGCTTCGCCGTTGAAGTGCTCAATATTAATCTCCGAAAGAAATCGGCCGTGGTCGAACTCCGGCGGCCCTACCGCTAAGATCGCGCGCCCAATACGGCCGTTCATCGCTCGTCCGTCTCATCCCCTTCATTTTCCATGCATTCGCCACTCACCATTGCCGAACTTCATTGCAACGAGGAGCTTCGGCGCCACGAATTTCCCGTCGTGGCCAAGTCGATTTATCTCGCCCACGCCGGAGTCTGTCCCCTGCCCCGCCGAGTCGCCCAAGCGACCTTAGACTACGTCCAAGCCTCCCAAAATGAAGGCCAAGAGTCCGCCCTGCCTTTGGGCCTCGAAACCGAAACCCGATCACTTGCTGCACAAATGCTCCGCTGTACCTCCGAAGAGATCGCCTTAGTCGGGCCGACGTCGCTGGCGCTTTCGTTTATTGCGGCCGGTCTCAAGTTCCGGCGCAATGACAATATCTTAATCTATCACGACGATTATCCCTCCAATGTCTATCCGTGGTTGGCGCTAGCGGATCGAGTCCAAGTGCGAATGATCAACGTTCGCGAACTCGGCCGCATCCGACTCGTCGACGTTCAAGGTCAAGTAGACGACAACACCCGGCTGGTGGCGCTGGCCAGTTGTCATTATCTTTCCGGATGGCGCCTGAATCTCGATGCGATGGGCAAGTGGCTGCGAGCCCGGGAAATCCTCTTTAGCGTCGATGGGATTCAGACGCTGGGCGCGTTTCCGACCACCGCCGAGCAGGTCGATTTCCTGGCGGCGGATTCACACAAATGGCTATTAGGTCCGAGTCACGCGGGCCTATTATACGTTCGCCGTTCTGTCCAAGCCAAGCTTCAGCCCATCGTCCACGGTTGGCACAATCTGAAGTGTCCCAATTTTCTAACCCAGGATGAACTCGTCTTCAAAGACGATGCTCGGCGCTACGAGTGTGGCACCAATAATTTCCTCGGGTTGGTCGGATTGCGGGAAGCGTTGCGTCTGCTTTTAGAAGTTGGGCTCGAAGCCATTGGGGCCGAACTCACCCGCAAACGGAAATGGCTAGTACCCGCCCTGCAAGTCAAGGGTTATGAGGTCCTATGTCCGGACACTCCGGCGGAGAATACCGGGGCCATGATCAGCTTTCACAAACCGGCAGTCGATCTCGCCCCGGTCCATTTTCGACTTAGTGAAGCGGGTATCGTGACGTCTCTGAGGAACTTGCCAGGCGGCCAACCCGTGCTGCGAATCGCCCCCCATTTTTACAACACTGATCCCGAGCTGCATCGGGTGTTAGAACTTCTGTAAGCCAGCCCGACCCGGAATCGCTTCGATCGCCTTGCCAAACGGACTCTCGCTACGTCTCGCTACCAACGGGGACGAAGTATCCGAGCTAGAGGACCCAGGCGTTGAGTTGTGCTATTCCGCGACGAGTCCTAGTTGTCCATTTTGCGGATTGTAGGTGAAACGCTTTCCTCGCGGGGCTGCCGGCACTGCGCCGAGATAGTGCTGTTGCACCATTTCATCGAACCCCGTCGGATACCGTTCCTCCATCGCGTAAAATTGTTGGATGGCGCTTTCAAGTTGAGCCGTTGAAATCACCTTGGTGGAATACTGCTTGGCCCGGCCCTGAGCTGCAAGATAATCCAACGGCGCGGTCAATGGACTATTGCCGCTCGCTCCCGATCCGGACCCGGGCGGGGCTGCCTTCTTGGAACATCCGTCAAGCGCAGCCAGTCCTAAGAGTAAGCTGAAACCAAGACTCAATGTGCCGCAGGCATTCATCTAGGTAGCCTATCTAGTTCGGCGTCCTTGGCAACGGGCGGGTATCGTGGAACCCAGGCCTGCCACTTGGAATCAGCTGGAATTACCCAATAGAGAGAGGGCCCCACCAACCAGAGTTGAGCGGCGTGGAGATGCAAAAAATCCCGAGCACGAGCGAAGACGGCTTTAAAGCTTTTGAGCTCTAAAGTTTTCAAGCATTTAAGCAATCCCATCACATCGACCCAACAATCTAGTGAAGCATGGAAACGCCTTGTTCTCCAAGCCCTTGCGAGAGTCCGATGCCACTCCATTTCGGTTCCTCGCAATATGTAAATTAATATGCCAGACAAATTATCAACGACGTTAAGTTAATATTTTTAACAGTAGCTATCTTTAAAGTGGCAATTTATGTCAAATAGTATGTCAGACATATTAATTTCAACAAAATTTTATCCTGGTAAATAACATTTACAAAGAGTGTAAATTATTATGTCAGATAAATTAACAGCACAAAAAGTAAACGTTTGTAACATGAAATAAATTAATCGTCACCGAGCATTTAAAATTTTATGTCAGATAGTTTAATTCGGCTGAATAGGAGTGCTTATTCTGTTGCTTTTTATACCATTCCTGTCACTATATTAACAAATTTACCAACATTTAAGCAGGGGAAATTAATTACAAAATTGGTTAATTATTAAATACGATAAAATATTGATCCATGGTGATTGTAAATGTATTTACAATGGTACTTTCATTGGTGTTAGAAAATAACCAACCTCGGCAAATTGAAGATCTCCCTCTCTGCCTCCCTCCCGCCCTCCTCCACACCCTGGGTCGGGGAGAATCTGTCGTTTGGTTGAGAATCAGGCTTGCCGTCCCCGCCCCCTTTCGGGCACTGAAGGACGTACACATTCTCGATTCTTATGAGCACAACCCCCTCGAAGGGCGCCCGCAAGGCGACCCAAGCCACCAAAGCCAGCAACGCCATCCAGACGGAAGTTTCCCCGCCCCCTACCCATCCGCCCGCAACTCATAATTTCCCCAAACTGCATAACGCCATGTGGCCTGGGTTAGTCGGCAAAGGCGGTCCCGGCGCGGAACCCGCCATTGACCTCGACACCATGCTTGATCTCACCGCCAAAGCGGAGGTCAACGGACAGAAGTTTGAAGGGGTGGACCTTTTTCTCTACAAACCGCACGTCGATATCGATAGCTCAGCGGACGACGTGAAACGGCTCGCGGACAAGATTCGGGCGAAGGGTTTTGTGGTGGGATCAGTTGTCGCCCCAGTCTGGTTTGACGGCGCGGCAATGGGGGACGCTACGAAACGGGCGAATTGGGTCACAGCCGTCCGCAAAGCCTGTGCGATTGCGAGTCAACTCCGGGCGTTGGGCGTCCGGCCGTATGGGATCGTACGCATTGATTCCGCCGCAGGAGTGACCGATTGGGATAAGGATCCGAAAGGCAATACGAAGCAAATTGCGCAGACCTTTCGCGAAGGCGGCAAAGTGGCGAAAGATCACGGTGAGCGACTGGCCGCCGAGGGTGAAATCTGCTGGGGTGGCATGCATTCTTGGAAATACATGATCCGCACGTTGGAAGCCGTGGACATGCCCAAAGTAGTGGGTTTCCAGGCCGATATGGCGCACACCCTGCTCTACACCTTGGGCTATAACGCTCCCGAACACCGGATCGTCCCCACCAAGTTCCGTTGGGAACCGGCCGCCTTCCACGCGGCCATGAAAAAAATGACCGACGCCTTGCGCCCCTGGACCATCGATTTCCACGTCGCACAAAATGACGCAACCGTCAAAGGCTCTGGCGATCATGAGAAGACTGGAAAGCATTGCCCGGTAACCGATCCCAACGGCAAGCTCAATGTGGCGCGGGACGCGGGTTACTGGCTTCGGGACGCGAAAGGCAAAGTGACGAAAAAGGTCCGCCATATCTGCTGGGACGGATGTATGTTCCCGAACGAGCTCATGAAAAAACCCGAGACTTGGCAAAACATCCTAGCGGCCATGGTTCAGGTCCGGGAAAACCATGGTTGGCAGGAATAATCGGCAGTTCCGATAAAACGCGATGAGTAAATCCCAGATTGGCGAACCGGACAAAAACAGTCTACTTTGGAGGGATGATTGCAGGAAAAATTGGTGGAGCCATAGCGACACAACCGGCGTTTCGTGTCGGCGACGAACGTTTGATAAAGCTGAGTGAGGCGGCTGGCAAAAAAGTCAGCGGCCTGCTGACCAAACAAGGGCGCACCACTGGCGTGTTACGGGTTGCGGTGGTGGGCGGTGGCTGCTCGGGGCTTCAATACAAGATGGACCTGCAGGATGCGCCGGCGAATCGAGATATCCTCGTGGAGAGCGCCGGGGTCCGAGTGGTGGTGGATCCAAAGAGTGCGCTCTACGTGACGGGATCAGAACTCGACTACGTGGACGCATTGACGGAGGGTGGGTTTAAGGTGAAAAACCCAAATGCCGCGACGAGTTGCTCGTGCGGAGAGAGCTTTAGCGCCTGAACTGCCTCTTGAACGCGAATCGGATTTAGACCCGCATTGGAATAATGACTGACGCCTTCGCCCTGCTCGCTGAGCGCCGTCTTCCTTGGCTAGACGCCGAGGCCTTGAAAGAGCGGTTTCGCGCTTTGTCTAACGACGCACATCCTGATCGTTTTCATAGCGCCGGTGAAACCGAGCGAGCCACTGCCAACAACCGATACGCTGAGTTGAATTCGGCGTACCAAACCTTGCGCGAAGCGAAGGATCGTTTGCTGCATTTGTACCAATTGGAAGCGGGTCACCCCCCGAAAGACATCCAACGTATTCCACCCGGCACCATGGACCTGTTTGTCGAGGTAGGCCAAACCTGCCGCGATTGCGATGGGCACTTAGCTCAACAAACCGGCGTCACCTCGCCGATGCTCAAACTCAAGGCGCTCCAAGCCGGGCTCGATTGGACCGAAAAACTCTTAACTCTTCAGCGACAAGTCAACGCCCGCCGCGACCCATTACAGACCGAACTCCGCGATCTAAACGCGGTCTGGACATCGGCACCTCCCGTCGGCTCACCAACCCGCGCCGCGGCACTTCCGTTGGAACGACTTGAACAAATCTATCGCACATTGAGCTATACCACCCGATGGACGGAGCAACTCCAAGAGCGGTTGGTCCAGTTGGCGATGTAGAAAGCCAACTAACCTAATCAGCTAAGGTTTAACCGCTCGGCCCGGCACCCGGTGGATGGTATGAAAAACCTCCTGCTCCACGGAAAGACCGGCCGCCGTCTTCACCGCAAACTTGACTCGCTGCTGCATCACCGGAGCGATTTCCGGCAATTCTAACTGTACCGTGCGTCCATCGGCACTCAACACGACGGATTTCACTTCCAGAGTGTCATGTCCTTTCCGGGTGGGTTCCTTGACTGAGAATTCCGGTGAGCCGTATTTCACGGTCCACAAATAGTTCCATCGTTCGACCGACCAATTCGCCGGATCCACCACCGATGAGCGGTCTAATTCGACCGTAAAATGGAGTTCGACTCCCTGAGTTTTTACGGCGAGATCGTGCACCGAAGCGACTGGTTTACCGGTATAGCGAACCCGATGAAACGCTCCCTTTTGAGCCCCGTTACTCTGCCATATCACGAGACCACAGGTGTATAATTGCCCATCCAACGGACTAAACCGCCCACGCATGATCCCAGAATCAAACTTGAGCGGAAACCGGAACGCCCCGCCCTGATCTACTCCGTCCACCGTTTCATAGAAAGCTTTGAACAAGGAACACATCCCGTAACTCGTGTGCAAGAGGTCACCTCCAAATGGTCCCCATCGCTGAGAGGTGACCCACATTTGCCCGCCACTCGAATTATCAACGTTCTTCGGCAACCAAAAGAGCGGGCCGTCATAAGTCGTCGGCTTTGGATCCTGATGCGCGGTAAAAACATGCCCGTAGAACCCGCCAGGTCGCATCAAATTGACCCGTGAGGCCGGCACCCAATTCCCCTCATTATCACTCGTCGTCGCCTCGTCGTGGGGTCCGACAGAGAGTCCGTTGGGCGCTCGCAATCCCGTGGCGATGATTTCGAGTTTTGCTCCGTCCTGAGAAACTCGATTAAACGTGCCCTGATGAGGAATTGTCGCCTCATCCAGGTTTCCACCCTTATTAAAGTAAAAATTACCCGCCGAATCTGTTTCTAATCCCAGGCAAAATTCATGGTAATGGGAGGTGATCGAGACATCACTATTGAAGCTCTCATAAAAATCAGCCTCCCCATCGTGGTTTTCATCTTTTAACCGGATAATCCCATCACGACAAGTGACATAAACCAGGTCATCGATAATTTTTAATCCCAGGGGTTGAAAGAGCCCGCTGGCAAATCGTTTCCAGGTGAGGTGATCCAATTTTTCATCAAGGCCACCGACGATCCAGACATCGCCACTCACGGAACAGATTGCCGCCCGGGTGGCGTCCGAGAAAAAATCAAAGCCACCGAACCGCAACCAAGAGTTCGACGGAGTCGAGTCAGGCAAAGTGATCGTATCCACGACATACGGTCCATCACCTCCGCTCGTGCCGAGCCGACCCTGGGTGACCAGAGCTTCGCCCCAGCGGCCGGGTTTGGGAGCGATCAATGGCCGGAGGTCCGCCACCGGCGCGTAAGCGGGGGGAGTCGGCGGCGGGGCTTCCAGCGCAAAAACTGAAAGAAACGGAGGGCCCGGAATGGCCGGGGGACTGGGAAAACCAATCGGTTCGTTCGGCTTACTCTCGCCCTGCGTGACGCTGATCCGAAAGGGCCGATTCGCTTCGATCCGAGGAATATTTAAGAAGACTCTTCCGCCGGGGGCCTGAAGCCACGCAACATTTTCCACCCCGGTCACCAGGGCCGCAATGTATCGGTGTGTAACCGGGCTGCGGATTGAGATAAAATTTCCACCGAAAACCGCCCGAGAATTGGTTTGCGACATGACGAGCACGGTTTGTTGCTCGACGGGCTGGGCAAATTGAAGAGTGCGACTGAAAACGGGGAGATTCTCGGCCCACTCGAAACTGACTTTTTCCAAGACGCCCACCCCACCCACCGTATAATCAAGCACGACTTCATTGCTCTGAAGATGGAGCCCCCGCCACTTGGCCCAATCGTCCGGCAATCGCACGTTCTGATTCGTTCGCGGGTCGATCAACTCGCCCCCCCTCCCCCAGCCGGGCCCCATCGGGGTTGTGAGCGCCAATTGCCCCCACGGTTGCGGAATACCCTCCATGCCATCGCGGCCCTTGGGTAAATGCAAGAAACCACCGGTCCAAGCCCCGGCCCAGCGCAGGGTCATTGTGTCAAAAACCACGGCCGCCGCCTCTCGATTGGTGCCGTCACTTAAACGAAGGGTAATTGCTTTCAACGTCGTCTGCCCTTTCTGCAGCTCCACGTTGCTGGCGAAAAACGGCCCTTGATCCATCAATTCCCAGCGCCATTTGGCCACGGCGATTGGCCCCTCCGCTAAGCCCTGGGCGAGAGATTGAGCAAGGACCGTGGACGAAATCAAAACTCCCCAGCGGAAGCGACTGGCAACGAACGCGAGCACCGTAAACATTCGCCATTGAATAATCGAACAGGCCCCAACGGCCAATGGATTTTCCTTCCATGTGGCAAACTGTTGATCCTCAAAACGACTTCCATCAAACTCTCGGACTCCCTGACGCTATCGCGACTGACAACCGCGTGAGTGGACACACCTCGGCGCGTTGAATGACGGTGGCGGACGGCAATTCGATAGGCCGTTTTGAACACTGGATTTGCAACTGGGTCGGCCAATCAATCCCTTCAGCTCGGTTTTTAAACGAAATTCACCGACCCAAATTGATGCCTTTTCCGGTTCGCTCGGTCGCATTGGATCCGCTAGAAGGATCCCATGCCGTTGTTGGCCTTACTCGCCGACGCCACGAATTCGCTCTCCGTCGGTCCGACGGCGGGGTCGGCGTCCACCCAGGGATTCATCGCCCGATTTGGGCTGATGTTGCTGCCACTGATTGTCCTCGGTGGTTTCATGGTCGTGCTCATTATCGAGCGCACCCTGTTGTATCATCGTGAACAGATTAATGCCGCCGAGTTTCTGGCAGGCGTTCGTAATGTTCTGAAACGGGATAATGTTCTCGAAGCACTCGCCATTTGCGACGCCACCCCAGGACCCGTGGCGCGCCTTGTAAAATCCGTCATCGTGGCTCGGGACGGCGGTCGAGCCCGACTCCAAGAAGTGATCGACGAAGTCGGTCTGATCGAGGTGCCACGGTTAGAGGCCCGGCTCAATGTGCTGGCGACGTTAGCTCAGATCGGACCCTACGTGGGTTTGTTTGGAACGTTACTCGGGTTTGTAGGCGTCTTCGGAGAACTCCAGGCCCATGGCAGCTTTTCCGCCCCAGCCCAATTATTTCGGCACCTCGGCCAATCGCTCTATTCTGCTCTCGGCGGGCTCGGGATCGCGATCATTAGTTACACTGCCTACAACGTACTCGTCGGCCGGGTGAACCAAATCGTTCTCGACCTGGAAAAGGCCAGCGGTGAAATCCTCCGACTCTTGACTGAGCCTAATCGCCCTTAATTCCATGACACGATTTCCTCGCAAGACCCGATTGCTCAGAGGGGGGGCTTGGGACGCCGCCCCGTTTTTGTGCGTTTTATTTCCCTGCGCTTTTTTTCTGTTGTTCCAAAGTCAATTGGTACTCCCGACCGGCACGATCCTCACTCTCCCCCGGACTGGAACCAATCAGATGGCGCTGCTGCAACCGGGTCGAATCATGCTCGTCGTCGCGGTCGATGCCACGGGCCGCTATTATTTCGATAACCGCCTATTGAATGAGCTTCAACTGGGGACGGAACTCGCCACCCGTTTGCGCCGTGTACCAGTGGCCGCGCAAGACGACGTCGTGCTTTACTTGCTGGCAGATCGAGAAGTGACCTACGAGATCCTGAATCGGGTTGGGCGGATCGCACGCGATGCGGGCATCCGCGATCTGGTCCTGGCGGCGCAACCGTGACCACGCCCTCCCCTCCACTCCCTCCGCTTCCGAAGGTCGCCAGACCATCGATTTCTCCGCGCGGGCTCCTCGTCGGCACCGTGCTCCTTTCAGGGCTCCAAGCTGCGGCATTTTGGTGGTTTACAGGAGCCTCGGTTCGTCCCATCGGTGGGGCGGGCGGCACTCATTTGCCGCCAAACTTCCCGCTGAATGGCCGCACCATCTTGGCACTGGAAGGAGTCCACGATGCCAGCCAATGGGTCCCCAATCCGCGCCGCTTCTTGAGCGCCGACTCCTCTGTTCAGCCCACCCGGGGCACCCGAAATTTGCGTCGTGATCAAACGAAACCCAACTGGGCCACGGCCCCCCGGTATCTTCCACTCGAAGCGATTCCGCCGTCAGCCACCGTCCCCATTCCGACTCCCGCCGGAGAACCCATTCATCGGGACGCGCCTCATCCGCCTAGTCCCGCGACGCGCCCTCTCGCGCTCCAGCAGAGCGGCATTTGGGTTCAGGGTCCGTTACAATCACGCGGATTTGTTCGAGCCCCAGAGTTACGGTCCTGGACCGGACCAGAAGCCATTGGAACCACTCGCGTAGATATTTCCGTCAATGCCGACGGCGAAATACTCTTGGCGCGGGTCTCCGACAGTTGCGGCGTCAAAGCGGCGGATGAAATGGCTCTTACCACGCTTCGAGCCGCTCGCTTCGCGGTCGAACCGAATAAAAAAACGATTTTAAGCGACCAATTTAACGCCAACGCTCTGGTTCGCGGCACCGTGATGGTTCGTTGGAATAGCACGATCTCCGCCGCCGTACCATGAGTCCAGAATTGCTCATCTACGGTTGGACGTTTGGAGGGCTGGCGGCCCTAGGAATTCTGGCGATCTGGGATGAACATCGTCGGCGGGGGTTTGAACCAGCGCGCCAACCGGACACCATTTTCAAGTGTGAGAAATGTGCCGCAGTCTACACTGACGACCCAGCCGTCGAACGGAGTCGTTGTCCACATTGCGGCCACACCAATCGACCGGTCGAGTTTTGAGCACATCGCCGCAGAATCGGTAGGAACTATGCGGCCTAACGATGCCGACCGCCACCACCACCGCCGCCGCCGCCCCCATGTCCGCCGCCGCCGCCAAATACCGGTCCCCCCACATGCCCACCACCACCGCCATGAGCCCCAACACCCACATGGACGGGACCTCCTACGTGCCCGCCAATCCCCCCATGAAACGGCCCACTCCGACACCCACCGTGGTAGTATCCCCGATAGCCCAAACCGAACGAAAATGAAGGATAGTAATATCCGTAATTCCCATAGTAACCGTAGTACGAACTGTAATAGGGATAACTGGGATAATAGCCATAATTTACCACCGTTGGAGACGGCGCAACGTAGACGGTAGTGGCGGGAGCCGATTCGACATAGACCGTTGAAGGTGCGACTTGGGTTTGAGGAGGCGCAGTCAGCGGTGGAGCGGCCGCTATCGAGCCAGGCCCAGCTCCGACCTCTCCGATTGGAGAACGACCGTGTTGATCGAGCATCGCCTTCACCACGCGATCGGTCACGCCCTGGTCATGCAAATAAACGATCTCTCCAGCGGTCAATCCGGAAAAACTCGTGGGCGAATTCTGGACGAAAGAAAGCTGAATGTTCTCGCCCAATTTTGCGTGAGCCAATTTGGCCACCTCGGTGACGCCCCACGACAAGACCGGAGCAACCGCCGGAGCTCCGGAGTTGGCGCCGTCTTGAGGAACCTTGTCCTCGGCCAACACGGCCAAGGACCCGCACGCGGCGACCCAACCAGCGAACCCCAACCCCGAACGGACGAAAAGTGGATGTTTCATAATTCAATGCCCGGCCCAGCGTACGCTTCAACCATGCACCTAACGGTCCAAACGTCAAGCGGAGCACCGGCTCGCCCTGCTGCTTGGATCCCGGCCAACGGCGGCCTCGTCAACAGTCGATGGACGTAGAAACTTGCCGTTCATTCAACGCCCCGCTTAAGAGTTCCGACCATTCAAAATCTTCCCGGCGGTTGCGAATTTCTTGACGAAACTTGGATTCGGCGCTACGCGCACGCCCGCCATGCCTAAGACAGCACTGAAACGGATCCTTGTCGTTGACGACAACCCACATGTGCGGGGTCTGATCGTGAATTATTTGAAGTGCGGCGATTATGAGGTTCTGACGGCTTCGACGGGCGAAGAGGCGTTGACCGAAGCGACGAATTCTCGTCCCGATATGATCGTTCTCGACATTGAAATGCCGGGGATGGACGGGGGGCAGGTCGCCGCCGCATTGTCGAAGAATAAGACCACCAGTGAAATTCCGATCTTATTCCTGACGGGGCTGGTAAAGAAGGGCGAGCAATCGCCCGGAATGAAATCGGGAAAACACGCGGTCCTCGCGAAACCAGTTGGGGTTGAAGAGTTTCTGCAGAAAGTTAGCTCGATCCTCGCCTTGTCGGCTTAGCCGCTCACCTTGAACGCCCATTGGAATCATCTTCAAGGGACGAGTTTTACCTCGGTGCTCAACTCTCTGCCCCTGGCCGCCTTGCAAACGCGGGCTAACGCGAGTTCGACCTCCGAAGTCCGGCTCGCTGCCCACCAGGACCACTTGTCCCTCGCAGATTTCGCTACGCTCTTGTCGCCCGCGGCGGGAGCCGAACTGGAGTCCTTGTGTCGAAAATCTCAAGCGATCACTCGCCAGCGCTTCGGACGTGTGATCCGCCTCTTTGCGCCGTTGTACCTTTCGAACGAATGCGTGAACAACTGCAGCTATTGCGGATTCTCACGCGACAATCCGATCTTACGGGTAACATTAACGCTCGACGAAGTCGTCCGCGAAGCGCGTGCGCTGGCCCAGCAAGGCTTTCGCAATTTGCTCCTGGTCGCCGGCGAGCATCCCAAATTTGTCTCCCCCGGATACCTTGACCAGTGCATTCGAGCACTCCGTGAATTCATCCCGAGCCTTTCCTTGGAACTAGGCCCCATGGAAACCTCGGACTACCGACCCCTGGTCCAGGCCGGAGCCGAAGGGTTGGTCGTCTATCAAGAGACGTACGAACGGTCCAGTTACGAAGCTCTGCATACGGCGGGGCCTAAGCGGAATTTCGATTGGCGCCTCGAATGCCCGGAAAGGGCCTACGCGGCTGGATTCCGCCGACTCGGAATTGGAGCGCTCTTCGGGCTGAGCGATTGGCGTCGAGAAGCGCTTTGTGTGGCCGCGCATGCCGAGTACCTGCTGAAGCATTGCTGGAAATCGCAGCTCACGATCTCCCTGCCCCGACTCCGGCCCTGTGCGGGTGAGTTCCAGCCTCTGACCCGTTTCACAGATCCTGAACTCGTTCAACTCGTCGCCGCCCTTCGCCTGTTCTTGCCCGATGTTGGGTTGGTCCTTTCCACGCGCGAACCCGCTGCCTTGAGGAATGGGCTTTTCCCCCTGGGTATCACCCACGCCAGTGCCGGCAGCCATACGGAACCCGGCGGGTACACCGGCGCCGGAAAAGAAGGGGTCCACCAAACCATCAGTGGTCGCTCCATCGCACTCGCCGCCGATAGCCTCGCACGAATCCCCGCCACGGGCCGCTCCACGGCGGCCACAGGACAGTTTGAGATCGCGGATGATCGTTCACCTGAAGAAGTCGCCCGGCTCCTCCGCCGACTCGGCTATGACCCGGTCTGGAAAGATTGGGACGCCGCCCTCAGTACTTAGGCAGTGATGAGGGATCGACCTGGGCTTACCCAGGGAAACCGCTTGCCCGTTGGCGGAGTTGTCGCCTACCACCGAGGCTTCTCGGTGGGGCAGATAATCGGGTTCGCGAATGCAATTCATTTCCTGGAACTTTGCTGCGTTTTTGCCCGTAGTGTTTCTCCTACACTACGCCGGTCGGCGCGTCGGCTGGCAAGTTGGGGTGCTAACCCTGGCGAGCTTTGTCTTCTACGGTTGGAAAGATCCCTGGCTCCTGCCCCTTTTGCTCGTCTCAACCCTCGTCAACGGAGTCGCGGCACAAATCATTTTAACACCCCAACAGTCCGATATCCGCCGACGTCAGGCGGTCGTAGGTGCACTGACCTTTAATCTTAGCGCCCTGGGTTTTTTCAAATACGGACCTCTGCTGGGCCCGTGGATTTTCCCTGGAATCACGTCTGAGGAGTTGGGGAAGGCGATTCCGCTGCCGATTGGTATCTCGTTTTACACCTTCCAAGGCATTAGCTTGGTCTGCGAGTCCTGGTGGGCGAGGAAACGCGGTTTGCCGGGGTTGGCCGTGCCCCAAAAAGGACCCGGCTCGGCTCAACACACCGTCGAACTAGGTTGGTTCCACGCTAAAGTTTGGTTCTTTAAGGCTTTTTTCCCCCAGCTCATCGCGGGCCCAATCGTCAAAGCCCAGGAATTCCTCTACCAAATTGGGCCCAAATCCTTCGCGCAGATCGACTGGGATGGAGCCGTCCGGAAGTTAGTCTTGGGATTTTTCCTTAAGATGGTGGTGGCCGACAACCTCAAGGAGGCCACGAGCCTACTCAATTCCGAGTCGCTCAGATCCCCTGGGTTCCACGAAGTGCCGTGGTCGACCCTCTTATTGTTGTTGTACGGATTTTCATTTCAGATTTATGCGGATTTTGCCGGGTATTCTTATATTGCTCAGGGCTTGGCAAAATTGTTTGGCTACACCCTGCCGGACAATTTCCACCATCCCTATTTGGCTTCGAGCCTCACTGACTTCTGGCGGCGCTGGCATCTTTCGTTGTCCTCCTGGCTCCGCGAATACCTTTATATTCCCTTGGGTGGAAATCGACGAGGTGAAGGCCGCACCTATTTCAATCTATTCCTGGTGATGTTTCTCGGCGGCCTTTGGCATGGGGCCGCCTGGAGCTATGCCATCTGGGGTACAGTGCATGGCGCTGGACTCGCCCTCGAGCGTTGGACCGGACTCGGCCGCACGCCTCCCGGTGTAACTCGCTGGAATTGGATCCGTATCGCCCGTGTTTTGCTGACTTTTCACGTCGTTTCCGCACTCTGGCTCCTGTTTCAACTGCACGAATTTACGGACGTGCTAGCCTTTGGGCGAGCCCTGTTCTCAGCCCCGAATGGGATTTCTCCGCAAATCGCCTTTGTGCTGCTAGTCTTTTCCCTGCCGGTATTAGGTCAACATCTTTGGAGTGCCGTGCGAGCGAGTCGGGCCACAACTACCCGCACGACTGTGGGTCATTGGCCTGAGACCTTGGCGTACGCCGTCCTGCTCGCATTGGTGCTCGTCAATGCGGGTGGACCTGGCAAGTTTTTCTATTTCCAATTCTGATTTATTTCTAATATGAGCCTTCATTACTGCTCCTTTTCGCCCGGGGCTGCCTTGCCCAGCAAATCTGGCCCGCTAGCCTTGACCCCGCCTCAATCCCCGCTTGAAAGCAATGGGGAATAACCTGATGATCCGCGATTCCTTAACTCCATCTCCTCAGACCACGGCGCCACGAGCCCTGCGCATTGGCGTGCTCGCCGTCGCGCTCTTGCTGGGCTGGCGAGCAGTGTTGGCCCTGACCGGATGGCATGCCGAATTTGCGGAATGCAGCTATCAGCAAAATCTCTTGCGATTAGAAGCCTACCGTGGCCGGATCAACGCCACCCCGGGGATCGCCCCGCCTCGGGTCATTGCCGGGACCTCCGTCACCGGGCGTTTGTTACCCGAATATTTTGAAGGAACTCCGGTGGCCGGTCTCGCCAATCTCGGGCTCGACGGAGCCACCCCGACGTTCGCACTCGAAGCCTTGTTGCGAGAATCAGCCGTGCCTCGGCTCGTTCTCTTGGAAACTTTTTTGCTCCATGAGAGTGCAAAAAGTAACGAAAACCTCATTAATACGAGCCTGGCGTCTCCGGGCGCACGCCTCGCGGACGCCGATCCCCTGTTTGGCACCGAGACCCGTCCGAGCACGCTGCTTTACTCCGCGTTAAAACGAGGGCGAGAATCGCACGCTCAAGGGCATCTAGCACCGCCCCACCCGGTGCCGTACGAACCCCACTTTGCCCCGCGCAGCGCGTTGACCCGCTTGACCAACGCCATCACGGCCTTGCGCGCTCGCGGGTCGGAGGTGGTCCTGGTTGATATCCCCATCGGCGCCGATTGGCCGCCTGGGCCCAATCTCGGTGAACCCACGGCGACGCACGTAGCAGGCCTCTTCGGGCTGCGGCGTCTGGACTGTCGGGCGGCGCTTCGCGCCCGAGGATTTGAGCCCCGGTTTACGGATGGATTGCACCTCGACGCCGCCAGTGCTCGCGAGGTCGCCCGCACCCTGGGCGAATTGGTAGCGGCCTTGCCCGCCATTGACCTGCCTCCGTAATATTTTGGCGCACCGGCCGGAAGCCGGTCACCGATGAAATGTCTCGGTGGAAATATAGATTCCAGGTCCACACGGTAACCCAAATTACACTCCCGGTATTTCGACGCGGTAGAAACGGGGCCCTCTATTAGTGGTTTGAGAACTATCATCGAAGGAACTCTGATTCTCGACCAAGGATGTGAGGACCCAGTTCCGGGTACTGAGATTCGTGCTTGTTTGAAGCGCGTCTCTCCGCTGATGCATGGATTGCATCAGAGCTCGCCCACTCCTCTCGCGCACCCCGAAGACCCGGCGCCTTCGCGCCGGGCGGCCA
>JAYVTS010000448.1:0-2770 GCA_043788645.1 Verrucomicrobiota bacterium
AACGCCGCGGGATCCACTTTCGTGCCCGCCGACCAAGTGTCGAATCGGCCGACCAGCAGCGGAAATGGAATCACGCCCAACCGAGGCCCAGGCCCAAGATCTGGGGGGGACTCGGTTCGGACGAAACTCCAGAAGCTATCGACCAAGTTGCTCATTGCGGGAACCCTAGAGTCTGGGATGGCAAAGCGAATGTCGTCAATGTTCGTCCACCTAAATCGACGTTAAGCCAACGCGGGCATTTTGGCCAGACTGAGCGGCTTTAGCCGACTGTGAGGATCAACTCAGCCTCTAGGCCGGTGGGGTTTCCATTTCGCAGTACCAACGTTCCTCCACAGGCCGCCACGCATTGGCGGACAATCGCCAATCCGAGTCCCGCCCCGCCGCCTTCCCGAGTTCGTGCCAATTCCGGTCGATAAAACGGTTCTCCCAATCGAGCCAAATCCGCCTCCGATACCCCAGGCCCGCGGTCCACCACCGTTAAGCGCACGAGCACTCCATCCCCCTTCGCACCAATCTGAATGGGGCCCCCCTCGCCGGCATAACGGATGGCATTCCGCACCAAGTTTCCGAGGGCGCGAGCGAGAAGTTCAGGCTCGGCCAGCACAGTCAACTGAGTCGGAACATCGGTTTGAATCACCGAGCCAGCCACCCCCTCGCGAGCGATCACGCGTTCGACCAATTCTCGAAGCGGTATCGCCTCCAACGGTACGGCTTTGGATCGCAATCCGGCTTTGGAGAACGAGAGCAATTCGTCCACCAAACCGGACATATGCCGCACTTCATCGCGCACGTCAGACAGGTATTGACGCTGGCGAGGCTCGCTCCGTTGGTCTAAAATACCCAAGGCCAATTCCATCCGGGCCAAGGGCGAACACAACTCGTGGGCCACATCCCCGAGAAAACGTTTTTGACCGGTCACCAGTCCCGCCAAACGCGTCGCCATTCGATCAATCGCCGCTCCGAGTCGTCCCAATTCATCCCCCCGCCGAACGGCCGCACTGGTCGCAAAGTCCCCCTCCGCAATCCGTTCCGTCGCGGCGGTCATCCCAGAGAGAGCCCGTGTAATCCCGCGCACAAATGGAAACCAAAACAAGACAGAAAGGATAATCGCCCCGAAAGCCGCGAGCCCCCAAGGCCAAGGATCAAACAGCAATCCGCCCGCGCTCAGCGTCGGAGAAACCGCAAACAATATCATCGCACCCGCACGGCCTAGGCCGGGTTCGGGCGGGATCGGACGCAAACCAATCCAATACTTTCCCGTATCCGTCGCCTGAACGATAAATTTAAATCGACGACTCCCATCCGGTCCGCCCGGTCCGCCGCCGAACGGTGGTTCGGAAGGACGTCCGTAATCACCTGGCCGGGCCACTTCTCCACCCCGCGGTTGCCGAAGTCCGCCCCGATCACTCCGCTTGTGCCGATCATCTCGATCCCCCGGCCCACCCGGCCCACCGGGCCCACCAAAAGGCCCAGGGGGGCCGCGAAATTCTCCCATCCGCATTCGGACCTCAGGAGGAAGGGTCATTGTTTCGCCCGCCCATTGCGTGCCGTCGGATGCGAAGCCGACAAATTTGATTCCGTACCCTTCCTCAAACCGCGCCAATAAGGCGTCCCATTCCGTTCGAGGACGATTCCTCAATTCACCAGTAATCACCGCACCCATGGCTTCCAACCGTTCACCCGCCTGTCCCAAGAGCAACGTGTCGAGTCGAAACCGAAATTGAATGCGCGCCACCAAATAAAATCCGACGACCAGTAGGATAAGATTCAGAAAGAACCAGCCTAAGACCCGCGCATAGAGTGGTAGAGAGAATGAAGATTTCACGGCTCAACTCCGGGTTCAACCATCATATAACCCGCCGCGCGAATCGTCCGAATGAAGCGGGGATTTTTCGGATCATCCTCTAATTTGCGACGGAGCGCCGAAATATGGACGTCGATCGAGCGGTCAAAGACATCATAGTCGCGCTCACGACACTCCTCGATTAATGCCTCGCGGGTTTTCACCCGACCTCGCGCCCGAGCAAGCGAGCTCAATAAATCAAACTCCACCGGAGTCAAGATAAGCGGTCGATCACTCAATACGGCGGTTCGAGCGCCCGGATTTACATGCAGAGGACCCACCACAAATTCGACCGCCGCCACGGGTGCAATCACGGGCCGGGCTCGCCGGATTACGGCCCGCAATCGCGCCAGCAATTCGCGGGTAGAAAAGGTCTTGGGTAAATAATCGTCCGCCCCAATTTCGAGCCCTACAATCCGATCCGCCTCTTCCCCCCGGGCCGTTAACATGAGCACGGGAACAGTGCTTTTCTGTCGAATTCTTTTAAGCACCTCAAACCCATCCATCCCCGGTAACATCACGTCGAGTAAAATCGCGTCCCAAACCTCGGCGGTCGCTCGTTCCACGCCCTCGGGTCCGGTATGCACTGTCGTCACCACGTAGCCCATGGGTTCAAGATAGTCGCCGATCAAACGACACAATTTGCGATCATCATCAATGACGAGTACGCGATTGGCCGTAGCGGCAAACTCGGGAGCGAGAGGAGCGGACATAGGTTCGACGCGGAAAGAGTACCCCGAAAATGACAAAAAACCTCAACTTTACGCTTCCTTAACAATTTTCCCTGTTACCGCACACACTTGCTTAACAGAGACCGTGTCTCTTCTGGTGAAGACCGACGGTTTGATCCGCCGGGCGAAAACAAAAAAATACACCATCCGCATTCTATGAAACTCCTCTCCAAAAAAAACCTGGCGGCCGTCCTCG
>JAYVTS010000449.1:0-2485 GCA_043788645.1 Verrucomicrobiota bacterium
ACCACGGCCCGCTCCCGTTGTCCGGCCCGATTTCGCACCACAAAGATCGGACCGTGATCGCGACACCACGGTTCATAGGCGGGAAAGTGATGAAAATGCACCCGTTCCAGAGGCACCCGTTCCTTCACCATCAGCTCGCGGATCCATGCCTCTCGTTCTCGATCCCAAACGTTGAGATGCACTTCTTCGGTCTGGACCAGCTCGCGAATCAGCGCGGCGTAAACGGGCGGGACGGTTTCGAATTTTTCGGGAAAACTGATTCCATCGGGCCGCGGGAAGGTAAACCAGGTGCCGCGATGGGGTTCCCATTCAGCCGGCATCCGGTAGCCTAACTCGGTCGGTGTGGGTCGAAGAAATGCAGCGTTACTCACGAACACCAGCGTGCCGCGTTAATTGCGCATTTCAAATCTGTGCGACTGCCCGAGGGATCCGCTTCATGCCTGGCGGTCGAAGGCCCTCGCTCACTCCAAAATCCTTGGAACCGGAGAAGTCATTACCACCGAAAGCCGAAACCTTGGATCATTTCCGGGTAGAGCCGGAAACTTGGCTGGTTCGGAAGGACGCGCTCCCGCAAGTCCCTCTACTCCCCGGCCATCGGTCCCTCACCTGAAAACGGACGGCACGAGGGCAAAACACGCCTTCGGTACGCAGGCACGACTCATCGTGGTTACGACCGCAAAAAGGGTGTGAAGTATCCGGGCTAGCCGCTTAACCTCCACCCATGTTAAGATCGGAATTGATCCGCGCTGCATCGCCGGAATCGCCCTATCTCTTAGTCGTCCTTCACGGCCTGGGTGATTCGCGGGAAGGCTGGAAGTGGTTGCCTGGCGAACTGGGATTGCCGTGGCTCAACTACCTGCTCGTGGATGCCCCGGACGACTATTTCGGAGGCTACAGCTGGTTTGGACTCGGATTGCCCGAAGCAACGGGTCGGGCCGTACGAGTCGATGGTTCCGGAGTTGTGCGCAGCCGAGGCCTGCTACATGAAATACTCGACGCTCAAGTGGCCGCCGGATTCCGCCCGCAACAGACAGCCCTGCTCGGCTTTTCTCAAGGATGCCTATTGGCCCTCGATGCTGGGCTCCGATACCCCGAAAAACTGGCCGCCATCGTCGGAATTAGCGGCTGGGTTTATGAGCCCAGCAAGCTGCTCGCCGAATCGGGCCCCCAGGCCTCCCAGGTACCCGTCCTGGTCACGCACGGAACCGACGATGAAGTGGTGCCTATGGCTTGGGCCGAACCGGGCGTACGCCAACTCCAAGCAGGCGGATTGGACGTCGCTTGGCAGGAATTTGAAAAAGGGCATACCGTGGCGGGGCGGGCTGAAGTGGGGTTTATCCGACGGTTCTTGGAGGGCGCTTTCGGTCAGCCTGCACAACGCGGTCGGGGAACCGGTCCCGCCGAGGGCTAAAGAGCCCGGAGAAAACGGGAGTGGCGACGGAGCTGGCAGCGCCGCGAAGGACGTGCTTCACTAGGCCGCATGTCCAGTGAACGACAGGTGACGGTAGGTGATTTTTTTAAGGCTCAAGGCACGGACCTTGGACTCAAACCTCTCACCGGCCAATTGGGTTTTGAACGCATTATTCGGGAGCCCACCGTGAACCGGCCCGGCCTCAAATTAGCCGGATTCAACCTCTATTTCGCGCCCAAACGCGTCCAAGTCATCGGGAACGTCGAGAGTTCCTACCTCCATTCCCTCGACGTGGTGACCCGCACACAACGCTGTGTTGAATTCTTCCGCACCAAAATTCCGTGCGCCGTGATCTGCCGACGTCTTCGCACCAGTCCCGAATTTCTACTTGCCGCGGAAAATGCCGGGGTGCCCCTCTTTCGAACCGGGCTCGTCACCATGCGATTCATCAATCTGGCCACTCTGGCCCTCGACGCCCTGTTTGCGCCGCGTGGACAAGTTCACGGGTGCATGGTGGATATCCAAGGAATCGGAGTGGTCATCCAGGGCGAAAGCGGTATCGGTAAGAGCGAGGCCGTGCTGGGCTTGCTCGAACGCGGTTACTCGCTCGTGACCGACGATATCACCAAACTTCGCATTGAAGACGGTGGTGAAGTGGTCGGCTTCGGTAGCCCGATCACCCGCAATCTCATGGAAGTTCGCGGGATCGGTATTATCGACGTCGCGGCCACGTTTGGCGTCGCCGCCATTCGACCGGAAAAACGCGTCGACTTGGTCGTCAAATTTATGCCCTGGGACGGGATCGAAGAAGTCGAACGGCTGGGCCTCGAACAACGGTTCACCGAACTCCTCGGCGTGAAACTGCCGTACATGGAGATTCCCGTCAGACCGGGACGTGATCTCGCTCGGTTGACCGAAGTGGCGGCCCTGCACGCCAAGGTGCGATTGGCTGGACTGAATCCCGCCGAAACCTTGAGCCAACGGCAGAGTGCCGCCATGCGGATGCGAGGGTAAGGGTGGCCGACAAGAATCGAGGCGAAAAAAATAGCGGGCCTGGGGGTGACACACGTTTAC
>JAYVTS010000450.1:0-5336 GCA_043788645.1 Verrucomicrobiota bacterium
CCGCACATGAAAGTCATTGCCGTCAACGGTCGGCGCTTTGAAACCCAACGACTCGCCGACGGTGTGAAGGCGACTTCCGATGGGAGAACGAAACTCGAATTGATTGTCGAAAACGGAGACGTCTTTGCGACCCACGTCCTCAACTACTCCGGTGGATCAAAGCACCCGCATCTTGCCCGGGCCGACGGGAAACCAGATCTCCTGGCGGAAATATTTAAACCTCGTTCGGGGAAGGCGTCGGCGAATGGAACACCAAGCGAAAAATGAACGATCTTTCGGCTAATCAAGAAGTCGAAGTTGAGACTGGCCGCCAGAACGGCTGCGCCGCTCGGACCAGGCCATCCTGGTCTGAGTGGCTGGTCCTGATTGGGCTCTGCGCCCTGCCGCTCTGGGCGGGTCGATTCCTCCCAATGATTGACGTGCCGCAACATCTGGCGATGGCTAAGGTTATCAGCGGACTGCTGGGCGGAGCCGAGCATTTCACCAAGTACTACGAACTGGACCTCTGGCCTCAACCGTACTGGCTGTACTACGTGCTCGTCGGTTTGCTCGGCCAATTGGTTTCCTTTGAGCTGGCGAACAGATTGGTCTTGCTCGGGTATTCCGTCGCCATCCCGCTGGGAGTGCGCTCCCTCCTGCTGGCTTTCGGCCGGGATCCGCGTGGCTGGCTTCTGGCCATTCCGCTGGCGTGGTCGACGAGTTTTTTCTACGGATTCATGCCGTACTTGATGGGGATCCCGCTGGTCCTCTTCGCAATCGCTGCTTTTGAGAGGTCGTGCGTGATTGATCAGCCCGGACAAGGACGCTTCTGGACGGTCGGAATATTGGCGTCCTTGGTCTATTTTTCCCATGCCCAAGCCTATTTGTGGTTGCTGATGACAATGCTGGCCCTCCTGCTCATTCATTGGCGCGGTCCCGCCTGGGCCATACGCACGCTCGCCCCAACACTTCCCTCATTGGTGCTTTTTGCCGGTTGGGTTTGGCGAACCTTTGTCGCCGCCAAGCCGTCCACCGGGCCGCCCGAAGCTAATTACGGTAAGCTTTGGGAATTGGGAATGCACTGGGAGCCGGCCTCAAAGCGCGTTGGCTCCGCCATGGAGCACCTGTTTGGCGGTTTCACCGATGGATCCAATCGATGCATTGGTTGGATCTGGTTGGCGCTGCTCACTTCCGGGGTCCTGCTCGGTCTTCGCACCTCGTTCCGAGATTTGGCAAGGTCCTGGCCCGCTCGGTTTCGTCAATTCCGCGTCGAGATCTTACTGGCGATATTTCTCTTCGCCTGGTTAGTTCTTCCGTACGATGTCCGCGGTCAGTGGTACCTCGCTCCACGCTATTTGGTTTTCTCCGCTGCCCTGCTCATCGTCGCGTTTTCGCGCTGTCCGACGAAAGTGCAGCGGCAAATTACCGGGTTAGGCCTCCTCCTTTCGGCCGCCTTCTCACTGAACGTGGCCCGGGTTGTCTATCAATTTCAACCGGCCATGGCGGGACTGCCGGAAATCATGGCCGCAGTCCCTCCAGGCGAACGCCTTGGATACTTACAGTTTGATGAGCTCGTGACCCCACGGGGGCCGGGCGGGCGAGCCACCAATACCCTCGACTCGGTGATTGTGGTCCCGACCTCTGTTTCTCTCCATGGTTATATAACCGATGATCCCATTTCACCGGAGGGATGGCTATCGCCGATTCATCACGCGTTGGCATATTACCAAGTCTGGTCGGGAGGCGATGTCGCCTACAGCTTCGCAGCGGCACCCACGAATCCGGTCCGCTATCGACCAGGACGGGAAGCCGAAGGACCCCCTGAGTATGGTCCCGAAACGGTGGAATTTGACAAGGTGGTACGGGGGTTCCGCTGGTTTCTGGTACGCGGAACCCCAAGAGGGAACGCAATGCGCCTCGGCGCCTACGCCCAAAAGGTGGCAACTTCAGGTCGATGGGAACTGTGGCGAGGTCAATGAAGCATCAAGCAAATTCCCAAACGAGTTTCGTTGCTCAGTGCATCGGGCATTGCCTTCCGTCTTTCTTGTCCTAAAATATCTCTCGCGGATTCAGATAAATAGGTAGTTACTGGTATGGGCAAATCTGATTCATCGTCGGGCGACTCGCGTCATTCGGTTTGGGTCCGAATAACGCATTGGATGGGCGCCGCCAGCTTTATCATTTTGGCGATCAGCGGGGCGCTAATTCTGATGGCGCATCCGCGACTATACTGGGGCGAGTCGGGGAACGATCTTACGCCGGCATGGCTGGAGCTCCCAATCAGCAAGAATCACCGGCACGGCGGTTGGAGCTCGAACGGCCCTTTTTTCGAAGGAAGGAATTCCCCCGTTAGCGCCAGTCGCACTTTCCAAATATTCAACGAAAACGGTTGGTCTCGTAGTTTGCATTTCCTGGCGGCGTGGTTGTTGGTCGCGCCCGGTATATTCTATGTTCTGGCGGGATTGTGCATCGGTCATTTTCGGCGGAACTTTCTACTTGGGACAGACGAGTTAAAGGGTTCCGGGTTTTGGGAAGACGTCAGGAACCATGTTCGCTTCCGGATTCGTCCGGCGACCGGCGGCCCGCAGTATGGTTTGCTGCAGAAGTGCGCCTACCTCGGTGTGGTGTTTGTGGGCTGCCCTTTGACCGTTATGAGCGGCCTCGCGATGTCTCCCATGATTACTTCAGATTATCCATTTCTTTCGGACATGTTCGGCGGAATGCAGTCTGCCCGCAGCATCCACTTTCTAGCCTTTGTCTTGTTGCTTCTCTTTTCGGTGGTGCATGTAATCATGGTTATCAAGTCTGGCTTTAGGCGCCAAATGACCGCAATGACGATCGGGAATTGATATGAACCCTACGCAACTCATTACCCGGCGTCGGATGTTGCTTGGCGGCTTGGCCTCGCTCGGGGGCCTGTTGGCCGCCGGTTGTTCGAAACAATCACCTCCGACGTACGGTAACCTCTTGCGCATGGGCGACAATTTCACCTACGCCGCCCATCGCGCGCTGTTGTCTGGACGAGGGATTGCTAAGGAATACAGCCGTAGTCAGATCTCGTCGTTTCCAGCGACAGGTTGCGTGAACCCGGCAACGGTGGAGCTCGACCCCGTCAGTGGCAAAAAGCCCAGCGAACTCTACGCCCGGCTTCAGGCACGAGCATTTGCCGACTGGAAGCTGTCAGTCGAGGGACTAGTAGCCAGGCCGGCAACATTCTCGCTGGCGGATTTAAAGCAGCTTTCATCCCGCACGCATATCACAAAGATGATGTGCGAGGAGGGGTGGTCGGGCATCGCTGAGTGGACGGGGGTTCCATTGAGGCTTGTCTTGGAGGCGACCGGGATCCTCCCGCAGGCGCGTTGGGTGAACTTCAAGACCTTCGATGATTTTCCCGAGAACCTGGACATGCTCGACGCATTGCACCCACAGACCCTGCTGACCTATGGGATGAATGGACGCGATCTGGCGATTCCCCACGGTGCACCGGTACGCCTTCGGGTGACAACGCAGCTCGGATACAAGAGCGTGAAATATCTTCAGCGCATTATAGTGACTGAGGATTTTGACGACGGCGGCAAGAATGGCGACATCCAAACCGGATGGTCCTGGTATGCCGGGATTTGAGACGGACTGGTTTCGGTTCACCGTACCGCCGTCGCCGTGATCTGTGGCGGGGTATGAACCGGGAAAAAAGTGCCAGACTCACGAAAGTTCCCTCGCAACCCGCAACCTCAACGCGGCGGAACGCTTTGAGATGGAGCCGGAAAAGGTGCTGTTCCTTCTCGGCGATCATTCCGATCTAGCGCCAAGCCCTTGACAGGACACAACAAATAGAAAGTTAGTCAGGTTGATACAAATCGAAGATTTCTGAATCATGACATTTCCGGGGAGAATCGAAGAGAAAGTCTTTTCAATATTAAGACCATTCCGCTTGCTGCTAGCGGTGAAAATCGCGCTCGTTGTCAGCAGCGTACTCGCCACGGGCGTGTCTCTCTTCGCAGCAACAGTGGAATGGCCGCAGTTCCGAGGTCCGAACGGCGCCGGCGTCGCGCCCGATGACGTGCGCCCGCCCATTCACTTCGGACCAGACACAAATCTGCTTTGGAGAACTGCCATCCCCTCCGGGCTTTCTTCACCGATAGTCTGGGGCGATCGAATATTTCTGACGGGACTGGCGGAGGAACGGTTGGTCACGCTGGCATACGATGCCCGGTCCGGCCACGAACTCTGGCGGCATGTTGCGCCAGCGGAGCAGATTGAGCCCTGCCACAAGTTCAGTTCGCCCGCGACGTCCACACCTTGCACCGATGGCGAGCGCGTCTATGCCTATTTCGGATCGTTCGGCTTGATCGCCTACACTTTCACTGGCCAAGAGGTCTGGCGTCGGCCCTTTGATCGGTTGCCAATCGAACACGGCACCGCCAGTTCGCCTATCCTGGCGGGCGGACTTCTCATCCTGCAACGGGACGGTGACAGCACCAACGCACAACTCGTCGCCTTGGCGCGCACCACCGGCAAAATCGCCTGGGAATCGCCTCGCCCGTTGGCCAGGGCTTGTTACTCGACTCCGATGGTGTGGCGGCACGATGGCATCGAGGAACTCATGGTTCAGGGCCAGGGACGCATCACCGCCTACAATTTGGGCGGCGGCCCGCCGAAGTGGTGGGTCCGAGGCTGGGGTTTTGCCGCGATCACAACTCCCGTTGCTGGTGATGGAATGTTGTTCGCCGGCGGGGGTGGCGGCCTGGGAGATCCTACTGGTCCGGGTGACCCGCTCTGGGATTGGACAAAACTCCTCGCTGATTACGACGCCAACAAAGACGGGCAACTCGCCATTGAGGAGGTGCCGGAGTCCTTGATATTTTACATCCGCAAGGACATCCCCAAGGAAGTTCCGGGAATCGCGTTCCCGATGCGGGATGCCCTAAGCTGGTTGGATGAAGACCATAACAAGGTGGTCACAAAGGCGGAATGGGACGCGGACATGGCCTTTTCGAAGGACAAGTTCAACGCTGACCGATTTGTCGCCATCCGCCCGGGCGGCAAGGAAGACAGCACCATCACCCATGTTCAGTGGGAAACCACCAAAGGCCTGTCCGAAATGCCATCACCGCTGTATTACCGGGGCCGCCTCCACTTCATCCGCGATGGCGGCATGTGGACAGTCATTGAACCAAAAACCGGACGGCGCCAGGTCGACCGCGAACGATTGGGCACCGGTGGCCAATACGTTGCTTCACCCATTGCGGCCAACGGGTACATTTATACCGTCAATGAATCTGGGGTAGTTACCGTACTCCGTGCGGGAGACTCGCTCGACGTGGTTGCAGTCAACAAGCTGGGAAAAAGCGTCCGCA
>JAYVTS010000451.1:0-5911 GCA_043788645.1 Verrucomicrobiota bacterium
CCGCACATGAAAGTCATTGCCGTCAACGGTCGGCGCTTTGAAACCCAACGACTCGCCGACGGTGTGAAGGCGACTTCCGATGGGAGAACGAAACTCGAACTGATTATCGAAAACGGAGACGTCTTTGCGACCCACGTCCTCGACTACTCGGGTGGATCAAAGCACCCGCATCTTGCCCGGGTCGAAGGGAAAGCAGATCTGCTTGCGGAAATATTCAAGCCTCGTTCGGGGAAGGAGTCGGCTAACGGAACAGGACGCGATAGATGAGCGATATTCCCTTCAATGACGAGGACATGCTTCGCCAGCACCGCAGCGTCGAGCGGACAATGCCATCCTGGTCTGAGTGCGTACTCCTCATTGGCCTCTGCGCCCTGCCCCTCTGGGCGGGTCGGTTCCTGCCACTGATTGACGTCCCGCAACATCTGGCGATGGCCAAGGTTATCAGCGGACTGCTTAGTGGAGTCGAGGATTTCACCAAGTACTACGAACTGGACCTCTGGCCTCAACCGTACTGGCTGTACTACGTGCTCGTTGGTTTGCTCGGCCAATTGGTTTCCTTTGAGCTGGCGAACAAATTGGTCTTGCTCGGGTATTCCGTCGCCATCCCGCTTGGAGTGCGCTCACTCCTGCTGGCGTTCGGCCGGGATCCGCGTGGCTGGCTTTTGGCGATTCCCCTGGCGTGGTCGACGAGCTTTTTCTACGGATTCATGCCCTACTTGATGGGGATCCCGCTTGTCCTCTTTGCAATCGCTGCTTTTGAGTTGTCGTGCGTGATTGACCGGCCCGGACGAGGACGCTTCTGGACGGTCGGAATATTGGCGACCTTGGTCTATTTTTCCCATGCTCAAGCCTATTTGTGGTTGCTGATGACAATGCTAGCCCTCCTGCTCATTCATTGGCGCGGTCCCGCCTGGGCAATACGAACGCTCGCCCCAGCACTTCCCTCATTGCTGCTTTTTGGCGGTTGGATTTGGCGAACCTTTGTCGCCGCCAAGCCGTCCGCCGGGCCGCCCGAAGCCAATTACGGTAAGCTTTGGGAATTGGGAATGCACTGGGAGCCGACATCAAAGCGCGTCGGCTCCGCCATGGAGCACCTCTTTGGCGGTTTCACCGATGGATCCAATCTATGGATTGGTTGGATCTGGTTGGCGCTACTTACGTCCGGCGTCCTGCTCGGTCTTCGCACCTCGTTCCGAAATCTGGCAACGTCCTGGCCCGCTCGGTTTCGTCAATTCCGCGTCGAGATCCTACTCGCGATATTTCTCTTCGCCTGGTTGGTTCTTCCGTACGATGTCCGCGGTCAGTGGTACCTCGCTCCACGCTATTTGGTATTCTCCGGTGCCCTGCTCATCGTCGCGTTGTCGCGCTGTCCGACGAAAGTGCAGCGCCAAATTACCGGGTTAGGCCTCCTCCTTTCGGCCGCCTTCTCACTGAACGTGGCCCGGGTTGTCTATCAATTTCAACCGGCCATGGCGGGACTCCCGGAAATCATGGCCGCAGTCCCTCCGGGCGAACGCCTTGGATACCTACAGTTTGATGAGCGTGTGACCCCACGCGGTCCGGACGGCCATGCCACCAATGCTCTCGACTCGGTGATCGTCGTCCCGACCTCCGTTTCTCTCCATGGTTATATAACCGATGATCCCATTTCACCGGAGGGTTGGCTATCGCCGATTCACCACGCATTGGCGTATTACCAAGTCTGGTCGGGAGGCGATGTCGCCTACAGCTTCGCAGCGGCACCCACCAATCCGGTCCGCTATCGACCAGGACGGGAAGCCGAAGGACCGCCTGAGTATGGTCCCGAAACGGTGGAATTTGACAAGGTCGTCCGCGGGTTCCACTGGTTTCTGGTGCGCGGAACTCCAAGGGGCAACGCTATGCGCCTCGGCGAATACGCTCAGAAGGTGGCGACTTCAGGTCGATGGGAACTGTGGCAAGGCAGATGACGCACCGAATGGGTTCCGGAACGAGTTGCATTGCTAAGTGTTAAAGCTGCATAACTTTTTACTTATTTTCGTGCTAACACAAATATTCTGAACGCAGGCTTATCAGATTTCTTGATTTTGGGTTCGTATATTAGGATTAACTATTTTCTCAGAATCCCAACCAACCTGGATTTATCCACTCCCCAGACACTCGCCGTGGTGATGCCAGGAGATACTCCTTCGCAGAATTCCGGCGCCTATATCGAATCCTTTACCGGAGGAATTCTTGATCAGAGTGGAGTCGTCTCGCTACATCCCAGCCCGATTTCACTCGCAACCTGGAACGGCGATGAATCCATCAATGGTTCGGACTACGCTTATTTGTTGACGGCGATTCGGGCCGCTGAAGAATTGGTACATCTAAAGGAGGTGGTCCTGATCGGATACTCGCATGCAAGCGCTACTCAGGAAGGGCTGGCGGTAATTCTAAGTCAAACCAGGCCAGGCCTGCTCACTCGTGTCCTATTTTTTGCTGCTTATCAGGAAAACAACGTCGTGCCAGCGTATTTCAAAGCCCAACACGGTGGGCAGACCATAAAATTCGATCCCCCCATTCAATGTGTGTGCATCTCCGCAGACGGTCCCAGTTCTATCTCAGCTTCCATTGCCAGGTTTTTTGCCCAGGCAAATGGGTATCCAGGAGTCGCACAAAAACTGCCGGGGAAAATTGACATTCATGACATACCCGGACCGGACACCGTGGTTTATTCTTATGGACCTAACGTATCCAATTTGTATATAGTCGGGGCTGATCATGATAGTTCTCAGTTTTTAAGCGACGGTATTGCTGATGGCGGCGATAGCAGCAATGGCGTGGGAATAATCTACGAAAACTACGTGGGACGCGGTATCTGGCCGATTCAACAGTAGAATATCACGAGCAATCGCGGCGCCATTGGCGAATGGCCGTCGACAAGAAATTTGCGATCAATCTGTTTTCTGTGATTCTAATGAGTAGTGGGTTGGTGGTCGCCGAATATTGTAATTAACATTGAAATGAATGCTGCTTCAGGAATGGCTTTGATGCTCATCTGCCTCGCCGGGTGGAGCCCGGCTCGAAGCTCAGATCAGTGGCCACAGTTTCGCGGTCCCAATGCATCGGGGTTTTTGACGGGGCGAAGCCTCCAATCAAAATCGGTTCGTCCAACGGCGTGCTATGGAAAGTCGAAGTACCCTGGTCGCCGTCTTCTCCGTGCGTTTGGGGCGAGCGGATTTTCCTGACGACCTTTAATCAAGGCGAGTTGGAAGTACGGGCTCACGACCGCCGCGACGGACGGTTAGTCTGGGCGCGTGGGTTGAAGGCCGACAAATTGGAGGAATTTCATAGCACCGATGGCAGTCCGGCGGCGTCCACTCCCGCTACGGACGGTGAGCATGTCGTTAGCTATTTTGGTTCGTTCGGAGTGATCTGTCACGACGCGAGCGGTCAGGAACTCTGGCGCCATACACTTCCGTTGGCACTGAGCGGAGGCAGGTACGGGACGGGAACTTCTCCCATCATCTTGGGGGGCCGTGTTATTCTGAATCGCGATCAGGACTTTAACTCTTCCCTCCTGGCGCTAAGCGTGACGACGGGCAATCTGCTTTGGGAAACACCCAGGACGGGTGTTACCGGTGGATTCGGTACGCCGATTCTTTGGCACAACGGTCTCGTGGATGAAGTAGTGATGCCCGGTTCTGTCCGACTAAAGGGTTATGATCTCGCGACCGGGATTGAGCGATGGATGGTCGAAGGCGCCGCCAGTTTCGTCTGCACAACTCCTGTGGTGGGCGACAATCAACTCTTCTTCGCTGCCTGGTCACAGGGGAAAGCTGATTCTGGATTTCCAACAGACTGGCCCTCATTTCTAGGGGCAAATGACAAAAACGGTGACGGAAAAATTCTCCGTTCCGAGTTCGATCCGGTGCAGTGGGATTACATGCGCGGCCTCGATGTGGACCGCGACGGAGAAATTTCTGAGGCAGACTTCGCCGCGATCATGGCAACGGCCGCGAAGGCGTCAAACAGCCTAATTGCAGTGCGCTCAGGGGGCACCGGGGACATATCCCACTCTCATGTGTCGTGGACCTCCAACCGCGGACTTCCGTATGTGCCATCACCGCTATATTACGACGGCAGGATTTATTTAATCAAAGATGGTGGAATGATATCCTCAATTGAGGCCAAGTCCGGAAAGCTATTTTACACCCAGGAACGTCTGAACGCTGGCGGTGCCTATTACGCCTCGCCAGTGGCGGCCGACGGACGTATCTATCTGGTATCGGTGTCAGGAAAGCTAACCGTCGTGAAAGCGGGCGGCGAGACTCCGCAAATTCTGCATCAGGCGGACTTTGGGGAGCGGATCTTTGCGACACCGGCAATGGTGGGAGACAGGATTTACCTGCGCACCCAGACCCAACTCTTATCGCTTGGGGAAAAGTAAGGCCCACGCGACGAATGCCAATCGTGCAAAGTTTGTGAAGTGCCAGGCAAATGGGAAAGAAAGGCAAAGCGGTCAAACATTGACATTCTAAACTCTCCGCGAAGTGTAGAAAGAACGAAGGGTCGAGTCATCGGAGACACAGTTTATAAACTGCAATTTTCTAATCCCTTCAACGAAAATGCACTTTGTTTCTCAAAATCCCAACCAATCTGGAACCTCCGAAGGACCATGGAAACCTACCTATGAGGCTCAACGGACACCGTTGACCTCCCTCATCACATGTGATGAGGGAAACCCGCATGTAGAGTTCGACGAGGGGCGGGACTGGGATCGGAAACTGACAACTACGATCTGTTTAACTCCGCTCTCCCAGTCTCGCCTACTCTATTCCGCGGTAAGTAGTTGGGCGCGATCAGTTTCAGTGATTGCCTTGATCGTGAGGCGCTCGGACGACCGCAATGTTTTGCGAACCATCACTGCATTGCAGGAGGATGGTGTAAATTCGCCCGCCTCCGGTGTTGCCGCGTTCGGCCCGAAGGTTGACCTTCAGCGGACCGGTGATCTGCCAATCTGACGCCACATCCCCATTGCCCAAGCCCGCTTGAGGCTCGTTGCTGCTAACTGAGAGGATGGTACAGCCCGGTGCATTTACGGTCACCGACACCATTTTGTGATTCGGCGGCCAAAGGCTGGAAGGAGATGCTTTAAGCGGTTCGGGAGCTATGGTGAACATCGTGCCACTCAACATATTGATAGAGGGAACCGTGTTCTGGTCGAACGTGACGGTGAAGGTCCATCCATTTCCGGGAGTGAAAATACCAGCGATGACACCACCCGACGCGTCAAGCACAGGAGAAGGACTCCCCATGTATTGAAGCGATGGAATCCCGATGAACGAGGCAGGACAATAGAATGTTGCGGTTAAAGTATCAGAGGAGTTCGCATTGTTTGCTTGAACATCAAACCAATCGGCACCGGCATTAAAAAGTAGGCCGGCGGTCGTCGGTGGCGTCCCAATATAGGTTGCCACGGTAAGGCCTACGGCTGATGCTCCAATCACGTTTAATGTTGCCTCGACGCCCGTGTAGATTCCGGAGGTGAAGCTCTGTAGATGAGCGGAAGTTCCGGTCGGAACGACAGCGCTTTGGAGATTGCCCTGATTCACGACGCTTGACTGGATGACCGTGAAAAGCATCTCAGGACTAGACATGAACCCACCGACCTTAACGGAAATCGGAACGACTTTGAACCCTATGTTTGAACCGAGATCCTGCAACGACAAATCCTTACACGGGACATCCAATGACAAAAAGTCAACTTCGGGAATCAGATTGGTGCCGGAGCCGCCTGCCGGTGTGTAAACTCCGACACTGGTGGCAGTCACGACCGTGGAACCAAGATGGATTTGGTTTTGGTTTAAGGTGGTTAAATTGAAACCGGTGCCATAGATTAAAAGAGTGAACGCAGTGCCGGTTGTGCATGGATTTATTTCTGACGAGG
>JAYVTS010000452.1:0-9901 GCA_043788645.1 Verrucomicrobiota bacterium
GGATCGAGCCGCCCGTCAACTGGCCGCAGCGCCCCCTGCCCGGGGCTGGATTCTGGCATCCACTGGTGCGAGCTGAGTTGACGAAGAAGGCGGTTTCCGGCGGGCCACCGCTCTATGAACGCTGGGACATCCAAGCGCCAGGATCGTTTGAAGATTACCCGGTCGGCGTGCGCATTGCCGCGCAGCAAGCCACCGTACAGGCCAGCGTGCTCAGTCGGAAGCTGGTGAATGCTTTCCGCAGCGATAGCCAACCAGAGCATTTCGTCGCCACCATCGTTCCCGAACTTTTCGCTGGCACTCCCCATGAATACGCGGCGGACATCACGACTTGGTTGCTGCCCCGCCGAGCGGGCTCATCCTTGGTTACCGCCGGTGCGCTCGTCGCCCCGCTGGTGGATATCGAAATCGCTTTAGGAAGTTCATTCCTTTCCTCGACCAGTCGTTCCACGGACGAGAGCCTCTTGCCCGCGGTTCTCTATCGTCGCCAAGTGCCGAGCGACCGATTCCTCACGGTGTCCGGCGCGACAATTCAAGTTTCCCCGATGTTGGCCAAGCTGGCCGCCTATCAAGGCACTTCTCGAATCAAGCCAAATGTGCTCACCCTACGCGATCCGTATATCGGCGTCATTTCTCGGCGGACAGCCGCGGACCCCGGCTTGATTGACCCTGCTTTTCAGGGGTTTGTTGAATCGGTTGACCTCTTTTTATTGGACACGCAGCCCGTAACGAAGGGCGCCCGCTATCATTACACGTTGGTGCGGATATCCCCAATCGATGGCGAACTCCTCGAATCCATCGATGCCGGCGAGCTCCTCATTCCATAATCAAACTGACCCGTTATGAATCGCCGATTGCTTCTTGTCGCCCTGGTAGCTGCCGCACCGGTGGTCCATAGCCAGCGAATTGTCACCGTGGAGACCGCGACCGAACTGGTCACGCCCGCCGCCTTTGATGCGGGACCGAATGATGACCTCGCGGTGCTTGATCGCGCCAGCGGCGTGCTCCGGATTGGCATATGGGATGGTGCCACTCTCAATTGGACCGCCACCTCAGCTAGCGTGGAAGGCGCGGACTATCTCGGCGTAGGAAATCTTGAACTCCCGCCCGGCGCCGGAGCCATGAGCATCGCGGTGGGCAGCGCGCTAAAGTCGAGTCTAGAAGTTTACACGCCCGCCACGGGTCAGCGCTTTCCCCTGGGCGGACTTGGGGTGCTGCCGACGACGTTCATGGTCCTGCCGCTCGGGGGCTCGGCGCTGGATGACTTGTTGGTGGGATCTAGTGGGGTCGCCGGGACCAATACCGGACTCTCTGGTTTACTCAACAACGGTGCATTTACCCTTCCCACCCTGGCTGATCGGAAGGTTGCGGGCCAACTCACTGCGGGCAGTCGAGTGAGCCAGGGGGCAGCATTTATTTCGGATGGAACAGCGCTCGAAGTCTGGGCGAAGCAGGGCTTCCCTAACATGAAACGTCGGGCGCGATTCCCCGGGCTCGAGCTCGGCACGCGCTACGCAGCGGGCCATTTCGGAGCCGCCGCACCGGATTCTTTCGTGCTTTGGATTCCGGGGCAGGATAAATTTCAGCATCTCTCTATCCTGGCCGATGGCAGCACGTTCGGTCCGGCGGCCACCTGGAATTTAGAAATCGCCATTGGCACACTTCAGGTCATCACCTCGAACACCGCTCAGGATTGGATGCTAGCCATCACTCCGGAGGGAACGACCGCGGTGCTCTACGATTTCACGCCCGGATCCGCGCCGACCATCCGGCAGAGTTTTTCTGCCCCGGCGGGCACTTCCTTTTCCGCCGCTTCAGTGCAGGGCAGCGGACATTTCATCTTGCTAAATGGCACCGGCGGCCGCACCACGGGTTGGCAGCGGGCGGCTTTCGATGGCACCCGCCACACGCTCTCGGCTAATACCCTTTTGCCGGAGCTGAAGCCCTCCCGCTCCTCACCCACCGTTTTCCTCTTTACTACCGAGCCGTGGGTGGATCCAGAAGCCGCGCTCCGAAGTACGCGCGACCTCGGCGATTGGACCACGGCCGTCGTCGCCGGCACAGCAAGTGCGTTGACCGATCTTGGCGCTCCCGCAGGACTGGGTTCTCCTATCGACCTGCCGGTTGCTGGCGTGGGCGGTTATTTCCCGCTCCCCAATCAAATCGCTTCCGCCATTTCCCTCGCGTCACTAGGAGGCAGCCCATCGGTTATCGAACCAACAATTACGTTCACACCGCCAGCAGGAATCTACCCGGCTAAGCGAGTTCCGACGAACCCGAGTTCCACTCTCACCATCAGTCTGACTACGTCGAGTCCCGCCGAGATTCGCTGGCGGGTTAATGCGGAAGCCTGGCAAAGCTATACGATTGAACATCCGCCCGCCCTGACCGACGACGCCACGCTCGAAGCCTACGCAGTTGACCCCAACGGCGCGCCCTTGGGCCCGATCACCCGCGGCCGCTACCGCTTCGGCCCGCCACTCCCGCTCGAACCCGCGGCGTTCGTTGATGTGAATGGCAACGGCCTTTCGGACCCGTGGGAAAAATTACACGGCCTTTCTGATCCCTCCGGCGACCCGGACCACGACGGCTTTACCAACCTTCAAGAATTCAAAGCCGGCACCGATCCACGCGATCCCCTGAGTGTCCCGGGCGGGGTGGTAAATCATAACCGACCTCCCTTTGCGCAAACGGGTGCCCCTCAAACGAGGTCCGTAATGGGCGACGAAACGATTGTGCTCGACGGCAGTGCCAGTTCCGATCCGGAAAACCAACCGCTCACCTACCTCTGGTCGCAAGTCGGAGGACCGCCAGTAATACTAACGGGCGGCACGAACGCCCAGCCTACCTTTTTCGCACCAACCGTAGCCGAACCCACCGTCTTCTCTTTCCAGCTGGTAGTAAACGACGGCACGCAGAACAGCGGACCCGCTACGACCGACGTGACACTTACTCCGCTGGCCGCAGGTAACAATTTACTTCCCTTCGGCAACGCCGAAGGGCTGCCGGGCGGCGATGGCACCCTCATCGTACCAATTCCCGGCTGGACCGTTTTGGGAAATTTGACCGTGACAAAATGGGACAACCGAGGCGGATTCCCAGTTGCGACTTCGCCCGGTCCTAACCATCGCGGCACCAACTTTTTCTCCGGCGGCGCCACCGGCGAAACGAACACGGCCACCATCATTGTAGATCTAACGGAAACTCCCGCACGGATCGACGCGGGGCTCGTCGCCGCCGTATTATCCGGCTGGTTAGGCGGATATTCCAGCCAGTCCGACTACGCCAAAGTGACCGCCACGTTTTTGAGTGCTGCCGGTGGTCGGCTGGAATCCTTCCAAATTGGGCCCGTCACGGCTCAAGAGCGCAACGGCCTCACCGGATTGCTCCGACGCACTGCGAGCCGCGTGGTGCCTCTCAACGCTCGACAAGTGGAGGTGGTGCTAGAGATGCGCCGCGACAACCAATGCTGCTTCAACGACGGTTACGCCGACAACCTCAGTCTCACGCTCGGCGACAATCGCCCGCCCCTCGCCAACGCCGGTGCGGTCCAAAAAAGCTCGGTGACGGGTGGCGAAATGATCGCGCTCGAGGGCAGCGCGAGTCTCGATCCCGAAAACCAACGACTGAGCTACCTTTGGTCGCAATTGACCGGCCCGCCGGTCGCATTGACCGGCGGCACTACCGCGAAGCCTTCGTTCACTGCGCCAAAGGTCACTGAGCCCACGATTTTCACCTTTCAATTGGTCGTCAATGACGGCACACAAAACAGCTCTCCGGCTATCACTCGAGTGACTTTGAGCCCGCCCGCCCCGGTGCCCGACTCGATCTTTGATAATCTTAAAGGGAGCGACAACGGCAACACTTACGCCGACTCAACCCTACAACAGGCGGGCCGATTTTGCCTCGATCCCCAAGCCTATACCCTTGATTCCATCGCCCTACTTTTGGACACCCGCCAAAACGGCATTAATCCCGTCGTTCAGCTAAAGATCTATGCCGACGACCCGTCTAGTAGCAGACCGGGAATCGACACCGGAGTGGTGATGCACCTCGTCGGAGAAACCAATCCGATCGTCTTTAAACCGGTCGGGTCTCAGCGACTCGTCACTTGGACCCCGGCCACGCCCTTCCTCCTGGCGGCCAACCGCTGTTATTGGGCCGTTTTGATGGTCGAAAGTGGCGAAGTATTGCTGGCGGCGACCGCCACCAAACCCCTTGGTGCGGCCGGCGCGTTCGGAAGCGCCTATTCCCGCGATGGCGGCGCTACCTGGCCTTCGCCGGTCCTTGAGGGCAATCGCAAAATGCTGATTCGCGGCTTCAAATCAGGAACTTCAACGGAGCTCATTGTAAATGGCAGCTTTGAAAATACCGCCGACACCTTCGTGGCCAATCACCAAAGCGTCATGGCTTTGCCCAATGGTTCTACGGCGATTCCAGGTTGGACCACCACCCTGGCTGAGCTGTCTTGGATCGAGAACAAGACGGGCGATATTTTTGCCGCCAGCACGCCCACCGGAGATTTCGCAGTGGATTTAACCGGCTCTCAAGATGCTCAACCTTTAGCCGGAGTGACCCAGACGATCACAACCGTCCCCGGACAATCCTACCGGCTCTCACTCTCGCTGGGGGCCAATAGCAGTATTCCCGACGCCCAAGGCCCAAAGAAAGTGGGCGTAACCGCCGGTAATCAAGGCACGACGCTCATTTTCATTCCGCCCAACCGCGGACCCAATGATTGGGGAGCCTTAAGCTTTATCTTCATGGCCTTTTCCGAGTCGACTCCGATTTCAATCACCGGTGTTTCCGGCGGTAGTTACCTGGCGTTAGACAATGTTTCGGTGGTTCCCAGCGAACCTCCAGAAGGATTAGGCGTGGTCTTCGTTGATCAATTCACTCAGAAATTACAACTGAAATATCCGACCGAAGCGGGACGCACCTACGTCTTGGAATCGCTCCCCGAATTGACGGCGGGTAGCTGGGAGGCGATTCCCGGGACCACTCAGCTGGGCACGGGCAGTCGTAATCAAATGACCATCCCATTTAATATCAACGAGCCCTATCGGTTTTACCGCGTAAGGCGGTTACCGTGAGATCGCGTTAGAACTCCTGCCCCGGATCGGGAAAAGAGCGGAGCGAAATTGGGATCGAGCGGTCGGGTTCTGAAGTCAAGGATGAGGTCGCAGAGACGCGCTCCCTGCGTCGCGCGTGGGTGCCGGGGCGGCACCCACCCCGGACCCACCGTTCCCTGATGCTGAACTCAGGGAGTTCTACACGAGTTTCACAAACACCTGATCGGCGATTGCCGCGCCAAGTTTGTCGCCCTCCGTTCCATCGAAGAGCCAATGCACTCCCAACCACACCCGGCTTTCGATATTTTCCACATTGGCGGTTTTCAGATTCAACTTTCTCACCAGACGAGGCCGGATGGCTCCAAATGTGTCACGGCTGATCCCGTTATATTCGTCAGAAACAAATTCAAATTCGATATCTTTCAGGTTGGCTGCGCCGTAGAACTTGGCCACCAAATTGAAGCACGCAGAGCCAAAAGTCGCATGGCCGGAAGGAAAGGCCGGGAAATTAGGCGTCAGGTTTCGTTGCATCGTTCCATTGGTATCCTGCCCACCGAGGGGGCACCAACCCGGATCACCCTTGGTGGCAGCATTACCGTCGCTCAATCCCGTGGGACCACCATGGTCGGCCTCGCGAATCCCCACGACGGGGCGCCAGAGGTTGAACTTGTATTTGAAATGCCAAGCCGAAATACCCGCATCCGCCATCCCCGCATTTACCAAGGCAAAAAGCTGCGCATCTTTGACCAAATCTCCGCCGTTTTTCGCATCAGAAATAGCACCGACAATTTGGTTATAGAGGCGCGGAGGGGTGCCCAGTTTCGACGAACCGTCATAACTCCAATAAATGCCAATCATCGTTTGCTCCGCCGAACGAACGGTCGAGGTATCACGCCCGAAATTGAGGACTTGATGGTAGGCCGTGGCGTAGGCGGCGGAGTCTAAAGCGGGCGGACCGATATTGACTGCGGCCGGCCCGGCAATGGCAAACGGTGTGACCTTGCCCCAATGGGCGCCAAGCGATTGTTGGCCCGGGTGATGAGGGTCCGCGCGGTGCTTTCCCGGTGCGACCGCATAGGAGTAGGTATCGTCCGCCTTGGATTTATCGTCCTTCCGCAGAGCAATCATCGCGGCTGCCGCAGCGCGCCCGTAGTCTTCACCCTCATTGATTTGATGCACGGAAAAACCGCTCGCCAAGGTCTTCCCAAATCGAGCCATCTCGGTGTCGATAAAAATTTTCTGGGCGGGATACAGGTGTTTACAAAGATTCGCCGCCGCGGCGCCAATCGCTGCTGGCACCGAGTAGGTTTGGGAAGGCGGAGGCAGAATCGGAGCACCGATTCGCGAAAAATATCCCGTGATCCCGTTGGCGGCGATGCCTGCCGTGACTTCTTGCATGGCTAGGTGAATCATCGCCAGCGCACGAGACGTGGCCGTAGGACCGGCCTGGTTGGGTTTCTTGGGGTCGCTGGGGCTCGTGCCCGGCATATCCGGGGTGTAGTCGTTGGCGACGAGGTCCAGTGAAACTTGGTTCCAATAGCGAATTGCGTTCATACCACTATCGAAACGTTCGCTTCGGTCGAAATCTTTCATTCGCCCTCAGAAAGTTTCCGCACCATTCACCCTTCCTTTCACCGCCGCGGCCGCGGTCAGGTCGATAGGTTGTCCGAAAATCAGAGTCTATCGCGCATCCGCGAGCTGGCCCGAAGCCACTTGAGTCGAGCTGATCCAATGCGATAGAATAGTCAAAGCCCAGGCGTGTTTCGATGAATCGCAAATAGTTTTGCCTCCGAATTCCGACCAACGAGCATTCATTAAAAACCCGGTCCTCTTGCTCCTAACAGGGGGGACCACTCTTGTTGAGTGGAAAACGCGGCTATGAACAAAACGTCGTCAATTTTACCAGGAGTCATCCGTGTTTGGGGAGGCGTCGCTGTGGCCGGGGCGATTTTTGCTTCGACACCCCAGCCCCCGCGGGAGGGAGCATTCTGGGCAAAGCACGGGACAGGCGGATTGAAAAACCGTTTCGCGTCATAATAAAGCAGTATAGTTATTTTGACTGTTATGTTTTTCAACCCGCCTGTCCCTTGTTTTCTGCCTCAGAGGGACCGAAGCCAGAGCCAGGGATGCATCGGGCTAGAAACTGATGCGCAACCACGGGTCGTCTCCGCGAAATTTGTGTCGATCAACGCGGTCCCAATTCGGTGCTTTTAACCGTGAAACGCGGGTTGAGCGGCGCCGAGGTGCCGGGCAAATCGCGTTTCACGGTTTAACTAGTTCGGTTTTTCCACAGGTAAAACAAACCCTTGAGTCAGCAGCGCCTTGCGCAATGCCGTCAGGTTCTTGCGCGACGTAACGATGGCCGACCGCCCAAATGCTTGGGCCAGCTTTCCGACGTCTTGATAGCCGAGAATCAGCGGAACCAACTTGGCGTCCGACCACCGAATAATAACCGCGTCTTCCATCCCAGAACACGCCTCGCGTCGGATATTAAGTCCCGCGACGAGATCCACAATGCCGTCGGGCAACTCGGTGGCCAAGCCCGTTTTGATCCACGATAGCACCGTTTCCGTCGAAACACCCGCGGCCAAATGATTGAGGATCTTGCGCTCGTCGATGCGCCAGGTGCTATTCGATTTGGGTTCCGCGAATTGCTCTAAGTACGCTCGGATCGAAGACTCTAACTCCGGTAGAACCGGAATGAGCTCAAGCTCGGGTCCTAGCGTGTAGATCGCCTCCACTTTCGGCGGTTGGTGGGTCGGTTTTTGGTCCGCCGCCGCCAAGACATAAGCTCCCAGAGGAGTAATTCTCAAGTATAAGAGCCCATCATACCGACTGATATAATAATGCATATCCTTACCCCAGGCGTCTTGCAATTCAGGGAATAGTCCGCTCGGATAGGTATAGGCCAAGTCCACTAATCCCAGCGTGGCCCAGGTTTCCATCAAAAACGCGCGTAAATACTGCGCTTCCAAGGGCGCTTGTTCATAGAGGGCGCCATATTGTAATTCGCCCAAATAGAGGCACTGGCCGCCGCCAACCGGCCAACGCGCCCCCGAGGCTCGCAAATACCGCACCAGTTCTGAGAAAGAAATCCAGGTCTGTCCGGGCACGTGTCTGAGGTGATCGCAAAGGGTTGCTCGACGGCCCCCCACCGAGGTCAGATATCGCTTCGCGTTGCCACTTTGGCCGCGAATCGCGGGAATGCGGCTCAATTCATCAAACGCGTCATCGACCGTCAGCCGCTTCACGCCTTCGTCGAATTTCGATAGTTCAAAACGAGCAATCAAGCCCTCGCCGGCCGGCGTCAAGCGAAGGGTCTTGCCGCGTCGTTTCGCCCAACCGCATTGTTGAATCACCACCGGCCAAGCGTGCGCGCGAACGGGTCCCGGTTGGTCGGGTTCCCGCCGAATATAGCCCGCCGGATTCGCCTCGATCGGCGGTTCATTGAGGTCGTAATCGGGTACTACCAGAATCTCGGTCACCGCCCGAATCGCACTACTCGTTGGCCGGCCGCTGGCATCGGAAACTTCAATCCGACCCGCTTGTACCAATCGCAGCACTCTCACTAATTCCTGCTGACTGACCTGCTCGCTTTCGTGGATATGAATTGGACGCGGTCCGGTCCTCCCCCAGCCGTCATGAGTCATCGCCGTCGGCAGTCCGGCCACGCCGCGGACCGCCACGGACGCCGGTCGGGGAAGCGCGTCTTTCAAGGGTTGGACCAGCTCGCTCGCCAACTCAAAAATCTCTCCGTGATACAAACGGCCGACTAGGATGTCGGTATATCTCTTCAGCGCACGCGCCTCGGCGCCCCAAGGATTCCCTACCGGTGGGTAGACCGGTCGGCCGTATTTCGCTTTAAAGCCCTCGAGAGAGGGCACCTCACCCGTATGCGCGCATTCGGCAAGAAACGCCTTCTCTTCGGCACTCAGAAAACTCAAATAGTCGGGGAGTTGTAGGCGTACTCGCTGCTCCAGAGCCGCTGCCATTTGTTCTTTTCGAGTAATGCCGGTGGTGTTGATTTTCAGCATCGACAACCACTTTTTTAGAACCTCGGTCGTTTGTGCGTTGAAGTAGTCGAGTAATTTCATTGAGAGGAACGACAGCTAAACCAAAATTCAGAATCTGCTCCTGATTATCGGTTCGCGCGAGCGCAAATGTGCGGATGAAAGTTTCAAGGACGACCCGACCGTGCGGCGAGAATCTACCGAGGGCAACTCTGAGAAACGGATCACTCTCTTGACTCTGCTTTCTACAAGTACATGGTCGTATCCAGATGGAGACCATCACATATACCGCTGCACGAGAGGAGTTGGCCTCTACGATGGATGAGGCGGGTAAGGATCGCGTGCCGGTTCTCAGTACCCGAAATCGCGACCAATCGGTGGTAATGATTTCGTTGGACGGCTATGAGGAACTTGAGGAAACAGCTCACTTAATTCGAAGTCCCGGCAACGCTCGTCGACTCTTGACCGCCATTCATTTGCTCGAGTCCGGAAATGGAAAGCCTCAAAAGCTCTTGCCGATCGCAAGAGATTGATTTTTGTGGAACAGGCTTGAGAAGGTGGCCTACATTTCCAGAAATTATGCCGCTCCCGGACTATCAGTCGTGCATGTTGCCTCTCCTCCGCTACACAGCAGACGGTCTGGAGCACCCACTCAAAGATGCAGTGACAGCGTTGTCCAAAATCTTCCGGCTCAATGACAGCGAGAGGGAGAACGGTGTACGAAACAAGGGACAGGAGGATTGAAAACAAGAATCCGCATAACAATAAAACATGCTAGATATATTGACATTGTGGATCTATAAAGGGACGGCTGGATTGATA
>JAYVTS010000453.1:0-12632 GCA_043788645.1 Verrucomicrobiota bacterium
GGGATGGAATGCGGCTTGAGCGTGGAAGGCTTCGACGATCTCCAAGAAGGGGACGTGATTGAGTGTTACGCGGTGGAAAAAACCGCGGCAAAACTTGAATAGGTTCTGGGTCCTCCGGGTGGCTCAAACCACCCCTAGGAACAGCGGTGGGTTAAAAATTTCCACCAGTATTTCGCCCACGGCGCGGCTCTTATTTTGACGTCGATATTTGATCTCTAGCGGTAAGAACTTTCTTTCCATGCATACACCAAAACCACCTAGCCGCCGGTTGCAACGGGTGTCTGAATTGATCAAACGCGAACTCGCCGAGCTGATCCGGCGCGAACTCTCGGTCGAAAAGATTGGGCTCTTGAACGTCAATGAAGTCAAGGTCGCGCCGGATCTTAAAAACGCCCTCGTTTTTGTCGGACATGTGGGGACGCATGCCCAAAGGGTGCAAGCGACCGCCGTGCTGGAATCGAATTCCAAACGGCTCAATCTCCAACTCGGCGCTGTTTTGCGCTTGAAATGGACCCCTATTTTGCAATTCCGCCTGGACGACTCCGTGACGGGAGCCAATCGGGTGCTGTCGATCTTAGACGAGCTAGAAAAGGCGCAGGCGCCCGGCCCAGCCGCGGCTCCGTCAGCGTCGCAAAAACAGGCTTAACGCTCGAAGGTCTACCGATAAACACCTCATGTTTTTCACCCAAGGATTTTCCCACCCAGGTACAAAGTCACGAAGAAATTCTTTGATTTCCTTTCTGACAATCTGTGGTCCAACGCTAGTTCACCTCTGGCCTAGCTCGCCTCGTTTCGATTCTTTCTGCGGCGCCTCATTGCGACTCGCTGGGCCTAGCGACGAAAGGCTATGAACGTTCCGGGCGAGTGCGGAATATTTATTCGATCCAACTCCCAGTCCGTCTCCGTGCCTTTGTGCCTTGGGGTTGAAAAAAACTTCGTGTGAAAGCGAGTCCTAAGATTGTTGATCAAATTATCAGCGTGCTTAAAGAAGCACGTACGGTGTGCATTGTGGGGCACATTCGGCCCGATGGTGACTGTATCGGCTCCGAATTGGGCCTCGCGATGGCCCTCGAAAATGCCGGCAAGGAAGTCACGGTTTGGAATGAAGATGTGGTCCCGGATAAACTCCGCTTTCTCGATCCGAATCGACGAGTGAAAAAGCCGACTTCGGGCGGTGAGTTTGATGTCGTCATCGCCACGGATTGTGCCGCGTTTGAGCGCCTCGGGCGTTGTGGGGATCATATCGGTGCGCGCAAGTCGTTCATCAATATCGATCACCATGCTTCGAATACGAAGTACGCGGATCTCAACTGGGTATCACCTCGCGAACCCAGCACGGGCGAACTTATTTTTGATCTCTGCCAATGGGCCGGCTGGAAGATCACAGAGCCCATTGCCAATTGTCTTTTTACGGCGGTCAGCACGGATACCGGCAGCTTTCAATATCCGAGTACCACGCCGGATACCCTGGAAACCGCGGCCCACCTCGTCGAACGCGGCGCCGATCTGGGACGGATCTGTCAGGAGGTCTATCAGAGTTTTCCGCTCAGTCGCATCAAACTATTGCGCCACGTCTACAGCAAGTTCCGGCTGACTCATGGTGATCGCACGGCCTATTTTTGGCTGCGCCAACGAGACTATACCCGTGCGGGTGCCCGCACCGAGGAAAGTGAAGGGCTGATTGATCATATTCGAGCCATTGAAGGCGTTGAGGTAGCCTTGGTCTTTGAGGAAGCGGGCGACGACCTCACTCGGGTGAGTTGGCGCTCCAAGAACTCCCGCATCGACGTCGCGGCCATCGCCCAACGGTTTGGGGGCGGTGGACACAAGGCGGCCGCGGGGGCGCGGATTTCGGGACGACCATTGGGTGTGCAACGTCGAGTGCTCAGCGCCGTGAAACAGGCCTTGAAATCGGCTGCCTCCGCGTGAAGAATTCAGAAGTGATATGATCGTGAACCACGCCTCTCTTACCATTGGGATTGTCGGTGCGACGGGCGCCGTAGGCCAAGAACTCGTGCGCCTGTTGCACGAACGGAAATTTCCGTTCAGCCAACTTCGGCTTTTCGCCTCGGCTCGTTCCGCGGGCAAATCGGTCGAGCACTTTGGCCACCGGTATGTCATCGAAGAAGCCAAACCGGGAGCATTCGCGGGAGTTCAGCTGGCGTTTTTCGCGGCCGGTGGAGCCGTAACCCGCGCCCTGGCCGCCGACGCGGTGAAGTCCGGGTGCTTGGTGATCGACAAAAGTTCCGCACTGCGAATGGACCCCACTGTTCCGTTGGTCATCCCGGAAATCAATCCCCAGGAATTGCGTCGTCACCGGGGCATCATCGCCAATCCGAATTGTTCCACCGCCGTCACCCTGATGGCCTTATGGCCTTTGCATGTGGCTTTTGGATTGAAGCGTTATTTTGCGGCCACCTACCAATCTGTCTCGGGCACGGGCGCCGAAGCGGTCCGTGAATTGCAAAGTCAAGTGACCGCTCAGGTACAGGGTCAGCCAATAACGAGAAGCGTTTATCCCCATCAAATCGCTTTTAACTGCATTCCTCATATCGATTCGTTTGGCGCGGATGGCTATACCGGGGAAGAGCATAAAATGTTGCTCGAGAGCCGCAAAATCATGGGTTTACCGGAGCTGAAGGTCTCGGCCACCTGTGTCCGAGTGCCGGTGGTCCGCGCTCATTCGATTGCGGTGCAGGCGGAGTTTGAACGTCCTGTCTCGGTCGCCGTTGCGCGGGCCGCTATCGCTGCGTTTCCGGGGGCTGAATTGGTGGACGATCCGGCCCAAAACAGGTATCCAACGCCACTCGATTTTGCGGAAAAGGTCAAGGCGGGTGTGGGCCGAATTCGGCTCGACACCGCACTGGATAACGGGCTCGCACTCTGGGTGTCCGGGGACAACCTGTGGAAAGGCGCGGCACTCAACGCGATTCAGAATGCGGAGTTCATGGTCCGCGAGGGCCTGATCTAACCTAATTCCTAGCGCTAGCGAAGGGTGACTCGATAGACAAGTACCCCTCCACCAATCGATCCGGGCGAGGTGTAGTCGAGCAGCCCATTGGTAAGCCGCTCACTGATGATATCGCTCCAGACAGTGAGGTCAGGAGAGGATTGAAGCGTGTAGTTGAGCGTTGGTGTTCCCTGAAATTTCAGATGGATTCGTCCGTCTGTGAGGATTTCCGAAACGGTAAATACGGCCGGCGGCGGGGTATCGACGGCCAACGGAACCTCGTCGCTCGTCGTCGAACCGGCGAGATTGCTCACCAGCACCCGATAAAGACCGCCATCCAGCGGAGTGACCAAGGAAATGCTGAGACTCGAAGAGATTGCTCCGACGAGATTGGTCCTATTCCTTTGCCACTGATAGGTGGGGGTTGGGTCGCCCTGGGTGACGACAGAAAACGTCGCGCTTTGTCCTGGGAACACCCTTACCGGCGCGGGCTGACTGGTAACACGCGGAGCGACGTTTAGAACTGGGGCAGGAGCCTTTACCCCATCGATTGCGGCACGAAAGCTAGCGATCGGAAACGTCGTTTGGCCGTAACCAAGGCGTCCATAAATAAGTTGCCAGGGCCGGTGACTCGGAGAATTCGTGACGCCGTTGATAATCGCAAAAAGCGGCTGCCCGTTGCTAAAAAAAAGATTGGCGACGGACCGATTAAAATCCTGCAGGACTAGCTCCAGTTTTGCCCGGGTGACGAAATTTTGCGTCTCTTTTTCCTGGCCGGGCTGAAGATTGATTCCGACGTGTACGACTGGAATCCCCGCCGGATTGCCTTGGCGCGAGGCGTACCACTGATCGATTCCACTGAGAAGTTGTGGCGCCGCGGCTTGGCAAAAAGGGCACCACCAAGCGAACCAATCGAGCACGACAATTTTTCCAGAAAGATCCGCTAACCGCATCGGTTTTCCGGTGGCGCGATCAATGAGGGAGAAGTCCTCAATGACATCGCCAACCTGATAGAACGCAGCCCGGGCGGTTGGGTGAATAATGCCTAAGGCAAAAAGCGCTGTGGTTAAGAGGCGGAAGAATTTCATAAATGCTACAGTTCTGCGTGATAAGCTAATTGCACCAGACCCCAGGTGCGGTCTCGATAGAGGTTTTGAAAAAATGCGGTACCGATTCCAGCGGGTTGATAGTGAGTGAAGTAGGGTGCCAAAAATAGCTTTACCGAATGAATACCCCAGATCCGACGAACCCCGATTCCCACCTGCCAGGCGTCAAGACCAGGTGCGGCGCTGGAAAAGAGCGAATTCTCAATTTCGCCGGTATCACGGTAGTAACGTCCAGAGGCGCTGAGGAGCCAGCCAGCCGAAGGTTCATATTCGATGGTCCCACCAAAATAGTACCCCTGAAAACTGGGGCGTTCTTGGGTATAGCCACCAAACCCGCGAACAACCGTCTTTTCGCCCACCGCGATATTGATGGATCCTTGATAACCGTAACGCAGTTCCCGGTTCGTCGTGTCGGTCAGGCGGAATTCATTTTGCAACCGAATTCGCCGGGTAAACACGTTTTCAAAGGCGACGTGGTAGTTCGCCGTATAGAGGTTGGGGCGACCGCGTCGGAGACCCTCAAAATCAATTTCGTAGCCGGGCGCAATTTGATTGTGCAGGTAGCTTAGATCACCTTGCACAAATCCCAGCGTCGGCAGGTATTCCCAACGGAGTCCGAAATTAACATTCTCTCCGTGCGGAGAAGGGGTGACGTATACGTCGGTAGAATCCGTGACCCCGGAGAATTGTTGGCGATAATATTCGTTCAACCAAGCACTCCGATAGTCAGTATAGCCGTGGTAGAGACCGCTGCCGATTTGCAGGGTCAACGAGTCGATGGGTTTTGCCTGGAGCCCGAGCTGGGTGGCCACACTCCGTTCATTCACCTGGCTGGGTGTGCCGAGAAAATCGAAGGATACCGGTCGGTAGTTCAAATCAAAAGTGTTGTAGGCTCCGCTCAGATTGAATTCAAACCGTCCGCGTTTCTGCCCATAGGCGATCGAACTTAGGGTGAGCTGCAAATCCGAAGCGAAAAGGCCCTCAAAATCACTTTGAACCTGGTGGGTCACCCAGGCGCCCTGGGTGGAGTTCGGCGCTTCCGCGGCGGACAGCGGCCCGCCCGCGAGCAGGACCAAAGAGAGGCTCAACCAAGGGGAAACGCTCGATTGGCGACCGAGGAAGCGGTTCATCGTGAAGGGTGGGTACAGGATTTATCGGCACGACGTACAGCCCGCTGCGGGAGCGCCGCCGGAGGCAGCAGCTCCGGTTTCGGTTTGAGTCAACAGTTTCGATTGGTAGTTGAATACGGGTGATGGGCTGAATTCCATGTTGGGTTTCGACACCAGGCGTTGTTGTTGAATGGGCACGGCACAGCCGTTGAGGAGGGCGAACCCCAGGACGACCAGAGCGCGGACGCCCGTGCCGCCGAGGCCGTTGGATGAAGACAGGAGAATGGTTTGCATCGTCGCTCTGTTTGGTCGGACGACACGAGCGTTCCTTACAGTACGCGCCAAGCCCGCCGGTCATATTGGGCTAACAAATTGCTACGAAAGAAAGTTCCCGATTGACCCACGATCTTTTGCCCCCACGATTCGTGGCCCAGATCTCCGCTGACGATGGACCGTTGAATAGTTCTTTGATGCGTGTGACCGCAATTTAATGTCATGGTTACTACTTTGACTGACTTTATGTCCTTTGCAGGATGTTTATTGTGGATGTCGGAGACAACCTGTGGAAAGGCGCGGCACTCAACGCAATTCAGAATGTGGAGTTGATGGCCCGCGCAGGGCCGATCTAGGCTAATTCCTGATCGAAAGGCAGGGACAATTAGTGACGGGTGTTCAACCCACGCTGGGTTTGACGGGATCAACCGCAGAAACGCCCACTTATTTCAGCGTGTCGTATCAACACAGCGTAACCGTTGCACTCCGAATCCCTCTCGTCGTGGGAGAGGGGGGGAGAGGGCAAGCAAAATTTTATATTCTTCCTGCAATCGAAAAGAACCGCAGATGAACGCCGATGAACGCGGATAAGAAAAATTCCGACCTTTCCCCTTTGGGAACCCAGGTTGATATGACGGTTTTTCGTAAGCTGACCCCGCTGGGTTACCTGACTAGCTATTCGCATCGAGGCGGCTATTACACCTTGAAATCGATTCCGCGATTCGATGCGTAAGGAATCTGGCTAGCCCGCGACGCTTGGTTTTCCCGCCACGGCACACTGTTGCAAGCCGCCGAAGCGGCCGTATAGGCGGCCCCAGCAGGTTAAGTGGCCAGCGAGTTGGAAGCGATGTTGCACGTTCCGGTCAAAGATGTCTTACGACAATTGACGCTGGCCGGGCGAATCGATCGTCACGATTTACACAGCCGCTATTTATACACCGCGAAAGATCGGGCGCGGTGCCAGGAACAACGTGCGGCTCGCCAGGGCCTGATGGAGAACGTGGATGGCGAACCCGATCGCGAGCGCGCGGCCATTGTGTTGTTCGATAGTCTATTCGATGAACAGCAACGACGGCTCTATGCCGGGCTGGAGAGTTTAAAGGAAGGCCACGGTGGAGATCGCCGACTGGCGGAGAGATTGGGATTGGATGCTGAGACTGTCGCGCCGGGACGCCAAGAGTTGCTGAGGGCGGAGATCCAGCGCGAAACAGTTCGTCGACCCGGAGGTGGCCGTCCACGAGCCAAAAAAAACGCCCGCTCTGTTGAAAACCTTAGCCAGCCTGCGAACAGGAGGATCCCCGACAGTAGTGCCGGGAGACGACGGGGTTTAGGATGGGGTTTCATCATTGGATAGTCGTTCCATTTGGAGCGATGAACGGGCATGATTTTGTCGGGAAGAGACTTCATTCATGACGCCTCACGACAAGTTCCTATAGCACTGGTTGTGCCGTCTCTGGTCGAGATGACCTGGACAGTAAACGACACTCTACCTTCAAGAACTAAATCAGCCGGGCGAATAGTTCGGTCAAATCGAGGCAAACCAACGGCTTGATGCGCGAAACGATTCGTCGGACTTAAACTTTGAGTTCAAGGGCTCCTAGTAATCGGATTCACGTGTCGCGGCGAAGTCTTCTGATGGTTTCATCCGGTTTTCGAGCCTGAAGGTAAAACGGACCTGGCATCGGTTAAAACTGAGGAGGTGGAAGTTCAGAGATGAGCAGCGTGTATTTTTGCACACTTTTGTTCCGCGGATAGGGTTGACTTCCATGAGGTGCCGCACGCGGAGGGGCGCATCTCGGTTTGGAGGGACCCGTTTCTTATTTTCCGAGTTGTCGGTGGATCAATGGGGACATGGGGGACCGTCCCTCCGCGGGAACCGCCAGAGCAACGAATCGGAAGGGTCCGACTTCCAGTTGTTGGTTGGGGCAGAAATTCCAAGAAGCGATTGAAGATGTTCCGGCCTACGACGTCTTACCATTGCGGTTCGGTTACCCGCAGAAGGACACCGAGTTTTTGGATAGCTTTAGATTGGGTGGTGCGTCTGCTTAAAGTTGGCTGGAGAGCATTGGGCTATGTCGAGTCTGATTCGTTTTTGTTCAGCTTGGGGTCAATTCGGGTTGTCCCGAGTGTGTGGGCATCGTGCTGCGGTTCTGGGCTTCCTCGCCGCGGCGGTTTTCGTTGAATCGGGGGAGATCACCGAGGCCTCCGAGTTGAGCGATATCCGATTTAATCGGGATATCCGTCCGATTTTATCCGAAAACTGCTTTGCTTGCCATGGCCCCGATCCCGGCTCCCGTAAGGCGGGATTGAGATTGGATACGAGGGAGGGATTTTTTGCAGTCCGCGAGAAACACGGGGCTCCAGTGGTCTCGGGTCAGCCAGACAAGAGTCCGCTTTATCGCCGATTGATGGCCACAGATCCCGAGGAAGTGATGCCACCACCCGACTCTCACAAGACACTCAAGCCTGGAGAGAAGGAGCTGGTTCAGCAATGGATTGCCCAAGGGGCGCCTTGGCAGCCGCACTGGTCTTTTCTGAAGCCAGAACGTCCGCCGGTTCCGACAACCACCCAGCCGGGGCGAGTTTGGAACCCGGTCGACGCGTTTATCTTGAAGCGTCTGGAAACGAAGGGGCTGACCTCGGCTCCCGAGGCGGATCGGCGGACTTTGGCGCGTCGGCTGGCTCTCGATTTGACCGGGCTCCCACCGAAGCCGACGGATGTGGAGGCGTTTGTCGGGGATACCGCCCCAGATGCGTATGAAAAGCTAGTTCGCAAATATATGGATTCGCCTCAATGGGGTGAGCATCGCGGACGTTTTTGGTTGGATGCGGCGCGGTACGCCGATACGCACGGTCTACACTTTGATAACTATCGCGAGATGTGGCCGTACCGAGATTGGGTGATTGAAGCATTTAATCGAAACCAACCCTTCGACCAATTCACGGTGGAGCAAATCGCTGGTGATCTGTTGCCGACACCGACCCAGGATCAGTTGGTTGCGACGGGGTTTCACCGCTGCAACATCACCACCAATGAGGGAGGCACGATCGAGGAAGAGAACCTGGCCGGTTATGCCCGGGACCGTGTGGAAACCACGTCCTGGGTTTGGCTCGGGCTAACCGCGAATTGTTGCGTCTGCCACGATCACAAATTTGATCCGATCCCGACGAAGGATTTCTATGCGATGTCGGCCTTCTTCCGAAACACCATGCAGGGTGGCCTGGACGGCAATGTGAAGGATTCGAAACCCAATATCGTGGTGATCAAGGACGGTCCGACTCGGGAGCGTTACGAAGCCCTGCCGGGAATGATCGAGCGAGCCAAGACCGAAGCGAATGCGCAACGAACGGCAGCGGAGCCGGCCTTCGAGCACTGGGCCGCTGAGTCGGTTCCCGATTCGGTAGCTCATGATCTGACGGTAGGAATGGTGTTGAGCGCGCCGTTGAACGAGGGAAGTGGGCCGGTGACGGTTTCGATCCAGGGCGTGAGCCAGGTTATTGATTTAGCCACCAACGTGGTCTGGAGCACACCGGAAAAGGGCAAGCTCGGTCCGGGATTGCTCTTTCCTGGGGACGCGAAGGTGCAAGTTCCGAACGTCGGTGATTTTGAGCATGATCAGGCGTTTTCCTATGGCGCGTGGGTGTACCTCCCGCCGGGATTTAACAGTGAAGCATCGGTGTTCAGCAAAATGGATCCGGCCGACAATTATCGGGGCTGGGATTTGTGGCATCAACAAGGCGGTCAGTTTGCCGCGCATTTCGTCAGCCAATGGCCGAACAACGCACTCAAAGTTCGGACCACGCAACGGCTTGCAAAGAAGGACCAGTGGCAGCACGTCTTTGTGACCTACGACGGTTCTGGCAAGCCAGAAGGGGTGCGGATTTATATCGATGGCAAACCGGTCGAAACCGAAGTGGATACCGCTCGGGAACTGACTGGGTCGATGACGAATCACGTACCGTTAACGTTGGGCCAACGGGCGAACGGAAATCATTTTACCGGAGGCGGTTTGCAAGACTTGCGGATTTATTCGCGGGTATTAAAAGCGGGCGAAGTGCGCGGCCTGGCTCGAGCAACCGAATGGCACCAAGCACTATTTCAGCCATTGACGATGTGGGATAAGGACCTACGGACCGAGATTTTTGAGTATTTTCTGCAAACGAGATCTGAACCGTACGAGGCGGCGGCGCGGCATTTGGCGGAACGGGAGCGGGAACGCGACGGCATCCGGCTGCGTTTTCCGGTAACGCATATTCAGCAGGAAAAGACGGATTCCGCTCCGATGGCCCGCATCCTCTATCGAGGCCAATACGATCAGGCCAAAGAAGAAGTGAAGCCTGCCGTGTTTAGCGCGCTGAATCCGTTACCGCCCGGTGCGCCTGCGACCCGTCTTGGGCTCGCCCAATGGTTGGTCTCTCCGGAAAACCCGCTGATGGCTCGAGTGACAGTCAATCGCTATTGGCAGGAACTCTTCGGAACGGGTTTGGTTAAAACGAGCGAGGATTTCGGAATTATGGGAGAAACGCCGGTCAATCAGGATTTGTTGGATTGGCTGGCGGTTGAGTTTAGAGAGAGCGGCTGGGATGTGAAGCGGTTTTTCACATTGCTTGTTACCTCGGCCACCTATCGTCAATCGGCCCAGATCACACCGGAAAGCCTCGAAAAAGATCCCGCAAATCGACTGTTGTCTCGGGGTCCGCGGTTTCGAATGGATGGAGAAATGGTCCGGGACTATGCGCTAGCGGCTTCCGAATTGCTGGTGCCCAAGATCGGTGGGGTCAGTGTGAAACCGTATCAGCCGGAGGGCGTCTGGGAAGCTGTGGCAATGCCGGAGAGCAATACCAAGTCTTATCAACGTGAACGCGGAGACGGATTATACCGCCGTTCACTCTATACGTTTTGGAAGCGGGCCGCGCCGCCAGCGTCGATGGAAGTATTCAATGCTCCGAGCCGGGAAACCTCGTGTCTTCGGCGCGAACGGACCGATACCCCTCTCCAAGCCCTCAATACCCTCAACGACATCCAGTTTGTAGAAGCGGCTCGGCATTTAGCGGAAGTCGCACTGAGAGAGGGTAAGACTGACCTGGATCGGACTTTGGACGCACTCGCACGCCGACTCTTGGCACGGCCATTGTTGCCGAGGGAATCCGCGGTGGTAAAGGGCTCCTTCGAGAAGCTGAACACCTACTATACGAACGAACCCGAAGCGGCAATAAAGCTCATTAGTTTTGGCGAATCCAAAGTGGATCCAAGCCTTTCCGCGCCCCGATTAGCGGCTCTGACCATGGTGGCAAATCAGTTGCTTAACTTGGACGAGGTCTTGAATAAATGAACCCGGAAGTCTCCTACTCCAGCTTTAACACGATATGAATCTGATCGAAGAAATAGGCTGCTATCAGTCTCGCCGACAGTTTCTGGGTCGCGGCAAAAACGTGCTCGGGTTTGCCGCCCTCACTTCGCTGCTCGGAACGCGATTCGGAGCCCTGGCGAGCGAAGAGTCCGCGGAGAACGCGATTGCGGCGGCGATTCCGTCCCATTTTGCACCCAAAGCCAAGCGCGTGATCTATCTCCATATGGTGGGTGGACCTTCCCAGCTCGATCTTTTCGATTACAAGCCGGGTCTGGCAGATTGGTATGATAAAGATTTACCGGATTCGATTCGGAACGGTCAACGACTCACGACGATGACTTCGGGTCAGAAACGATTTCCGATTGCCCCCACCAAGTTCAAATTTAGCCGGGTGGGGTCGAATGGCTTTTGGATGAATACGGAGTTGCTGCCTCAAACAGCCCAATGCGTGGACGACATGGCTTTCATCCGATCAATGCACACGGATGCGATCAATCACGAACCGGCCATCAGCTATTTGCAGACGGGGAATCAGGTGACGGGTCGTCCGTGCTTAGGCTCTTGGGTGAGTTACGGTCTCGGCTCGCTCAATCGCAATCTGCCGACCTTTGTGGTCCTGGTGGCGGAGCCTACTAACAAGGAACAGATTCAAGCGATTTCCGGCCGACTCTGGTCCAGTGGTTACCTGCCTGGGGAACACGCGGGCGTTAGTTTCCGGAGCAATGGCGAGCCAATCCTTTTCATTAACAATCCTCCGGGAGTCACACCTGAACTCCGACGAACCCAACTCGATGGGTTGAAGGCGCTCAATGAGATGACTTCCGTCGCCATTGGAGATCCTGAAACTCACACCCGGATTCAGCAATATGAGATGGCCTTTCGGATGCAAGCCAGTGTCCCCGAACTCACGAATATTGGGGCGGAACCGGACTCGACCTATGCGTTATACGGCAATGAAGCGCGGAAGCCGGGCACTTTTGCCTATACCGCCTTGCTCGCCCGGAGGTTATTAGAACGGGGCACTCGTTTTGTACAAGTTTACCTTAACAATTGGGATCATCACGGAAATGCCGGCGGGCGCTTGCCGTCTCAATGCAAGGATGTGGACCAAGCGACTTTTGGCCTGATCCAAGACCTCAAACAGCGAGGGATGTTTGAGGAGACCTTGATTATTTGGGGCGGTGTGTTTGGGCGAACAGTGTATAGCCAGGGTGGGCTCTCAAAAGAAAACTATGGGCGCGATCATCATCCGCGATGCTTTACCATGTGGCTCGCGGGCGGCGGTGTGAAAGGTGGCGTGGTCCATGGTGAAACCGACGAATTTTCATATAACATTGTGAAAGATCCGGTCCATGTCCGGGACTTCCACGCGACCGTCTTGCATTTGCTTGGGATGAAGCACGAACGTTTCACTTTTAGGCATCAAGGGTTGGATCAAAGACTGACCGGAGTCGAGCCTGCAAAGGTTTTGGAATCTTTGTTGTCTTGAAGTTAATTCTCGTTCCAACCGAAATTTCGGCGCGGCCGAGCCGCCGTTGGAATTTGACCCGCTATCCCCTGGTTTACAAATTGGTGGAGTTTGAATCGCTCACCAGCGAAACGCGCGCCGTCATCCGTGGAATGCTTATCAATAACAAGCTTGGCCGAGGGATCCGCAAAAAAATCCCTCTGTTGACTCCGGTTTAAAGCTAGAACTGGAGACTGGCGAGTTGAAAAATTGATCACTGCTATCGTTAGCCTGGAGCGTTAGTATGTAGACCTGTTATTTAAACTGCCTATCCCATAAGGTTCGGCACTGTCGCGCCGGGCGGTCTGAAAATCCCCGGAGTGGGTGCCGCCCCGG
>JAYVTS010000454.1:0-2285 GCA_043788645.1 Verrucomicrobiota bacterium
GTGTGTTGGAACAGTCCTGATCGCAAAACCGCAGAATCAGCCTGCTAAATCAGGTCAATTCGCAGTAAGGCCCGAAGGCATTATGAAATATCCGGGCTAACTGGATCCGATGCCCGACTCTGAAAACGTGATAACCGATTGATCATCAATTGGTACTACCGTGAAAATCCGTGCCCAATCCCCCGCCAAAAACAGACTTCCCCACCTCCTCCGTCCAGCTTCCTTCACCGTTTGGCCGACTTTGACAGCCAAGGGGGGTCTCTGCGGCTCAGAAGCCCCGTGCCGCCCTGGCTTTACCACCGTGCACTCTCAAAATAAATAAAACCGAGAAAGAAAATCTCCTTTTTCTGTGGAGCGTCCAAATTCCTATCAGTAAATTGCTTCGCCGCTTGACTATTTTTTTGAACGCGCGCAGGCTGCCCTCGTGAATCAGCTGACCAGTCCAAATAGTATTTGGCGGAGCTCCACCCGGCCACTCCGCCATTCCGCCGAATTGGCGCGATTGGGGTCGGTTAAAGGGAGCCTGTTGGATGTCGGCTTTCTTGCTCAATTTCGGTCAGACGGCGCTGGGGCAGGCGGACGACGCGGTTTTGGTAAAGGGCTCCGAGATCGCCGATAAGCCTTCGCTCGTCCGGAACGAAATCACCGAGCGCGGTCAAAATTTCGCGGTTTATCAGCAGATTGAACGGTCTTCCACGAGCCCAACTTCTGAGGTGTTCACCACCAATCGCTTCACGCTCTTAGAGAATAACCTCCATTACCTCGATCAAGGCGAGTGGCGTCTAAGCGAAGATGTACTAGAAGTCACCGCCGAAGGTGCCGTCGCCCGGCGCGGTCCCACCCAAGCCATCTTCAGCCCGGAACTCAATACCGAATCGGTCTTTGACCTCGAGACCGCTGGGGCGGATCGGATCCGCGGCGGCGTGCGGATGCTGCAACTGACGGACACAAAATCCGGTGAGTCGATCATCCTCGGAAAAGTGAAAGCCAGCGTCAAAGGTCAGCTCCTTCCGCCTAACCAAGTCTTATATGCCTATGCCTTCGATGGCCTTTCTGCAGACGTCGTCTTAATCTGGAAGCACAACCTGTTTGCCCAAGATATCGTGCTTCGGGAACGTCCGAAACTCCCTGCAAACTGGACCGCGAAGACGGTCCGCTTGGAAGTTGTAACGGAATTCATCAGCGAACGAGCTCCGGAAATTAGCTCGCAAAACATCGAATCTCCCGGGGAAAAGCCGCGGGTCGATGATACGGTGATCAAGTTCGGTTCGTTAGATATAGTACTCGGTAAAGCCGTGGCGGTGGGTGGCGATCGGGCGGTGAGTTTGGGTGATGCCAATCTGCGAGGCGACGGGGTCTCCGTTCAAAAGGAGTCGGTTCGCAGCGAGGATGGACGCAGATTCTTGATCGAATCGGTAAGGTTAGAAGAGTTAGAACCTCAGCTAAAGGCCCTCTCGGCTCAAGCCCAGCCCATTCGAGAGCCGATGAGAACCGGGCAAATCCTGACCGCGCGGACTTGGCCGAAAGCTCCCCAAAAAAAACCAAGCGCCGTCCCCATGACCGTCGCCAACTTCGTCTATCGGCCCATCGGTGCCCTCGTCGATTTCATCATGATCCCAGGGAATGGGACAGCGGTGACTTTTCTAACGGGTGAGACTTATTATATTCAATCCGGCTATATCCAGGGAAACGCCGTGACGTTTCAGCCGGGCTGTACCCTCAAGTATAAGGACAATGCCTACTTCATCATGTACGGGAGTATCACCACGCCCACCACGGGGATGCAGCCCGTGTTTACGTCGCGGAACGACAATAATTATGGTGATCGCATTCAGGGCGTACCGGGCGAAGCCGATAGTAATGGCGATCCCTTTTTGCACCGGGCCAATCCGGCCATCTGGATCTACTACGTCAACACGCCACGGAACTTGACCAATCTCCGCATTCGTTGGGCAAAAATCGGACTTCAAATCGATCAAAATGGCGGGGTGACGGCGGCGCATACTTTGCAAAACAGTTGGTTCGAGCACTTCGTGGGTTCGGGTTCAACCGCCGTTGGCTTTTTCAGTGCGAGCTTCTTGACGCTGTACAACGTGAAGAAATGCAACGTCGCCAATGCCGGCGCGACCCCGATGACGGAGGATTGTGGGGTGGTATACAATACGATGATCAACAAGCCAGTGCTTGACACCACGAGTGGTGATCCCAATAAAAACAGCCAAACCGAAGCGAGCTTTGTGGTGATTGAAGGCCAGACGCCTGGAACTACCAAAATAGTTTGTAGT
>JAYVTS010000455.1:0-2123 GCA_043788645.1 Verrucomicrobiota bacterium
CCGCGGGAAATGGTACCAACGATCCGGCTACAACCATGTCGCTCGTTTGGAGCGCCGCTCCGTACGGGATCGCTCGATATCGTATTTACGTTGGCAATCCGGCGCGTCAAGCGGTCCCCTTGGTGGCGTCCGGCTTAAGTGGCAGCTTGACTCACGCGACGCGCAATCGGGCCGCGCCCGCCGCCTTGGCGCCCAATACCAGCTTGTCGAATGAATTCATTCCGTTTGCGATTTTTCGCGATTTTGAAACCGACTCGGGAACCACGAACCTCCCCTGCACCGTCCTGGATACGACCCTTATCGGTGGCCGCATCGGCGTTGGCCCAGTGTATTCCAACCTGCTCGTTCGTCCCACCCTTGAGGCCGATTTGTATGTGATGATCGAGTCCGTAGCGGCCGACGGCACGGTCGGAGACGTCAGTCACACCCTGAAACTTCCGGCGGGTGCGGGGATCAAAAGCAAACTTCCCCTCGCGGCTTGGCCCCAACGGCCATTGCCTCCAGTGACCAGTACGAATTGGACCGTCGAAGGCCAACTCTCTACGGGCCGCAAGTTCGGAGTTTCCGCTGTCCGATTGAAACGCGGAGATCCCGACGGAGCCACCGACGCCGATTTCGACGGGATCGGCGTCAATATCGCCTTCTTCCTCAACCCCCAACCCAAACAGGATATCAAGGTCGTTGAAGGCCGTAATGCGTTCTTAAACGACGAACTCGACCCGGATTCATTACTGCTTCAGGAAGCGGCCACGACGTTGCCACTCTTCGGCCAGGACAATAGTTTTAACTCCACGTCTACGACCTTACCGCATTTTGAAGTGAACTCGCGGTTGACCCTCCGGCCCATCCGGGGTTTGGTGATGTACCGGCAACAGGTCGCCAGCACTAAATTTCCCCAACCTGCGGGTGACGTGGTCCAAGTGACACCCCTCATGAAGGGGATCGCTCACCAGCATTATCCCGTCGGAACTCCCGTCCTCTCCTCCTTTCCGATGCCGCTGCCGGCCACCAAAATCATTGACCCATTCATCGGCCTTTTTAAGGGCAAGGGCGCATCGTTCTACGGACTCTATCTACTCGACACCCAACCAATTATCCAAGACGCGACTTATCAATATTTCCTGGTGCGATTCGATGAATTTGGGGAGATGATCGACACCATCCCAACGAATCTCGTGACCGCTTCGTTGGACGAATAACCCTGGTGCTACCCTTGCTTCAAGCCCTCACGCCATGAAGAAATATTTCCACTTCCCTGCGCAACACCTCTGCGCGCTTCTCTTCGCCGCGCTGCTAAATCAAACGCTGTGCTTCGGCCAGGAAACCCTCGTGACCGAAACATTGACGGAGTTCACGGCTGCCGCCGATTTTGATGGCGATGGGGATTTAGACGCCATTATCGTGGATAAAGCTACGGGACAATACCGACTGGGTTTTATCGGCCCGACCGGAACCCTCACGTGGGAAACGACGCGAAGCAGCGGCTTGGTGGATCTCACCGGGTTCACCACCGGTCCGCTCCTAACTCGTGAGCCCGGCTCTCCACTGGTACCACTCTCAAACACCAACCGAGCCGACGTGGCCTTTGCCAATCCGCAGGCAAATCGGATTAACGTTTTCAACGCCGTATCAGGAGTCCCGAGTCCCCAGCCGGTGACGGCGTATCCGGCCGGGATTGGCCCATCGCTCATCGTCGCCGCGGATCTGGGCGGACCCGGCAATTCGGCCAACCTAGATTTTCTAACCGTTTCGAGTCTGAACAATGGACCGACGAGCACTTGGGCCGGAGTGCTCCGAAATTCCAATGACACCTTGGTCGCCACTTCCTTGGGGCCGGTTCAGCTGTCAACCCCGTTGCGACGCGGCAATCGCGTTACCCCGCGCACGAATTCGGATCCCACCTTCGTCACCCTCCTCGCGCAGCAGCCCGGTTCCGCGCAACTCCAACTTTTTGATCTCTCGCTGGGAAATATCCAATTGAAGGCCAGCGTGACGGGTTTGCCGGAAACCGCCGAATATACGACCGGATTTTTCTCTAATCGGGCCTGGCTAACCTTCTTAACCTATGGGCCGGGCACCACCAATCCGGTGGCGGTTTTTCCGCTATCGGAACCGGTGCCGGG
>JAYVTS010000456.1:0-3687 GCA_043788645.1 Verrucomicrobiota bacterium
CCTGCGATGCGTTTTCCGACATAACCGACAATGCCACACATGGCCGAGGAAGTCGCTCAAGACCGGCGCAACGTCCAATGCCTCCGCAACGAGGAATTGGTCGAGGCCAATCATCTGCTTGGCGGCTTGAACCACCTTCTTTGTTCGATAAAAGAATTGTGACCGAAAGGGAGATTGAACAACCCCTGCCCTGCCCTAGATTCGATGCAAGGAAATGGAAAGCGTGTAAAATGTGACGATGGCAATCTGGAGATATCCGGGCTAGCCCAATCCAATCCGCGGATCCAAATGGAGGTTTATCTCTCCGAGAAACTGCCGCTGCCACGCGCCTTGCGCCGGGTGCTCAAACGCAGACCAAAGGCCCTGACCTTGCTGCTGCCCGTTTGAGCCCGGCCCTCATCGCGCAAACCGGACTAGCGGTGGCAGAGTTTTTTAAGGGATTCCGCCCCGCCACTGCGCAGTGACTCGGTGAAATACGGATCAATCGTTCCTAACCCGGACCGACTTCGTCGAATGGGTCTCCGTCTGCGTCGCCTTCTTTGGGGCCGCCTTGACCTGAGCCGCCTTCGCTGTTTTGGCGGATTACGGTGTCTTTGAATGATCGGTTCGCGGTGGTCGCGCCTTGGCTGCGTGCGGCTTCCGGGCGTGCGAGTCTTTCGCCGTCTCAGAACGGCCGCGGGCCGTTGCTACGGCCACCACCTGCCGACCGAATTGATCCGGAAACGCAAAACCTTCCACGGCATCGCCCACCTGAAATTCTGCAAAGGTCGCCGGACGATTCTCTTTCACCAATCGACTGGCCGCATCCAAGGCCACCACGAACACCACGCGATGCGAAGTGCCGACGGCCAATGTACCCAGGCGCAGATCTTTGGCCCGAAGCGTACCGCGAAACGGCTTTGTTTCACCGACCGGCGCCAGCGATGCGGCCAACTCCGCACCGCGGACTTGAGGAGGGGTCGCGACGCCCAAGGCGCCAGCCAACAACACGCCTCGAAGGATGAGATGGAATATAGTTTTCATACGAATTCATCCATTCGTACGAAAAAAAAACTAATCTGTTACAGCGCGAACATTCGTTGAACCGGGCTAGGGCGGGTGAGCAGGTCTGCAAGGAAGAAGAAACTACCGACGAACCCGTGAAACCCGAGCAACCCGAGCAACCCGAGCAACCCGTGCGACCCGAACAACCCGTGCGACCCCTGCGACCCGTTTGGCTTTAGCCTGTTCAACCAAGCGCCGCCGGTAGAGGGCCAGTGCTTTGGCCGGCTTCTCTTCCCGGCCCGTCATCGCTTTGACGATGAACTGAAAAGCCTCCTTGGCTTGTTTTCGACCCGCCTTGGCTTCGCCGTAGCCACACCAGCGATAGTCTTCCAGCTCATCGACTAAACCCGTGCCGACTGGGTTTAAGTCGATGTCTACCGCGGCGGTCATTAATGCATCCCCATTGCCATCCACGAGAGCGCTCTTGAAACGATCTTCCCAAAGTCTGCCTTTGCGGCCTTCGGATTTATTGTACCAACAGCAAAAGCGTTGCTTCATGAGTTTCATAAACTCGCTCACATCCCACATCCGACTGAAAAAACTCTCCAGGTATTTCCGTTCCCCTTTGGTGTCACGAGCGGTCCGGAACCGGGCGATCGTGTCCTCGGCCTTCTCGGCGGAAATCACCGTACTGGTGAGCCCTTTGAGCTTTTCGAACAATTCCTCCGCCGTGGGTGGAACCGAGGGCCGGGGCGGTACTTCCAAGAGAACCTGGAAGTCATTGGGCATCATGCAATAAGTGAGCACCCGCACCCCGCAAAACTGCTCGTATTCTCGCATCAATTTCACCAATTGTTCTCGCTCGGCCTCACCTAACAAAAAGTCACGGTTCATGACCGTGGACCTGCAATGATAGTACACCTCTTCCTTAGGAGACTTCGGCTTTACTCGTGCATAGCGCATCCCTCCACCATGCCACAGTTCCATTGGATCAACAAAAAAATCCGCGTTAGCCGTCCCTTTCGAGACACAACGAGAGTAAACGCCGATGAATACCGATATGAAATCCCCGGGCTAGTCCTCGATTGGGCGTTCAGCCAACCATTGACGCTTCCGATAAGCGCCTGCTAATTAAGCCTAGCGTGGGCAAATGGGTTCAAGCAATCGCAGTGATGGTCCTGACGTTTTCGTTGGGACTTCACTGGGTATTGCTTCAAACCGTCGCATGGAGCGGCATGGTGGTGACCTACGCCCAAGAGGATTGTCTCCGCACCGCACTGGTGAAAACGTTCGACGGTCAACATCTCTGCACTCTCTGCCGAGTCGTAGAAGACGGACGTTCGGCTGAGAAAAAGCCTTCGACGACGTTAAAATTGGCTAAGCTAGAGGTCTGCTTTCTGCCGACCGTGGTCGTTCAAGTGCCCGAAGTCAGCTCCGCCCGATCCATCCCCAGGGACGGTCCCGAAATGAGTGCCCGGAGCGAGGCGCCATTCCTACGGCCGCCGCGCTTCGTTTAGGCCGAGTCATCACGCGGATCACTAGCTCTCCCACTTCGTCAGAACTCCCGGGGGACGCAGTCGATATCCGTCCGGATGAATCGTTTCCCTTGCCCTGCTTCGGAAGTATCGACGGGGTGGGGACGAACGTCTTAGACCCGGGATTCCTCAGGCCGGGGCTTACTCGGTTTAACTGAGCTGAGTCTCTGGGAAATTATCTTAAAAGCCGCCGCGTATCGCGGCCCTTCGTCAAACCGCCTTTCCTCAAGCTCGGATATTTCACACGCTTTCGTCGCGAGACGTAGCAGTAAGAGTGTCAAATATCCGGGCCAAGCGCGGGTTTCCTCAACGTTCGGTTCAATATTGAGTTCGCATGTTCGATTCAGATCACAGGTCTAGACGCGTAATCCCGTCGTTTCAGCCCGCTTTTACGCTTGTTGAGTTGCTCGTGGTGATCGCCGTCATCGCGCTGCTCGCGGGGCTACTATTGCCAGCACTCGGGCGAGCGACCGCGCGCGCAAAAGCGACGGCCTGCCTCTCCAATCTTCGGCAGATCGGGATGGGTTGTGCGATGTATTCCGGGGACAATCAGGACGAACTGCCGGAATCCGCTCACCAAGGGGCATCGTGGATCGGCCGACTGGCCGTCTATGGTTTGACCAATGTCTACCGCTGTGTACTCGACACCAATCGCGCTCGGTTGACCAGCTACGCGATCAATGATTTTCTAACCCCCCATCCGTACGGAGCCTTAGAACTCGATTTTTCACGGTTCACTCGGCTGCCCGCACCCGCCGAAACCCTTCATCTCGCGGAAACTCGCGGAGATTATATCGGTGCCGACCATTTTCATTTTGCCGACGTGGCGGGTGGTGGTTTTACACGGAACGCCTTCGCCGCCCAGGTTTCCGTGGAACGCCACCATGGCGGCGCCAATTATTTATTTACCGATGCTCATGTGGAAGGGCTGAGTTGGATTCGGGTAAAACTTCTACTGGGTCCGCCCATTACTCGCTTGGTCCGCCCCGACGGTATCAGTAACAATCAATAAAGTTAAACGATATAAATTATGATTCGTAAAATGATCAAGATTGCTTTACTCGCGCTCATGAGTATTACCGGGTCGCGACTCAGTCTGGCGCATGAACATCTGGCTGCGGGCGCCCAAAACAAAAGCGCGGGCTCACCGCTCCTATTCGTCAACGCC
>JAYVTS010000457.1:0-20180 GCA_043788645.1 Verrucomicrobiota bacterium
TCAGACCAATCGCTACGGCACCCTTTGGGCGGAACGATTTACCAGTTTGTTGGTGGAGGATTCTTCGGCCGCGCTGCGGGCCGTGGCGGCTTACATTGAAGGTTCTTGTTCGTGCCGATTTTCCTGAACACTTGACCCAACCAACCTCGACTGCCGCAACGCTTGCGACGGCAAAGCAGCGGCGCGGGCTGGACTCGACAGTTTAAATTTAGCAGCGGCAAGTAACAAAAAAAGGCCGGTGCGCTCAAATGATCGCACCGGCCTCTAAACGAAAATCTTCGCTTACTTCAATACCGCGGCGTGGAACTCGTACCAATCGTCGAGATTGTTCAGGTTCACGGCGTCCGGCAACGAGGAACCGTCATCCGGTAAACCATTGGCCGTCAGGACTCCTTTGCGGGTTTCATCGTTGTGGATGTAACCGGCGATTGCCACATTGAGCTTGTGGATGGTCGCTTTGTCGAGTTTTACGCCGGTTTGCTTGCGAATCCAAGACTCAAACTGCGGATAGGTAGGCTTGTGCTCTTTGATGAACGCCTTGACCGCATCGGCACTCAAGCCGAGTGCGCCGAGGACCATCGCGTCGTACCCGGCACCAATGCCCGGATAGCCATCGGCCAACTTGCCGGCTGCCTCGAGGGAAACTTTGAGCCAGAGGCGGGGGAGGTGAAGGACACCCAGCGGACCGGCAACGCCGGAGCTGATTAGGGGAACGTGTTTCGTGCTCATATATGTGATTGAACGGCCGTTAGGGTATCCACTGAAGAGCCTATGGGTCAAAAGGGAATTTAAAATTGCTGGTTACCGTCGGTGACGCAAGTGGGTGCCCCTGCGATCCCCCCATCCGGTCGGGATATTCTGATAGGTCAAACGGTCCACGGTTGTATCCAGTGGTTTTGACGGGATCAACCGCTACGGGTCCATCGATCTCGACGTTCGGTTTGGAAGAATCGTACCTGCCTGCTCGAAACGACGTTGCTGCGGAGGGTTGCCGCGACACCTCCGCGGTCCGTCCCACGGGCGGCGCGCTTTGCAATTTCCCATGGAACCTATCCCAACGAGCCGCGATGAAATGGAGATCCGCCGGTTGGAATCAGGTGATGGAAAATCCGCTTCCCCTTGCCCAGCCCACGCTGACAAACTCTGGGCGTTACAACAGCCCTCCTTGATCCATGAACTGGTTCTATTCCGAATCCGGCAAACAACTCGGTCCGGTGACAGAAGCTGATTTTCAGCAACTAGTCGCCCAGGGCGTGATCCGCCCCGAAACATTGGTGTGGAATGAAACCCTACCAAATTGGCAACCCTGGTCGACCCTTTCTCCCAATGCGCCCAATCCCACCGCGGCGCCGCTGGAAATGCCTGCTCCGGCGGACGGACGGGTACGGTGTAGCGAATGTCAGCAAGTGTTCGTTCCCGACGAGACCGTCGAGCTGACGGGTCGTCGTGTGTGTTTCGGCTGCAAACCGGGGTTTCTTCAACGGATCCAAGAAGGAAATAGCCGAGCAGTACTCGGTCAAAACGTCGTGCAGCCAGACCCGCGAATTCGTGCGCTCACGGCTGACGAAGTCGCCGCGCAAGACTACGAGATCGATGCGGCGGGACGCCTTGGGGAAGGGTGGGATTTTCTCACTAAGCCGAACAACAACGCGTTCGTGGTCGGATTCCTCATTTTCCTTATATTCTTCGGAATTCAGATCGCTCAGCAGGTCTTTGGCTTGATTCCTATTCTCGGCATCCTCTTCGGATTGGTAGGCGGTGCGGCGGCGATCTTTGTCATCATTCCGATGACGGGTGGTTTACAGTTGGCATTTCTTCATCGTCTGCGTACGGGCAGCCAAATATCCGTTGACCAGGTCTTCCGGCTCTCTTTTTCCGAACGGTACTGGCCGATGATTGGGGTCACAATGTTGATGGGTCTCTTGGCGGGACTAACGTTCCTCCCGGTGATCATTCTTGCTGCGGTGGGGGGAGCTACCGTCGCCTTTTCCTCGCAAAATCGCGGTGGCCCCGATTTGAGTACCCTGGTTCCACTGCTCGTCGTCATCGCCCTTGTCCTTTTGATATCGCTCGTGGCTGCCTATTTTCTGATGACTAATTGGGCGTACTCCCTCTTGTTGGTGGCGGATAAGCGCCTGCCGGTCACCGATGCCCTGCGGCTCTCGTGGCGGGTGACTCGCCGCCATTGGTGGCAGAATTTTTTCCTGCTTTTCTTGGTTGGAATCGTATTTATCGTTGGCATCATCGCTTGTTGCGTTGGAGTACTCGTGGCCCAGCCTCTCATCACCGCTGCTAGGGTTATTCAATACGAACGTTTGTTCGGCAGATTGGCCCGCGTCGAAGGTTGACCCCCATGGCGTCCGCGGCCCTACGCTGCCCCAATTGTGTTCAGAGCTTGCCGACTGAGGCGATCCTTTTGACTGCTCTCACCGCGTGCCCATTCTGCCAATGCCCATTTGAAATCACACTCTTCCCATCCTTCGGCCGCGGACCGCTCCTCGGCCAGGCGGGTGAAAACCGAATGACCGACGGAGACGCGGCGTGTTTTTTTCATCCCGCTAAAAAAGCGAAAATCCCGTGTGATCAATGCGGACGATTCCTCTGCGCCTTGTGCGATCTGGAGTTGGAGAGTCAGCATTTCTGCCCCACTTGTTTGAATTCAAAGAAAGGGGAGCTGGGACCGCGATCACTGGAAAAAGAGCGATTCCGTTGGGATAACCTCGTCTGGTTTCTGGTTCTCTCGCCGATCCTCTCGATCCTTTGCGCGAGTTTCGCTCCGATCACCAGTGCGATCGCTGTGGGTATCGGGGTTTGGAAATTTCAAGCGCCTCCCAGCCGGATTGCTCGAAGCCGCCTCCGCCTCGGACTCGGACTCCTCGCCGCTAGCTGCATTGTCATCGGGACCGGGGTGCTGGTGCTGCTCAAAATAAGCGATTCCATTTGATCTCCGTGCGCCTCGCCCAAGATCCCCAATATCGTCGATTGCCCAGTGGTGGCTGGACGCAAAATGGACCCGTCCAATACTGGCTCGCTCGGGATCACTTTCTCCTCGTCGAGGTGGTCTGGTTCGTCGAAAAATATCGACGCTTTGACCTCAAAGACGTCGAGGCTCTCATCATTCGGCCCACGGCCTGGCGGGCCTGGGGAAGTGGGGCACTCTTGGTTCCGACGCTCCTCCTGCTCACGCTCTGCGCTTGGTTTTTTGCGGCGAACGGAAAGGGCCTCGAAGTATTCCCAGAGCTCCTGCTCGGAGGTGGAATCCTGGTCCTAACCCTCGTCCTTCTCGGCAGTTTGGTAGCGTTTTTCTTCCGTGGCCCAACCAGTCAGGTTCGGCTCACCACGACCGTACAGAGCATCAACCTACCCGGACTCAGCCGCCAAAAAACCGCCCGCCAGTTCCGCGACCAAGTCCGATCCGCCGCACACGCCAGGGCAACCGGTGATTCCTAAATCGCAACTCAGCACTTCCCTAAAAATGTTTTCCCTGGTTCAAGCCCGATGCCGACTACACGCCGAGCGTGAAGCGGCCGCACGTTGTCCGGCGTGTCGGCAATCCTACTGTCGGGAATGCATTACCGAACACGACGGCCGGGTCCTGTGCGCATCGTGTCTTCGTAAATTCACCCAGAAGTCCGAACGCACAGTGAGGAACTTGGGTTGGCTCTGGCGGCCAGTTCATTTTATGATCGGCCTCAGTATCAGTTGGGTCGTCTTCTATTCCCTAGGTCGGGTGCTCCTCCGCATCCCCAGTGAATGGCACGAAGGCACGAAGGCCCAAGAAACCCTGAGTCATTGATGCTCTCCCAGCAAGCCACGCTCGGTAGTGCCCCTCTTGAGCTCATGGAGGACGCCATCCATTGGTTGCGTCGGACGCCTGCTGGGGTCCACCTCGGCTTCCTCTTCGGCACGGTCCCATTCTTGCTCGCACTTCTGTGGTTTTGGTCCGACATGAGTCGCGGTGCTTTTGCCGATCGCCGCTGTGGAACTTCCGCAGCCTCGGTCGGGGTACTCTATCTGTGGATGAAATCCTGGCACTCAGTATATTGCGCGGAACTTCGCTCCCGAATGGCTGCCGAACCCTCCGCTCCGTGGACTGTCCGCCGTTGGTTTGCATTATTGGTGGTGCAAGCGGGCCTCCAACCGTGGGGCCTCATCGTGTTCCCCTTGTCTTTCGTGCCATTGCTGCTGCCGGTGCCCTGGACCTTCGCCCTGTTTCGAAACATTGATGCCCTCGCGGACGCAAATCAGGGTCGTGTCGGAGCCACCTTTCGGGCTGCTTTTTACGAAGCAAAACGGTGGCCTGGTCAGAACCACGGCTTAGTCGGGTTGCTCTTGGTTGCTGCGACCGTGGTCCTGATCAATGTCGCCATTGTGCTGGCCACCTTGCCTAGCTTGGTGAAAATGCTGACTGGAATTGATTCAGACTTCACCCTTTCCACCAGCGCGATGATTTTTAACTCCACCTATCTCCTCGCAGTGGGGGCGGTGACTTACCTCGTACTCGCTCCATTGGTGCTTGCGATCTACACTCGCCGAACGTTTGAAGGAACCGCCCTCCAAACCGGAGCAGACCTCCGCGCTCGCCTTCGGCAAATGACTCCGGGTCACGTTGCGCCGCTTTCCAAATTCCTATTGGCATTCGTCGTGTTCATGAGCTGGAATGAAATCGCTCCACCCGCCCACGGCGCCGATATCTTGGGTGTGGCAGCGATCAAAAACGACGGACCAAGCCCCGCGGTGACCACGCTGGATCGCGCCATTCAGGACGTCCTCGAGCGACCCGACTTCACTTGGCGCGAGCGTCGGCAAATGTCTCCCGTGAACGACCTGGACCTCGCGGATGATCCCGAGGCTCGATGGTGGCAGAGACTCAGCCGATGGTTTGAACGTCAGCTCAAAGCACTTAGCACCATTCTCGAAGCGCCCTTTCAGGCACTCGGTCGACAGGTCTCGGTCTTCCTAAAATGGCTATTCGGGAACCCCCCACCGACCCCGACGCCCAAAGAAGGTCCGGTTCAGGTCGATTGGTTGACCGGGTTAAAGTTTCTTCTCTACGCCGCCAGTGCGGCTGGGGTCGTGGCCCTGATGGGGTACGCCCTACGACTTTGGCAACGGCGTCGGCCGAAAGCGATTGACCTCGCAAAGCCGGCGTTGGCACCGGCAATACCTGACCTCACCGTCGAGAATCTTTCCGCCGCCGCGCTCCCTGAAGAAGGTTGGCTGGCCCTCGCTCGGGAACTCGCTGCAAACGGCGATTTCCGACTTGCCGTTCGCGCCGTTTACCTGGGCGAACTAGCCCACCTTGCCCAGCGCGAATTCGTCCGTCTCGCCACCGCTAAATCAAATCGGGATTACCAACGTGAACTCAATTGGCGAGCACAGACTCTGCCTCAGGTACGGGCAGCCTTTGCGGCCACCGTGTTGACGTTTGATCGCATTTGGTACGGTCACCACCCGGCCACCGCCGAGACCCTCGCGCTGGCGGAGGCGTATTTCGCGGAGGTCCGCGGGACAACCTAAACCATGTCGCGCCGAGGGATTTCAGTGTTGGGTTTATTTGCCGTTGCCGTGGTTTTTGCGGTGGGGCTCACGCGACTTTTTACGTTGCGATTTACGGGCGGAGAAATATACCCGCCGGGATCCAGTCGGCGCGCCGACCCCCGAGGCACCCGTGCGTTCCATGACAGTCTGGCACTCCTTCCTGGGTTTCGAGTTACGCGCAATTACGAACGCCTCAGCCGCACCGTCCCAGATCCTGCAGGACACACCTTGATTTTGGCCGGGTACGAACCCGAACTGCTCGTCTCGCCGATTCCAAAGACCGTGGCTCTCGAATTAGACGCGTTTGCTCGCGCCGGCGGACGCGTGGTTCTCGCCTTGACGTTTAGTCACCCCGGAGCGGTAACCAATTCATGGACCGGCGCCCGGCAAACACTAAGGCGCGCCGGAAAGGAGAGCAGCGAATCAGAACAACTATCAACCCTTTGGGGATTTCAACTTTCCCGGAATATCGGGGGCACGGGCGGGGCGATTCTTACGAGCACAAACTCCGATCTACCGGCACGTTTGCCGTGGCTCGGGTCGCGACAATTTACCTCGGCAACGGATCCCTGGAAAATCCATTACACCCGGGACGGCGAAGCTGTGATCATCGGACGATCACTCGGTCGTGGCAGCCTCGTGTTGCTCGCGGATGATTTCCTGTTGAGCAATGAAGCCCTTCGGAACCAGCGCGAAGCTGCCTTGCTCGCCTGGCTACTCGGCGCCAACCAGCGGGTCATTTTTGACGAAGCCCATCTCGGCCTCGAACACTCACCGGGCCTGGCCAGCTTGATCCGTCGCTACCAACTCGGTGGTGCAGCCATGGGATTGCTGTTGCTGGCTGCACTCTACGTTTGGCAACAGACGCAAACTTTCAATCCACCACCCACCGCCAACTCGAATGACTTTCCACCCGACGTCGTGCCGGGTCGCAGCGCGGAAACTGGCTTCCACAATTTGCTTCGTCGTTCCGTACCTGTGCAGGAACTCATCCCCACACTTTTCGAGCGTTGGAAAGAGACCTCGGGACGTCGCCCACATCCACGGCACTTGGCGGAGGCGGTTGATTTGGTCAATCTTGAGTCAGCCCGCCCGCCCAACCAGCGCCAGCCGGTTGCGACCTACCAAAAGTTAGTGGCGCTCCTCCATCAAAAGTGGTGACGCGCCATCCACCCCATTTCTATCCCTGTTTCTCACCTCACTCCATTTTCTGTGATGCCCCTTTTTCGCCATGACGCTGCCCCCTCTCCAAGACACCCTGATTCGCGCTCGCGCTGAGATTAGCAAAGTCATTATTGGCCAACCTGAGGTCATTGATTTTGCGCTCACGGCCATTTTCACCAACCAACACGCACTCATCGAAGGGGTGCCTGGCGTGGCTAAAACACTGCTCGTCCGGACGTTGGCGTGCGTCTTGGGATGCGATTTTGGCCGGGTGCAATTCACGCCTGACCTCATGCCTGCTGATATCACAGGCACCAGCGTCTTTAACCTGCAACGCAACGAGTTCACCCTCGTCAAAGGTCCCGTCTTCACGACCTTTTTGCTCGCCGATGAAATCAATCGTGCACCCGCTAAAACCCAATCCGCGCTTCTCCAAGCCATGCAAGAACGCGTGGTTACCATTGACCGTGGTACGCATTCGTTGCCGGTAGATTTTACGGTGTTCGCCACCCAAAACCCGATCGAAAGCGAAGGTACCTATCCCCTGCCTGAGGCGCAAAAGGACCGGTTCCTACTCAAGATAACCATGTCCGCACCCGACCGGCCCGACGAGTTAAAACTCGCACGTCGTTCACTCGGCTTGGATTCTCCCGAAGCCACCCTCCGCTCCGGCTTCATCCGACCCGTCATCAGCAGTGATGATTTGGCCAACCTCCGCAAACAACTCCAACAAATTACGGTGCGTGACGAACTCGTCGCCTATGGCGTCGACTTAGTCCGAGCCACTCGCACCCATGAAAGCGTCCTGGTTGGGGCTGGCCCCCGCGCCACTCAAGGCCTCCTTTTGGCTGCTCGTGCCTGGGCTGCGCTCGCCGGGCGAGACTTCGTGACACCCGACGATCTTAAAGCCCTGACCCTACCCATCCTCGGCCATCGTTTGATCCTGCGACCCGAATTCGAACTCGAAGGAGCCAACGTCAACGAAGCCCTCGAACGGATTCTTGCGAGTGTCCCCGTGCCGCGCTGAAATCGGTTCTACACCCGTCGATGCTCGTCCCGCGCCCACGATTGGTACAGTTCACCGCGATCGGCCTCGTGCCGTTATTCGCGGTCGCCGGCTCGGGGTTGCCCGCCGCGGACGTCGCCGCCGCCATTGCTGCGCTCACCGTCCTAGCCGTGGCTTTCGATGCACTTCGTGCGTGGCCGATTCTGGACGGCCTCAGCGCGTCGCTCGCCCCGGTCGTACGCCTCGTTAAAGGCCGCCCAGCTCAACTCGCGCTCCGCCTCCATCATCCCAATGCTGCGGGCCGCCCACTTCGCATCGCACTCCGTTTACCCCCCGCATTGCACAGCCCCGAGACGGACCGCCACTTGACGCTGGCCGTCGGCCCCGGCTCACAGCTTGAGTGGCCCGTCACACCGACCCGGCGTGGTCGCTATCAAATAGATTCAGTCCCCGCCGAAGCCCCCTCGCCTTGGGGCCTATGGGCCCTTCGCCGAGTGCTGCCGGTCCACTGCGAAGTCCGGGTGCATCCCGACCTCACCCGTGGTTTTAATGCCCATGCACGATTCTTGTCGCAAGGTCTCCAGGGTAAATTTGCTCAACGTCAAATCGGCAAAGGACGTGAATTCGATAAACTCCGGGACTACATTCCCGGAGACGCCTCGGACGAGATTCATTGGAAAGCCACCGCGAAACGTCAACAACCGGTCACCAAAGTCTTCCAACTCGAACGAACCCAAGAAGTTTATGTCATCGTCGACGCATCACGCCTCGCCGGGCGTCCGATGACCCCACCCGCTCTCGCCGCTCCCGTCGGCCGGACCGACGCGGATGCGGGCCCATCGCGGCGGTCGCCAACTCCCACCGAGCCACTCCTCGAATCCGCGCTCACCGCGGCACTCCTGCTGGGAGCAGTCGCCGAGCGGCAAGGCGACCGATTCGGGCTTGCGACGTTTGCGGAGACGGTCCAGGGATTCGTTCGAGCCAAGAGTGGTGCGGCCCATTTTAGTGCCTGCCGAGAAATGCTCCTCGGGCTTCAGCCTCGCCTGGTTTCGCCGGACTTCGAAGAACTCGCGTCCTTCCTGCGAGTCCGCCTTCGCCATCGTGTTTTGCTGCTTTTTCTGACGAGTTTGGACGATCCCGTCGCCGCAGAAGGTTTCCTGCGCGGAGTCGATCTCCTTCGCAAGCAACACTTGTGCGCGGTTGTTCAGCCCCAAACGCCCGGGGTCGAACCCGCCTTCGCCCGAGATCCCGCAAGCCGTGTGCAACACAGCGATGACCTCCATCGAGTCCTCGCCGGACAGCTCCAATGGCAAGCCGCCCGAGATTTGGAGCTAACCCTACGGCGCCGTGGCGTTAGGAGCATCACGGCGCCCCCCGCAGAACTCCCCCGCGCCCTCATCCAGCACTATCTCGCGGTAAAACGAAGGCAACTTTTATGAAACCACATGCCCAATTAATTTACCTCTTCCTGTGATCCTTGATCTCGAAAAGTTCCTATCCACCGAACGCCCGCACTGGGAATCGCTGGAGCGCGGGTTGGCAAAACTAGAGAGTGGCGGTTCGCTCGACCTTCCCGCGGCCCAACAATTCCTGGCGAACTACGAGCGTGCGTCAGCGGCCTTGGCAAAACTCTCAACGTTTGCCGCCGAACCCGTCACTTGCCGACACCTCGAAGCGCTGGTAGCCCGTGCCTACGCGGAACTCCACGAGACCCGTGACGGACGACGGCCTCATTCGATTTGGCGTTGGTTAAGTGCCACTTTTCCTCAGACCTTTCGTCGTCGCTGGAGAGCATTCCGAGTGAGCTTCGGCACCACGGTCGTGGGCATTGTTTTCGGCGTGTTGTCCCTGTTGACGGATCCGGAGTCTCGGAGCGTCACGATGGCATTTGGTCACGATCAACAAACCCCCTCCGAACGAGTGGCCGTGGAAGAAGCTGCGGGGGGCGCCCGACTCAGTGGTCACAGCGGCACGTTTGCAGCTGAACTGATGGAGAACAATATCCGAGTGTCCATCGTGGCCCTGGCCCTCGGCATGACGTATGGCCTGGGGAGTCTCGTCGCCCTCTTCTATAACGGCGTTATTTTGGGTTCCGTCGCCTGTGACTACATCCAAGACGGACAAGGAATCTTCCTGGCCGCCTGGATTTTGCCCCACGGCAGCATTGAACTTCCGGCGATACTCATTGCGGGCCAAGGAGGTCTGGTACTCGGAAACGCCTTGTTAAACCGCGATGGCCGGGACGCACTGGCGGATCGACTTCGGGCGATTCTTCCCGACTTAGTGACCTTGATTACGGGCGTAGCTCTGATGCTCGTGTGGGCGGGCATGGTTGAAGGGACACTCTCCCAATACCACGCTCCAATGCTGCCCTATTGGGTAAAAATTAGCTTTGGACTCGGTGAACTAACGGCCCTCGGCGCGTATCTAGGACTGGCCGGTAAGAATTTAACCTCCACTTAGCCTAGGCTAGAGCCGCAGAACCCTCTTTCGCGAAAAAGCCACGCTCACGGTGTGCGACCAGTCCCGCAAGAACGGTTCTCTGGGTTAAAGGCAGAATCCGCTTTTCCAGCTTGCCCCGCTTCTTTCGCTCGAACGAGGCTCTCCCATGACCTTCCTTCGTCGCGCTTGGATCTGTGGGCTCACTCTTTTCACAGCGTCTTTTTTTGCCCGATCCGACGATAAGTCAGATAAAGACAAAAACGACGCCACCGCCGCGTGGCTGGCCGAGCACTATACCAAGTACGAATATCGCATCCCCATGCGCGATGGCGTGAAACTATTCACGCGGGTGTACGTTCCGAAAGATTCCTCAACCAATGCTCCGATTCTCCTCACTCGGACACCGTACGCACTCAAACCGTACGGCACCGACAATTACACCGATCCCAGCGGCTCCTTCGAAACCTTTGCCCAGGACGGCTTCATTCTCGTCACCCAAGATGTCCGGGGTCGCTACGCCTCAGAAGGCACCTACCAACACGTCCGTCCCTACAATCCAAGCAAAGGACCGAAGGACGCTGACGAAAGCTCCGACGCCTGGGATACGATCGATTGGCTCGTCAAAAACGTACCGAACAATAACGGCAACGTCGGCATGTTTGGCGTTTCTTACCCCGGTTTCTATACTTCCATGGGGATGATAGATTCCCATCCCGCCCTCAAAGCCGCATCACCGCAGGCGCCCATCTCGGACTGGTTCATGGGCGATGATATCCACCACAACGGCGCTTTTTTTCTCTCGCAAAATTTCAGCTTCTTTTACTCGTTTGAAGTGCCCTCCGATGATCCGCTCCATGTTTCGGATAAGAGATTTCTTTTTCACAATCACGACGGATATGATTTCTATCTCCGGATGGGACCCTTACAAAACTCGGAACGTCTGTTCAAAACTAGCGTCCCGGCGTGGACGGAATTCCTCGCCCATCCCAACTACGACGCATTTTGGCAAGCCCGGAATATTCGCCCGCATCTCCAGAACATCCATTGCGCCGTGATGACGGTCGGCGGGTGGTTCGACGCGGAAGATCTTTTCGGAGCACTCGAGACCTATCAGGCAACCGAACGGTTAAATTCGAAGATCACCAACCTCCTGGTCATGGGGCCTTGGACCCACGGCCAATGGAGCCGCAGCGGTGGGGACAAAGTGGGCGACGTGAATTTTCACGCCAAGACCTCGGAATATTATCAGCAGAAAATTGAACTGCCGTTTTTTCGACATTTTCTTAAAGGCGACACCAACTATACCCAAACCGAAGCGCAGATGTTTGAGACCGGAACTCAACAATGGCGTCGTTTTGAGACTTGGCCGCCCAAAAATGTGCAAGCCAAGACGCTCTATTTTCGCGCTCGTGGACAATTGAGTTTCAATCCGCCCGGCGAAGGTACTGATGCTTTTGACGAATATATCAGCGACCCGTCCAAGCCGGTTCCTTTTACCTTGGAGGTGACCTTAGACTATCCCCGCGGCTACCCAACTCACGACCAAAGGTTCGCGGCATCGCGACCCGACGTCCTGGTGTATGAAACGGAGCCATTGGAAGAAGACCTGACTTTTGCCGGTCCGCTCACCGCCTCATTGAGCGTCTCAACCACCGGTACGGATGCCGATTGGGTGGTAAAACTCATTGATGTTTACGATGTGGATGCTCCCAATCCCGAGCCGAATCCGGCCTACGTCGTGATGGGCGGCTACCAGCAACTGGTGCGCGGTGACGTGATGCGAGGGCGTTTCCGTGACAGTTTTGAAAAGCCGACGGCGATGGAACCAGGCAAGGTGACCAGGATTGAATTCACTCTGCCTGACGTGCTGCACACTTTTCGGAGTGGTCACCGAGTGATGGTGCAAGTCCAGAGCACGTGGTTCCCGTTGGTGGACCGCAACCCGCAAACGTTTGTAGCCAATATTGCGTATGCGAAGCCGGAAGAGTTTCGGAAAGCCACCCAACGGGTGTATCGCGCCACGGACGCTGTGTCGGCGGTGAGGGTGTTGGTACTTCCCGCCGCGAAGCCGTAGCCGGCACGTCTCAAAGCTCCCAATTCAAAAGCAGAACTTACGTAGACTCTCGCCGCACCCATCTTAGAAAAGCGCTCCCTGCGTCACACCCTTACCCACAAAGAATCGTATCCACGAAACCTCAACTCCCCTCTCGATCCCTAAATTGTTTTTAGAAACTCCAACAGCTGGTTCTGCTGGGTCGGCCCAGGTGAGTTGTGAATGTTGTTTTCATCGTTCTATTTGCTTCTGACGGTGAAGCTAAACGAAGCAACCTTTAGGAAACGTTAAGGTGGGTTCGCCCGTGTGTTTCACAGAATAACCCTCACTTTTCATCCAGACTCGTGACCCCCGGTAAAGGCAAACCCTCAAGAAATTCTAAGCTGGCTCCACCGCCGGTGCTGGCAAAAGTGACTTGGTCGCCGAGCCCGGCCTGATTGATCGCCTTCACGCTATCGCCGCCACCAATAATGGATTTGGCGCCGTGCTTCTGCGTCGCCGCGACTACGGCCTGAGCCACCGCGTTGGTGCCTTCCGCAAAGCGTTTGTCTTCAAACATCCCCATAGGGCCATTCCACAGAATGGTTTTGGCACCTTGAATAATGGCGGCATAGGCCTGAGCGGTCACCGGCCCAATATCGAACCCTTCGCAATCGTCCGGAATATCCCCACTGATGACCTTAGGGTTCATCGGCTCAAACACCGGTTTGCCCTTTTTGTTGAGTTTTCCGGTATCGTGAAGCTGAGCAATCACCGTATCCGTGGGCAATTGGAAGGAAACCTTTCTTTCTTTCGCTTTGGCTTCCGCAGCGAGGGCGGTCCCGGTGTGCTCCTTTTCCACCAATGATTTTCCGGTCTTGCCGCCGTGAGCCAGTTTGAATGTGTAGGCCATTGCCCCGCCGATGAGAACGGTGTCCGCCTTTTCTAGCAAACGGTCGATGACCTTAATTTTATCGCTCACTTTCGACCCACCGAGAATCACTACGAACGGTCGGGCCGGGTGGTCGAGTTCCTCGCCGAGGAATTTCAATTCGCGCTCCATCAAGAGGCCCGCGGCGCATTTTCCGCCCCAGGCTTTGACGATTCGCGCAACTCCGCTTGTGGAAGCGTGGGCGCGATGAGCGGCGCCGAACGCGTCATTGACGTAGAGGTCGGCCAATCGTGCCAATTGCGCCGAGAAAACCGGATCGTTGTTTTCTTCCTCTGCGTGATAACGAACGTTTTCGAGTAACAACACCTGGCCATTCCCCAATGCGGCCACGGCCGCTTCGGCTTTTGCGCCGACGGTTTCATCGACGAATGCCACCGGCTGACCCAGAAGTGTCCCTAATTTCGCGGCCACGGGGGCGAGGCTGAGGGAGGGTTCGCGTTTGCCATCGGGACGGCCGAGGTGTGCCATGAGCACCACCCGGGCCCCATTGCCCATCAAGAGTTTCAACGTCGGTAGGGTCTCCTTAATCCGGGTGGAGTCGTTGATGACCATTTGGCCGCCCTGGTCCTCCATCGGGACGTTGTAATCGACGCGTACCAAAACGCGTTTGCCAGTGACGTTCAGATCGCGAACGGAAAGCTTTGCCATAATCGTATTAAATTGCCCGCCACAGTGTGATCGACGGCACCCGTCGGCAAAGGAAATGCGACTCGCGAGCTCAAGCGTAAAAAGGACGACGGCCGCTTTGAATACCACTGAAGAACGCTCCTCCGGCCGATGTCATAGCGGTAAAGATTTCCAGCGTACGGCTGACGTTTGATCTGGAGGACGGACGTTCCGTGAGCGTCCCGTTGGGATTTTATCCGACACTCATGCTGGCGACGGTCAAGGAGCGTCAACACTTTGAGATCTGCCATTCATCGGTTCACTGGCCCGAACTGGACTGCGACATTAGTTCGGACTGCCTGCTGCGCGGCGCGCTCGAAGCGCGGAAGTTCGCGGAAAAGGCGGGGAAGCGGAAACGCGAGGCAGTTTCAGCTTAGCGGCTTAGACGATAACGCAGAACATTAATCAATTCCAAGACTTGGCGCATAGGGTTATTGGGTGTTCACTGCGGGGATCATGAAACAAGCGTTTGCCATCAAGCCCAAGGTTCGCCTCGCGGACTTTCGGCCCGACTTCACCGAGGATTGGGAGAAGGACGTGGCGTTCAAAGAGACCAAGAAACTCCAGGCACGCATTGGTGAACTCCAAGCCAAGCTGTACGCGAACACGGAGAAAGCCGTGATCGTCGTCCTCCAGGGCATGGATTGTTCAGGCAAGGACGGGGCGACCAAGGCACTGTTGGACGCCGTGAATCCAGCGGGCACGGAGGTGGTGAGTTTCAAATCTCCCACGAGCGACGAATTGGGGCATGACTATTTGTGGCGAATCCATAAGGTGATTCCGCATTTTGGCCATTTGGGCGTGTTCAATCGCTCCCATTACGAAGACGTCTTAATCGTCCGGGTACTCGGGTTCAAGCCGAAAGAGGTGTGGAAACGCCGCTTTGAGCAGATTAACACCTTTGAACAACACCTGACTGAAAACGGCTACACTCTGGTCAAATTCTTTCTTCATATCTCGAAAGAGGTGCAGGCCGAACGATTGGTGGAACGACTTCAGGACAAAACAAAGAACTGGAAATTTGAATCAGGTGACCTCAAGATGCGGGAACGTTGGGATGAGTTTATGGAGGCGTACGAGGACGTCTTGAATCTCTGCTCACCCAAAACGGCGCGGTGGCATCTGGTGCCCGCCGACAAAAAATGGTATCGTGACTTGGTCATTGCCCGGCAGGTGGTGGAAGTGCTGGAAGGGTTGGACTTGAAATGGCCTCCGTCGCGGGAAGATTTGAGCAAAGTAAAAGTGAAGTAATAGCGGAAGAAACCGGTGCCTGAGAGTTCGCGCATGGCCCCACGGGCGAATAGCTCAGGCGCCAAGGACATTGAGTGGTTACATCACGACACTAGGTAACGCGGATTCCTTACCACGCGTCGCCGTTTGGAACGGAAGTTCCAGGCTTTTCGAGGCAATTTTTGGATGTAAATCATTTTGAAACGAATTGAATCTTTTTAAAGAGACACCCGTCGAGATTCAGCTCATGTCTCCGTTCTCTTTGCGCTGGTTACAAACCATTTCTTCGTGGAGGCATTCGCTCATGAGCCTACTCCTCATGGCCACCTGCAATCCTAGCGCGGGATGGGCGGCCGAAGGAGTTCGTAGCGCCTATGTTTTACCGAGCGGCGTGGATTTCGGTGAGGTTTTGCTAGGCGAAATGAATTGTGTGGCGTGCCACTCCGCCGTACCCGCCGTCGCCTTGCGATTGGACTCTCACCGAGGTCCTAACCTCGGAAACTTGGGGCTCGCCCTAACCGCTCAGTGGCTCCGAAACTGGCTTATCGATCCGTCTGCGTCGAAGCCGGGAACCTCCATGCCCCATCTTCTCCATGCCCTCCCCGTGGCGGAGCGGGTAAAGGCGGCTGAGGATTTAACTCACTACCTGGTTTCCCTCCGGCCCGAAATAGCCACCGCCGGCGCAGCCAGCGATCCTCGACGACAGGCGACTGGAGAAAAACTATTTCACACGATCGGTTGTGTCGCCTGCCATGCGCCCGAACAACGTCCGGGAACGTTGACCCCTGATCGCTTCGAACTGATTCGGGCCGACTCCGTGCCCCTCGGAGATTTGGCCCGGAAGTACACGGTCGGTGACTTAGCAGCTTTTCTCCAAGACCCTTTGAAATTTCGGCCAACGGGTCGCATGCCCTCCCTCGGACTCTCGGCCGATGAAGCACTGAACATCGCCATCTACGTTCTTCGAGCCCAGGCCGACGTGGCCCCAGGTACGACTCCCGCATGGGTCGCCGGCTTGGAATATGAATACTTTGAAGGCGATTTCGGTGGCCGAGCAGATTTCACCGGTCATACGCCGAAGACTACCGGCGAAGTGGCTCAGCCATCCTTGGACGTGCGGAAGCGGGACTCACAATTCGGATTGCAATTTCGCGGACAAATTGTGGCCGAAAAAACGGGTGATTACACTTTCTGGACGGAGACCGATGATGCGTCTCGGATCTATGTGGACGGCCGCGAAGTTCTGAACAACGATGGTAACCATGCAGTGGTCCGTAAAGAAGGGCATATCGAGTTAAAGGCGGGCGCTCATCCGTTTGAACTGCGTTATACTCAAGATGGCGGGGGAATGGAATTTCATATGGGTTGGGCGGGACCCGGGTTTGCAAAACAGCCCATCCCCAACGCGGCCTTTCGGCGAGCCGGAGCGCCGCTTATGCCGCTCGGTAGCGCGCCCTTTGAGGTCGAACCGGGGCACCTCGTAGCAGGCCGGGAATGGTTCTCAAAATTGAACTGTGTGGCGTGCCATACCGTGGGTGCTCCGCAGGGAATTCCATCCCGCGCTGGCCCCAACGGTCCGCCATTAGCCGAACTCGGGCGCCACTTGGATGCCGGGTGCCTAGCGGAACATCCTCCCGCCAGAGCTCCTCGCTACACGCTCTCGCGCGGCCAACGTCAAGCTCTTCAAAAAACCCTTCGACGAGTAGCGGAATTAGCCCAGCCATTAAATGCTTCAGCGCAATCAGCACTGACACTGACTAAACTCAATTGTCTCGCTTGCCATGAGCGCGACGGACTCGGTGGTCCGGAACGAGGCGGGCGATCCGAGTGGTTTTCCGTCGTTGGAGAAGCGGACCTGGGTGAGGAAGGCCGATTGCCACCCCGATTGACCGGAGTGGGCGCCAAACTGCGCCCCGAATGGCTGGGTAAACTCTTACGAGAACGCCATAAGGTACGGCCGTATATGGCTACTCGGATGCCCTCTTGGAGCCCTCATCACGCCGACCTCTTGGCTTCGGCCCTCCTCGCCGCAGATCGAAAAACAAATACCTTGGTCGAGCCCGTCGTCACGTCGCTCGATGCCAAGACCGGTTGGAAACTCGCCGGACGCGAGGGGCTTAACTGCATCGCGTGCCACACATTTACGACGTTCGGTTCGACCGGAATTCCTGCACTCGCCTTGAACCGCATGGCCGAACGTCTCCAATGGGATTGGTTTCAACGGTATTTGCCCGAGCCATCGGTCCTCCGGCCCGGCACCCGGATGCCGAGTTTTTGGCCCGATGGTAAAGCGGTGAATCGGGATCTGGCAGGCGGCGAAACTCAGGCCCAGATCCGCGGGCTTTGGGCTTGGCTCCAACAAGGCGCCCAGGCGGAGGTCCCCGCTGGGTTAATCCGCGGCCAACAAGAAATTGTCGTCGGGACCGAGCCCGTCATCTATCGAAATTTTATCGACGGCGGCGGCCCGCGCGCGATCGGTGTCGGCTATCCGGAACATATTAATCTGGCGTTTGACGCTCAAGACGTCCGACTCGCCCTCATTTGGCAAGGTTCGTTTATCGATGCTGCCCGTCACTCCACGGATCGCGGGGTGGGTTTTGAGCCGCCTCTCGGGGATCATCGCATCGCCCTTCCAGCAGGAGTCTCCTTGGCCGTGCTTCCATCCGAAGACTCTCCGTGGCCGGCGGGAAGCGGGCGCGCCGCCGGGATGAAATTCCTGGGGTATGAGTTCGATCCCCGTCGGCGCCCCATTTTTCGCTACCGCCACGGCGACGTCACGGTGGTGGAAGCCATCGTCCCTCGACCTGGACCTCTGGATCAAACCTTCATCCGCACGCTGCAAACGACCGGGTCCGTTCAGGGTCAACTCTGGTTGCGAGCAGCCAAAGGAACGATCAAATCCCTCGGGGACGGTCGATTTGAAGTGGGTGGACCCTCCGGAATGGTGATGAGGGTCAATTCCGGTGCAGCCCGCATCATCGCCGATGAATTGCGGGTATTGGTCCCCGTGCCGGGTGAACTGACACTGGAACTAACCTGGTAATCGTGACCAAACCAGCCTTCCAACCCGATCCTGTTCCAATGAAAACCTTTTTTCGTTTTGCTTTTTCTGGTCGCGCGCTGTGCGGGATTCCAGGGTTTATAGCGTCCTTGGTCTTAGCCCACGGCACTATCGCTACCGCGGCGTCTCTTGCTGAGCGCGAGGCCGAGTATTACCCACTCACCACTATTCCGATTCCTCCAGGCATCGTATTGGAAGCTGGAGCCATTCAACAGTTCGGTGACCATCGTCTCGCGGTGTCCACCCGATTGGGGGAAATCTGGTTTGTCGACGGCGGTTGGAAATCCGCGCCTACTCGGGCGGATGTCCGCTTCACTCGATTTGCCCAAGGCCTCCATGAAGTCCTCGGTTTGAGCACCGTGGGTGATGGGACGTGGATCGCTACACAGCGCGGTGAAATCACTCGCTTGCGGGACTTGGACGGTGACGGCCGGGCGGATCGTTTTGAGACGATTGCGGACGTGTGGGGAATTGGCGGTGATTATCACGAGTACGCGTTTGGATCCAAGCCGGACCGCAACGGAGATATCTGGGTGACCCTCTGCCTTACCGGTTCATTTACGAGTGAGAACGAGTTTCGCGGTTGGGCCTTTCGCATTACTCCGGACGGCCAGGCGATTCCTTCCGTCAGTGGCGTGCGATCTCCCGGTGGCGTGGCCACCAACCATTTGGGCGACATGTTCTACACAGACAACCAAGGTCCGTGGAACGGCACCTGCTGGTTGAAACCGCTCAAGTCAGGAACCTTTGTCGGCAATCCTTCGGGCAATCGGTGGTATGAACAGGCTCCCAACATGGGGCCGCGGCCGGTGGAGCCTCAATCAGGAAGCCGGATTGCGATTGAACGGCAACGAATTCCCCAGTTCAATCCCCCCGCAGTGGGGTTTCCGTATAACAAAATGGGCCAGAGTGCATCGGGCATTCAGAACGACGGTTCTGCGGGAAAGTTTGGGCCCTTTGCCAATCAATTATTCATCGGTGACCAGACCTGGAGCACCGTGATGCGGGTGGATCTCGAACAGGTAAACGGCGTCTATCAGGGCGCTTGTTTCCCGTTTCGCGAAGGACTGGCTTCGGGTTGTTTGAGCCTCGAACTCACCGTGGACGGAAAACTGTTTGTGGGCGGGACGGATCGGGGTTGGGGTGCGCGAGGCGGTCAACCGTTTGCTCTACAGCGGTTAGAATGGAGTGGCAAAACCCCCTTCGAGATTCAAACGATGCGAGTCACGCCGGAGGGTTTTGAGCTAAGTTTCACCGAACCTGTCGACGCAGCGACCGCCGGCAATCCCAAAAGCTATACCTGCGAGACTTATACCTATTTATACCGTGCTGAATACGGTTCGCCCGAGGTGGATCAAACCAAGCCGGAAATCAGTTCCATCACGGTCGCGCCGGATGGTCGGTCTGCGCGTTTGGTGTTAGCGCGGCAGTTAGGGCACATTCACGAACTCAAACTGCCCGGGGTGAAAAATCGGGCCGGAGCCAACCTGCTCCATCCGGTGGCGTATTATACCCTGAACGAGATACCCGCGAAGTAGGGCTAAGCCAAAACCCCGTGCACCACTTGAGCTTCTTCCACACCGGTTAGGCGTTGATCCAGCCCTTGAAAACGGAAGGTGAAGCGCCGGTGATCAATCCCGAGACAGTGCAAAATCGTGGCGTTGAGGTCATTCACATGAACCGGGTTTTCGACAATGTTATAGCTGTAATCATCGGTGGTCCCGTAGACGATGCCGGGCTTGACCCCGCCACCGGCCAGCCACACACAGAAATTTCGTGGGTGATGATCGCGGCCGTAATTGTCGGCCGTAAGCTTGCCTTGGGAATAGGCGGTACGCCCAAATTCCCCACCCCAAACCACTAAGGTATCGTCCAATAGACCGCGTTGTCTGAGATCACGCATCAGCGCAGCAGTGGGTTGATCGGTATCGCGACACTGATTGCGGAGCGCGGTGGGCAAGTTGTCGTGTTGATCCCAGCCCCGGTGCAGGATTTGCACGACGCGGACCCCGCGCTCGATCAATCGACGAGCCATTAACGCGGATTGTGCGAAGGAACCGCCTCGCTTAACGTCGGCCCCGTACAG
>JAYVTS010000458.1:0-11701 GCA_043788645.1 Verrucomicrobiota bacterium
TCCCATCGGAAGTCGCCTTCACACCGTCGGCGAGTCGTTGGGTTTCAAAGCGCCGACCGTTGACGGCAATGACTTTCATGTGCGGGCCAATTTTTGCAAAATCCGCGGGATCTTTAAAGGGACGGCTGGATTGTCAAATCAAGCCTTTGACCTTGATCTTGAGGACCGCAAAGCCGGTTTCGTCCTTGAAGAACGTGACCCGCTCGATCAGCCCGGAGAGACTCTCGGCGAATTGTTTCGGGGCCGGTGCAGAAATGATGAAGCGGGCGAAGTCAGGTCTTACCCCATTTGGGGTGGTCAAGACTGAGCACCCGGCCACGGCTGTCCGCAGCCACTTCATTGCGGTATGCCCGCACGTTGAGCATCACGAACGGCCGTCGGGCCTTGGCGACAACTCGGCCGTAGTTCTTACGCCGCCTTTGGCGGTCCCGGGAATATCCCCAAAACCGTGTGACGAACGCCATGGTTACCAAGATGGCGACGACACCCATAGAGCCCCAATAAACAGCATTCATGGCGTTCCACTAGTCGGTGGCACAGAGGGTTGTTGTAAAGCCGTTCCCGCGCCCGCCCGCGGGACTATGCTGGAAGACGTTGGCGAGCAAGTTGCTGACGGCGCGCCGGACCAGCATGGTGTCACCGTTCAGCTCGGCGTCACCTTGGCGGACAATGGTGATGGCTTTGTCCTCCGCCAGCGCCTAGTAGAATCCCCGCTCCACGGTGAGCCATTTAGGGCGCTTCACTCGCCGTGACCCCGTCCCCATCACTGACCTCTTTTTCTTCTTTGCGCGTTTTTTATGGTTAATAGACGTATACGTTGTTTCCCGGACCTTTCGCCTGCCATTGCAATTGGGACTTGGGCCGGGTTTCGACGTGACCGTCCGCATACGCTGAATTACTGTTTTTTATTGCACCGCTCCAAGCGTGTCCGCCGTATTCAGTCGGGACCTGCCCGGTGTTCCTCGCTACATCCCATGCACCGATTATCCAATCGCTCAAGAAGGGTTGGCGGGAAAAGGTCGGATCGTCCATGCGGCGCGGCCAAGGATCGGACGTCCGGGTGACGAGCAGCTGGGGATCGGGCCATTCCAACGACGAGGTACCCAGCTTTCGCGGAACCCACCAGAAGAGGTCGGGGAAAACGAAAAGGGATTTTTGTATGTTCCAGAATTCGTCCACCAAGTCAGCCGATGAAACGAGCTCCCGCTCCCGCAGGTGCTGGAAATTATCGCGATGAATCTGGAATTTCTCCGGCCGAGTCGGACAAAACCACATGGGAACGGTGACGCCGTGGACCGCCATGTTGGTGACGATCTCGTACGGCACAAACCATGGCTCCAGTTGCCGATAGGTGGTCATCTTGTCGGCCGGCAACGGGTAGGATGGCAACCGCCCGTGGCTGTCATCCGAAGCGTAGAGGCCAATGGCGATACCCCATTGGCGGTCGTTGTTTGTACAGACAGCCACCTGAGAACGGAATCTGGACCCGGAAGTCGCGGCCAGGATTAGGCCCGCTAAAATCCCGACTGCGGCAACCACAGTGAGCAGCTCGACCAGCGTGAAGCTGCGGCGACCGCGATTGCGGCACGTTCGAGTCTGACACCGAGACGGAGCCCTCGATTGGAACGACCGTTGGCTTGAGATAATACTTTTCACAATACCCACGGTGAGACTAGGGAGAAAAGCGGATGTCACGAACTGCGTTTGGTTGGAAGACTCCCTGGCGGTGGTTTCCCGGATCATTCGAGGAAATTGCACCCTTCGGGTCCGAAGCCGCGTGAGCGACGAATTGCCAGCATTTCGGGGGTCAGATTCCCCGCACCGTCGCGCACGATCAAAGGGGGTTCTTCGACGCACGGCCCGCTCCCCGTCAAACGCGCGACATAGAGTGAAAACAAAGGTTCTTTGCCCAAGCGGGGAATGACCTCTCGCACCATTACGATTTTCAGTCCGGCTTCAGTCACCCGTTGAAGTCCGCGACGTTTTTGTCGATAGGGAAAACAATACACAAAGACACCCTCCTCAGCGAGATGCCGTTTAGCCGCCTTCGCGTAATCTCCGACGTCTCCCCGTAATTCAAAACGAGCGTAGGCCTTTTGCCGATCTGCGGGTATCACCCCAGTATGCACCGGAAAATAGGGCGGGCTTCCGGTGATCAGGGGAAACTTCTCTGGGAGATTCAGTTCTCGTAAATCGGCGTGATGCACCGAAACCCGATCGCGCAACCCGTTGCACTCAATATTCGCCCGCAACAACGTGAAACTAACCTCTTGGGCTTCAATACACGTCAGCGTGGTTTGTTCGGAAGAGCCCCAGAGCACGGCCAGCCCCACCGTTCCCACACCACTCCCTAAATCAAGCGCCTTGGAGACCGGCGGGCTTTTCTGTAAGGCATACCAAGCCGTCGTCGCGTCATCAATCGAATGACGGTGGCCTTTGACGCGCTGAAAAATACGGAGTGACCCACAGAGTCCGCTCACCGTCAAGGGTTCACCCATGACCGTTTCCAGCTGAGCCTGATGCTCCACGAATTTCTGATGAATGGAAATCAAACGCACGAGGGCTTTAAACCGTGGAATGTACTAGGGTCGAATTTTTTGGTAGATCCCTTCCGTGACACACTCCTTTCTTGGCGAGTGCGGCGCAATTTTTGTGATCGCCCTGGGTCCGACAAAAAAACACCTCGGTTAGGAAACATCTTTCGTTCACTTCGCGCCCGCCGAGCTTACGCTCCGGGGGTTGAAGGTCTGGAATCCCGAAATTCTAGTGGGTTCGAGCTGCTTCAAAATAGTTAACGTCCTTAAGTGAAAGAATTCGTTATTTATGAGCCGAAAACATCTGGAGGCGTTGGCAATTCCCAGCGCCTGGTATGCCAAGAGTCCCGCGGAGTTGGCGAAGTTATTCTTCCTTTGGAGTTTATGGGGCGGGGCGGTATTTTTGATTCAATTCTTGGTCCTTCAAGGTGGTGTCGCGGGCTTGGTCGGGGCGATCGGCGTCGGCCTGATCACCGGAGCTCTGGTGGTGGCTGGGCTAGGCTTCATCGGGCACGACGTTTCTCATGGCAGCGTTGTAAAGGGTGAAAAATGGACGCGCCTCGTGACGTTTTTTTCGCTGACGATGAGTCTCTTTATTCCGTACTACCTCTGGATGCGATGGCATAACGCGTTCCACCATCGATACGCCAACACAAGCAAAGATTCTGACCGTTTGTTGCGCGAAGAAGAAAAACTGAACGGCTTAGTCTCTTACCCACTCTACCGGTGGGCGAATCAACTCGGCTTTTCCCTGCAATACGTGGGGCTCCGGGTTTGGCGTATCCTTTACGGTAAGAAGACTTTAGCGGATGCGAAGAAACGTTACGATGTCGTCTCCCTCGGGGTGGCCATCCTTTTGTACGTGGGGATGGGTTGGTTGCTGGGACCTTTGGTTTTTGGTTTGGGAGTTGCCTTACCGCTGCTCGCGGCGGCCATGACCGTTTCCTACTATATTCAATCGAACCATTTCCTTCGGCCTCAGACCGATGAACTCGACGAAGTTGCGTCGTCCATGGATGTTAACGTTCCAGGGTTTGTCGATTTCCTTCATTCCAATTTCTCGGCGCATACGGCGCATCATCTTTACCCTTCGGTTCCCTCCAAACATTACCCGGCGATTCGAAAGAAAATTGAGGTTCGATTCGCGGGACAATACCGAAATATGGGTTGGTTTCACGCGTTTTGGCTGAATCTTTGGTTGCCGAAGCTTGTTCGGGACGGGAAGTATTTGGTCGACAGCCGCGGGAAAGTGCGTGCGGAATTGTATTAGTCGTTCACCTGGGCTCGGGGTTGCTCGGAGTGCGATGAGGGAGCTAGGATGTCCGCCTGATGCAACGTACGAGCGACCTCCGCGTCGTGAGCAACCGGCAATTGCTGTCGCCCCGCGAATTAAAAGCGGCGCTACCCACGTCGGAACGCGCCAATGAAACGGTCGTGGCGGGTCGGGCCGCCGTGCGGGCCATTCTCCGCCGCAAAGATCCCCGCCTCTTGGTCGTGGTTGGACCCTGTTCAATCCATGATCCCAACGCGGCTCTGGAATACGCCCATCGACTCGCCGCATTGCAACCGGCGATTTCTGATCAAATCCAACTGGTCATGCGTGTCTATTTCGAGAAACCTCGCACCACGATCGGTTGGAAAGGTTTGATTAATGATCCGCTCTTGGACGGTTCGTACGATGTCGATACCGGCCTGCGAGTCGCCCGCCGACTATTGTTGGCGGTCAATGAAATCGGGTTGGCTACGGGCACCGAATTTCTCGATCCCGTCGTCCCACAATATCTCGCGGATTTGGTGACCTGGGCGGCCATCGGAGCCCGCACGACGGAGAGCCAAACGCATCGCGAAATGGCCAGTGGCCTTTCGATGCCCGTGGGCTTCAAGAACGGGACAGATGGCTCGTTGCAAATCGCCTTCGATGCCATGCTTTCGGCCCGCCATTCGCATCATTTCCTCGGAATCAACGAACTGGGAAGTGTCTCGGTGGTTCAAACCGTGGGGAACGAAGATGGTCATGTGGTGCTACGAGGGGGGCGGGCGCGGACGAATTACGATGCGGCATCGATTGCCGAAGCCGGCGAGCACTTGCGCAAGGCCGGGCTCCCGGACGGGCTCATGGTCGATTGTTCGCACGCCAATTCGGGCAAACAGCACGCACGTCAGGAAGAGGTTTGGGAGAATTTGATGGCGCAACGAGTGGTCGGCAGCAGTTCGTTGATCGGAGTGATGATCGAGAGCCATCTTCTCGAAGGGAGTCAACCGCTCAAACCTCTGTCGGAAATGCGTTATGGCATGAGCATTACGGATGCCTGTTTGGGTTGGGAGGTGACGGAGCGAATGTTGCGCAGTGGGGCCGAAATTTTGCGCCAAAAGCGGAGAGTAGAGCAGCCCGTGGCCGCTGCCGTGCCGGTGATTGCTTGAGGTGTGAGGTAGACCGACGATTATTATGCCGCTGCTCCTCGCAATTCCGCCCGATGCCCGCCTCTATGGTGTGGGCATCGGCGCACTCCTGGTGGCGTTGCTGGCCTTGTGGGTGTTTTGGAAAGTGAGCAAGTTCGTCCTCAAAGCGTTCGTCACCTTATTGTTACTCGGCGCGGTCGCAGCGGCACTCTACGTGTTTCAACAACGCTAGCTCGGACCGTTCATCGCTTTTCTGCCACGACTGGCTGCGGGTCCGACCGGCGGCGTCTCGCGACGAAAGGGTCGGAACGATCCGGGCTATTCGGCTACTCAACGTCCCGTGTTTGGTTGAATCCGAATGGCGCTAGAGAGGTCTTCCTTTCTAGTCAAGTTCGCGCGGGGTGAATTTAATTCTAGTGGAAGTCGGCATTGCAGTTGCTATCAAACACGGTTCTGGCACTTCGCTCAGGCCGGACTTGCCCTCCCGTTCAGGCCGCGCGAAGCGCTTAGAAATCACGTTTTTCATGAATAGTTATCAGATCTACCCAAGGGTCGCTCTGGCCGTTGCCGCCTTTTTTGCGGGCGCCGTTTTGGCCAATTCGATCACCAACTTGCCGCTTCCCGGGACCGATACCGACCAAGACGGTCTGCCCGATGATTTGGAAATTCAACTCGGCTCCTCACCCACGGTCACCGACACCGATAAAGACGGGTTCTCCGATTTTGTCGAGTATTTCGCGGGGACCGATCCGCGGGACGCCAAGTCTTTCCCGCTTTTCCTCAACTCGGTCCCGCCCCGGCAATATCTTCTGAACGATCTCCTGACCTTACTCCCGGTCAACGTCACGAATTCCATCACGTTTACCAACATCGTCATCACCCCCATTGATCCGCCGCCGACCGATCCGGCGGAGCCGACGGCCACGACCAACATTACGCTCTACCCAAGTTTCGCCACTTATCAGTGGTCCAAAGACGGAGCCGTGTTAGCGGATCAGACGAAAATAAATCTGGTCCGCCATAACGTCGGGACCAACGATGCCGGACTTTACCGGCTCTCGGCCGCCATTGACTACATTACCGGTTTCGTCACCAACAGCGGTCCGAATGAAGCCGGAGAGATTACCAATTCGGTAGTGCCCCTCCGAGCCCTTGCGAGCCAGATTGGCGCACCGATTTCAGTCCAAGTATTGCCGCTCACGCCGCAGGTAGCGATTTCCCAACCCGCCAGCGCGTTGGTGAGCTGGGGAAATAACGCTTTCAAACAAGCCGATGTCCCGGTTGTACTCACCAATCCGATCGTACTCAAGGCCGTGGGCGGCCGGGCGCATTCCGTCGCTCTCCTCACGAATGGGACCGTTTCCGTGTGGGGCGCCAACGACTTGGGTCAGCTCAATCTTCCGGCTGGTTTATCCAACGTGGTGGGGATCGCCGCCGGGCTAGAACATACCCTGGCACTGCGAGCCGACGGGACGGTGGTTGCGTGGGGGAGCAATGCTTTTGGTCAGACCAACGTCCCGACCAACCTCACGGGTGTGAAGTCGATTGCAGCCGGATATTTTCATAGCCTGGCGTTGCTCACGAATGGGCAGGTCGTGGCTTGGGGGGCAAACGCTTTCAAACAAAGCACGGTGCCCAAGGGCCTACCTACCGTTGTGCAACTCGCGGCCGGTGGTTCGCATTCCGCGGCGTTGACCGCGCAAGGTCGGGTGATTTGCTGGGGCAATACCAACCAAGGTCGCAGCACCGTCCCCGCCAACCTATCGAATGTCGCTCTCATCGCCGCGGGCGATAGCCATACGATGGCCGTCCGGCGGAACGGCGACGTGGTTTGTTGGGGTGATAATTCCGCTCAACAATGCACGATTCCAGGTGATTTGGATAAGGTAATCGCGATTGCGGGTGGCGATAGTTTTACCGCAGTGGTGACGGCGGCGGGTAAGGTGAGGGTCTTGGGTGCCAAGGGCGCACTCTCAATAGATTCATCGGACGTCGTTAAAAAATTGCCGGCCAGCCTCACCAATGCGACCGCCAATGCGGTCGGCATCAGTTCGGGGTTCTTTCATTTACTCGCGTTGGTCAGTCCACCGGACAGCGATTGCGACAATTTGAGCGATCTGTTTGAAACACCGTTGGGTTTGGCGATCAATCAGCGCGACACCGATGGCGACGGACTTTTTGATGGGAATGAGCTTCGATTAGGAACTGATCCGTTGAACCCCGATTCGGATGGCGACGGGTTACTCGATCTCACCGAGATTACCGAGGGCTTTGATCCTTTGGTGGGGACGGAGGCGCCGGACGGTTGGCTCCAGGCCGGGCCAGCGGTGGAACTGGATTTCTTCACGCTCGGGCGGGGCGATTATCAACCGCAAGGCTCGACTAACGGGATTGATTGGGAAGATCTAAACACTCCAGTAGCCCCCGTGAAAGGCTTCACCCAGCTCCTTTTCGATCCCGCTCCCGGTACGCGTTTTTTCCGCATTGTGCCGCCCGTCGGACCCGAAGTGACGGGACGAGATCCCCGCGCGATCATTGGCAATAATACCGTTTGGGGTGCCGTGGACGCTGGCAATCGGGCGGTCCCAAATGACGTGACGGGGATCGTTCAATTTGGAGCGGGCGATTGGCACACAGTTGGATTGCGATTTGATGGCACGGTGGTTTGCTGGGGTCTGAACGAAGACGGCCAATGCTCGGTTCCCTCAGGCTTAAGTCAGATCACCGCGGTAGCCGGTGGCGGGCATCATTCCCTCGCGGTGCGGGCCGACGGTCAAGTCTTCGCGTGGGGTCGCAATGATGTCGGCCAAAGCACCGTTCCGACGGGTTTGGTCGCGGTTCGAGCCATTTCGGCGGGCAACGATTTTAGCGTCGCTTTGCTGGCTAACGGCACGGTGGCAGCTTGGGGTTCCAATCTGCGCGGCCAAGTCAGCGTCCCGGCCAATCTCGCCAACGTTCGCGTGGTCTCGGCGGGTTTCGGTCATGTGGTGGCGTTGCGGGAAGATGGCACGGTGGTGAGCTGGGGCGACAACCGCTTCGGCCAAGCCACGGTTCCGGCCAATCTCGCTCACGTCATCGCGGTGGCCGCGGGTGATCTCCATTCCTTGGCCGTATTGGCTAGTGGTCAAGTGGTGTGCTGGGGGAATAATTCGGTCGGCCAATCCACGCCGCCGGCAAACTTGACCTCGGTCGTAGAGGTCGCAGGCGGCTTCCGACATTCGATCGCCCGGCTCCAAAATGGATCGGTGGTGGCGTGGGGCGAAGGGGACCAATTCCTGCAACCGCCCGCTTGGTTCGATCACGCAACTTCAATCAGTGCGGGGGGGTTTGCCATTTACGCGGTGAAGGCAGCCGTGGATGCCGATCACGATAACGTGGACGACGCGTTTGAAGTGACCCGCGGCCTGAATCCGAACTCGGCCGATACGGATGGCGACGGCTTGACCGACGATCTCGAACTCCAATATGGCTTCAATCCATTGGTCGCCGACGCGGCCGCTGAAGCTTCGGTCCATCGTTCTCCCGCCACGAAACTGAACCGGTTTACCATCTCAACGGGCACCTATCAGTTGCAGACCACGACGGATTTGCAGACTTGGGAGTCACTCGGCAATCCGATCATCAATACCCGAGGCTTCACGCAGCTTTTGCAACCCGTGTCGGGGGCGCCGGAACGTTTCTATCGGTTGACGAAAAAGTTGCCGTGATCGGTGATTGCTTGAACGAATGGGGCGACGCTAAAAAGGCGTCGCCCCGGGTGAGTTTCGGTAATTATTTTCGATTTATCGGCGGCGAAAGTGCTCCATTTCGGTCGCTTGGGTGAGTAGCCAATCCTTAGAAAATGCCCGCGGGTATTGATGAAACGCGATTTCGCAGGTTTCATTTTCAGGAATTTCGATTCCCTTCATCATTTATATTGACCCGGTGGTGGTGGATGAGGATCTTAAAGCCCGTAATAATCTCCTGCCGCAGGTCAGACAACCTGTATATTTAACCAAAAAAATTATGGGCGACAAATCCCCGAAATCGAACCAAAAAAAATCCACGCAAAAGCAGGTCAAAGCAACCACCGTTGACCAAAAGAAAAAGCAAGCGGTTGCTGCGAAGGCGGCTCCGGCAAAGAAAAAGTAGCCGTCAATCGAACAGGGCTTGCCCGAGATCATCTCGGGCAAGCCCTGTTTTGCGCTGTGAGCGCGCGACTCGTTTAACGCGTCGTTCCGAGAGACCCGCTCCGAGCCATAGGCCGGAGCGGGACTAGTTGTCTTCCCGAATGGGGTCTTGGTCTAATTTGTCTAGCTCCCGCCTTTGGATTGGCGGTCGAAGTTGGTTTTCCACGCGGCGAGCAATTCGTTAGCCACTCGACGCCCCCCAAGACCGAACGCCAGAGCACCCGCCGCGGCCAGGCCGATCACCAAGGAGCCGAAGCCGAGATTGACAATGGAATCCGCCACACCAGTGGCCCGCAATGCCATGGCACCGACCATCACGGTGATACCGATTTTTGCCACCACCGCAATGAGTCGTGATTTGGGAGTCCCCGCAGCACTCACCGCGCTACTCACCACCTGAGCCAGGGCGAGCCCAAGTCCGAACAGGATGAGCCCCAGAACGACGTGGCCGGCAAAGCCAATGAAGTCCTGGATAATGAGGCGGACGCCGTCGAGTCCGAGCGTTTCCGCTGCCGCCGTGGCGGCCGTGAGTTGGATGGCGAGACCGATGACGAGGCCCACCACCGCTGCCGGTGCGCGTTTACCCTCGACGGCTTGACGAGCGAGCCCGAGTTTTACAATCACATTGTTGAAGCCCAGGCCTGCGAGGAGATTGGTCACCAAACTGCCGACGACCTTCGCGAGGACCCAGGCAATGATCATGATCAGGGCAGCGCCGAAGAGTTGTGGAACGAGGTTGAAGATCCGACCCAGCATCTCTGAGGCCGGTCGGGTAATGGCTTCCATCTTCAATTGATCCAACCCACCGATGACGACGGGCGTTAAGATCAGGCAGTACAAGACGAGCCCGATGATTTGGGAGAATTTCTGTTTGCCGAGCGCACTGCCCAAGCCCCAGCGATCTGCGAGACCATCCACTCCGGCGCTGGCGAGGAGGCTGGAAACGATTCGTTGGACGATTCGGGCGACGAACCAGCCGACCAGAATCGTAACCCCGGCACCGATCAAGTTGGGAAGGAAGCCGAGGAACTTGGTGAGCATCGAGTTCACGGGTTCCAACAGCGCCTGCATACCGAGGGCTTCGAGTACAGGCGGGATGAAGAACAGGAATACCAGCATCCAACCAACGACCAAGACGAGCAACGCACCGAGGAGGTGCGGTGAGAACGTCCCGATTTGGTCCACGAATTTTTGAAACAGTTCATTCATTTTGATAGGGGTTTCAGTCTGCTACGGAGCCTAACTCTACACCGGTGAATCGCCTCAGTCGCCTAAAAATTCACGGCCAATGACCGAGGCGTGGTAGCGTCGCGTTTGCTTTTTTTTCGGCTCGTCAGGATCAATGCGGCTTTGCCGAGTGTGTCCCGCGAGAGAACAACCACTGCGCTGAAGCGAATGGAACCCAGACCGACTCCATAGTGAGTCTGAGTCACGGGCGTTTCCCTATTGACGCATTTTGGGAATGCGCGTAGGACTCGGCTCGATGGAAACGAAATTCACCGTTTTTCTATGGCTCAACCTGTGGCTTGGTCTTGACAACAGTGTTTCGGCCCGAGCGGCAGACATTCAAAGCTCCAACATTGATTCGCAACCCACGGTCGTTGAGCGGGGGCCCTATTGGAGAACCTGGGCCACATCGAAACCATCCATTGACGCAGCGACGGGTGCTACCACGAGCGTCCCACGACAGTACACTGAACTCAGCGCCGGCCTCCACTATTGGAGTGAGACGGGCTGGGCAGAGTCTTTGCCCCTCATCGAACTTACGGAAAATGGTGGTGCGCAAGCCGTCCACGGTCAGCACAAAGCACTTTTAGAAGAGCTTCTTGCAACCAACGAAGTTTCAATCGCAGCACACCGCCAACTGCCGCCAACCCACTTTTCCCTACCATCCACCGGTGAAATTGAGCTTACCAGTCAGATCTATAACCCGAATGGGCTATGCCTCGACTATACCGTACTGACCGGGAGTGCGAGCTATTTCAATTTTGGCGCATCTTGGACCTACGTAATCTCGAATACCTTTTACGTCGGGCCAGGAACAGCAACCTTTGCCGCAGACACTTGTGTCAAATACGCAACGAACGCATCGCTGCTTTTGAGCGGGCCAGTATCTTTCCCGTCGAGTGGGGCTCCAGCCACCTTTACCTCCGTCGACGACAACGCCTATGGAATAAGAATTACTGGAAGCTCAGGCACACCCAACTACACGGCGATTCCCGCGATAAGAATGTATTATGAACCCAATACAACGACTATCCAAAATTCCCGCATCCGGTGGGCCCAACGGGGAATTCAAGAAGATGAGAGCGAGGGAGTACACCTGACTCCGACCATCAGCGGTTCAACTTTCATGAACTGCTTGATCGGAGTATATGTCAACGCTCCCAGTGACACAATTAATCTGACCAGCGATTTTGGTTGCAATCTTACAACTCCCGTATCGATAAACGCTGGGGGGAACCTGGGGTCGATTTCCACAGATTGCGGCGTTGTGTCGGTGGCGAGGGTCAATGATCCCTATCAAGACACCGCGGCCGGCGATCCGACCGGCGATCCCAATAAAAACGCCCAATCCGAATGTTCTTTTGTCTTGGT
>JAYVTS010000459.1:0-12377 GCA_043788645.1 Verrucomicrobiota bacterium
ACGCTCATTGCTGGACCGGGAGGGTTTTGGATCAATCCCACGGGCAATGCCGAACTGGCGCAGGGTGGGGCCGGGGATGTGTTGTCGGGTTTCTTGGGAGGGTTACTGGCGCGGCGGCTTCCGGTCGAAAAATGTGTGTGCTTTGGGGTTTGGGAACACGGCGCGGCGGCGGATCGCCTCGCGTGCCAGAACCGCCCTTGGACGGTTGACGATTTGCAAAACGAACTGGGCGTGCGGAAGGGAAATTAGAATCAATGTTTGAAGTGTTCACGCACTTTCCCTGGGAAATAGGGCAATGCTTTAATAACTTCCTTCAACATCCGTGGGCTCATCTGGGCTGGGACCGTCGCTCGAACGTAGGCCCGAGGATGAACCACATCTGTGGGCCACTCTCGGGTGGCGGCCCGGGCCGTTTGAAACTCGGCCAAGCGTGATTCTTTAACGAATGCAAAGAGGTTTTGGACATACCACCAAGCCACTCGCGGATCGTCCCATATCTGCCAGCGAAGACAGTCCAAGGGGACAAAGCCCGCGGCTCGAAAGTGAGGAATCCAATAGCTGGGCCACTGCTCGTTCACATGATGGGTTCCGCCTTGGCCCGGAACGGCCGCCGAGAAGGCGACGACATCCGCGAGCCGACCTAAGTCGGCCGCGAAAGAGGGCCCGCGCACCGGATCGAGATGCTCGGCTACTTCCAGGCAATTCACCAAATCGAAACGACGATCAACGGTAAACGCTTCGTTCAAATTCCGACGTTGAAAGCGGTCGGCTGGGATGAGTAATTGTTCCGGTTGAACCACCTGTCCATCGACGCCCAGGACATCGCAGCCGGCCTCGGCGTACGCCTGGGTCCAGGTGCCGGAACCGCATCCGACATCAATTACCGTGCGAGCGGGAAAGAGTCGCAAGATGAGCGGCACCACGGCGCGAGCTGACGCGGCAGAATCTTCTTTCAACCCTTCGTAATAGCGAGTGGAGTAGGGAGACATCTTGAGGAAAGGAGGGGAGGTTGGTTAATCGGCAAAGCCTTTTCTAGGTCACCGGTCACCCGCCACCGGTCGGCCTTCGCTTCGTCGATAGGCTTCCGCTAAGAGCGTGATGGGATGGGCGACGCGAATACCGATGCCGCGGGCTTTCAGGCCATTAATCACTTGTAAGAGACATCCAGGATTACCTGTAGCGACTACGGCGGCGCCGGTATTGAGGATGTGATCAATTTTTCGTTCGAGCAATTGGCCGGCCATCTCCGGTTGGGTGAGATTATAGATTCCAGCGCTTCCGCAACACCAGCTCGCTTCGGTCAATTCGACTAACTGCACGCCCGGAATTGTTTTAAGAATTTGCCGCGGCTGAAGGCTGACCTTTTGGCCATGACACAAATGACAACTCTCATGGTAGGTGACCTTTTGGGTCGGCTGATCTGCCCCCGGAGCTACGATCCCTATTTTCGCCAGCCATTCGTGAATGTCTTGGACCTTGTGATCCCAGGCTTCAGCCCGAGTTCGGTAAATCGGATCGTCCGCGAGCAACTTGGCGTAGTGCCTTAGGTGCGAACCGCAGCCCCCGGCGTTGCTGATGATGGCGTCGAAGCGGTCCGGCGGAAATTGATCGATATTTTTCCGCGCCAACCGCTGCGCGAGTTCCCATTCGCCATTGTGCGCGTGCAATGAACCGCAGCAGTGCTGATCGGTCGGGGTATGAACTTCACAGCCGTTCCAGGCCAACACTTCTACGGTGTCCAAATTCACATCGCTAAAAATCAGATCTTGGGCACAGCCTACGAGCATCGCCACACGGTGCTTGGCGGTGCCTGCGGGTGCCGTCACCGGTTCGATTAAATCCGCAGAAAATCGGTCCCGAATGATGGGGGTCATGGCCTCCAATTCGCGCAAACGCTGGGGGAACAACCGCAAGATGCCGGAATGCCGCACGAGTTTCTCGAACCCGAGTTGTTGCCAGAGTCGCAACCCTCTACCGACGAGCTGGAGCCGATTCAAATCCATGAACAACCAGTTCAAGGTAAAGGCACGGATCACGTTGCGTTTCGGTGATTTTAACACCCCCGACGCCTCGGCTTCCGCTCGGGCGTGTTCAAAAAGTTCGGCGTAATTGACGCCGGCCGGACAAGCCGTCATGCACGCCAAACAGCCGAGACAAAAATACATTTCTTCCGCGAAGGTCTTGGTTGCTTCCAGGCGATCATCGGCGATCGCGCGCATGAGCGCGATCCGACCGCGAGGCGAGTTCCGTTCGAGCTTGGTCGCGTCGTAGGTTGGGCACGTCGGGAGGCAAAGACCGCAGTGCATGCACTGTTGCACGACCGAGTAATCGAGGTCTTTCAGATGGGAACTAGCGGGGCGCACGGACATGGTTGGAAAGATGGACGACGAAGCCGGTGGGATGAAGAGGGAATCCATTAAAGGGAATCCATTCGATGAGCCTCGGATTGGGATTTCTATGGGCGATTCAAATGTAGAACATTCGGTCCCGTTCGCCGCCTGTTTCCACCAACTGTTGGAACGTGATTTCACCCGCCGCGGTTTCGATTGCCCTTTGGAGTTCCCGCCAAGCGTTCTTGAGTTCGGTAGGACAGCGCGAATCCGTGAACGCCGGGGTGTCGAGCAGGGGTCCGTACGCGCTATGCAAGACGTCCGCCAAGGAAATGGTCGCCGGCGGGCGAGCCAATAGGTATCCGCCCAACTTGCCTCGCGTGCTCTTTACAATTTCTTGCGCCTTGAGTTCAATGAGGATTTGGGTGAGATAACTCGGGGGGATCCCATTTTCACTGGCAATCTCGTCGGCACGAATGGACTTCCCAGTGGGATACCGGCGAGCCAAAGACAGTACCGCGCGGGCGGCGTAGTCACTTTTAACGGAGAGTTTCAACGACCACGAAAGATGAGCACCTTAGGTAGGTTAAACAACTAATTCCCCAAACCCCTCCGAAGGGCAGTGACAAATCGCAAAAAGTAGTCTAGAACGAGTTCTAGGCAGAAAAAACATGAAACAGCGTGATTCAATTGCGAGATCTGTTTTTTGAGGAGCGCGCTCATGCGGGGCGTGGGCTCCCCGTTTTGGCTGGCGTAGATGAGGCCGGTCGAGGACCCTTAGCCGGACCCGTCGTGGCGGCGGCGGTCATTTTACCCGCCGCTTGGTATCGTGCCGGTATCCCCGCTGAATTGGCGGGCTTGAATGATTCCAAACAGCTGTCTCCCGCTCAACGGGAAGTTTTTTTTACGCGACTTACCGCGGATTGTGAAATCCGTTTTGCCCTCGCCCTCGTTGAGCCTGCGGTGATCGACTCCATCAATATTTTGCAGGCGACCCATCGAGCGATGAACCAGGCGTTGAGCCAACTCCAGCCACCACCCCAACACGTTTTAGTCGATGGCTTGCGAGTAAAATCCCTGATTTTGCCCCAAACCGCGCTGGTCCAAGGAGATGGCCGCAGTTACTCGATCGCCGCGGCGAGCGTACTCGCAAAGGTGACGCGTGATCGCCTTATGGTGGAGGCGGATCGGCAATGGCCTCAGTTCGGGTTTGCCCGGCATAAGGGCTATCCCACAGCGGAACACTTGGCCGCGATTGCGATTCACGGACCGTGTCCGCTGCATCGACGAAGTTTTGCGCCGCTCCGTCCACCTCCGATTCAGTCTCCTCCGTCGCGCCAACGGGATCTGTTTCAATGATCGTGAATTGGCGCCCATGGTTGCCACGCTGGTGGCGGCGGCGTCGCCGGGACGGGGCGACCGAACCGGAGCACCTTCGGCGGGGGCGGATCGGTGAGGCGGCCGCGAAAGCTTCTTTGGAAGAGACGGGCCTGAAGTTTTTGGTCGCCAATTTCCGCGATCCCCGAGCCGGACGCGGTGAAATTGATTTGGTCTTTCGAGACGGTGATTGCTTGGCGTTTGTGGAGGTGAAAACCCGATCTCGCCATGACTGGGTGCGCCCAGCCGACGCGGTCGATGCGAAGAAGCGCCTTTTGCTGAGCAAAACCGCGATGGCCTATCTCCGACGCCTAAAAACCCGCGATGTGAAGTGGCGATTTGACATCGTTGAAGTGTTGCTTCAAGACGGTGAGGTTCGTGAGGTTCGGCATTTACCCAACGCTTTTCCTGGCGACGAACGGTATCGTTTCATTTAGCCGGGAAAGTGAAACCGCCCGGGTCGGAGTGCTTGCGCTGGGGCGGCTCATCGGCAAAATCGTGTCCGTGTCATCTCCGGTTCCAGAACCTTGGCAAAATCTCCAGCGCCTCCGCGCCGCCGAAGGTTGGCTTGAACTCGGCCTGCTCGAAGAAGCGCGAGCGGAATTGGCGGAAATCGCTCCGGAACTTCGTAACGGCGCGGATGGCTTGGAAATCCAATGGCGTTTGTTCTCGGAGTTGGGCCAGTGGGACGCCGCGTTTGCCATCGCTGAGCAAGCCGTGGAATTGCACCCGGACTCTGAAGCGGGGTGGATTCACCGATCGTACGCCGCTCGACGTCGGCCCACGGGTGGGGTAGAATTTGCTCGCTCGCTGTTGCTGGAAGCGATCCCTCGGTTTCCAAAATCGGCGATCCTCTATTTCAATCTCGCTTGCTACAGTGCTCGGTTGGGAGAACCCGAAGAAGCCTGGGTCTGGCTTACTCAAAGCATCGATCTGGTCGGTTGGAGGATCATTTGCGAGATGGGCCTAAAAGACTCCGATCTCGAACCGCTCTGGCCGCTACTGCTCGATCAAGCGCCAGGGAAATGAAGAGGTTCCTAACAACTCGTCGGAAGTTCTTGGAGCACTTTGAGGCAATGCGGGATGGCTTCGACCACGAAGCCGAGGCAATCCACGGCGCCTTGGGGCTTGCCGGGGAGACACACGACCAAGGTCGCACCCACACTGGCAGCTAAACTTCGCGACAGGATCGCGTTGGGAGTTAGCGCCAACGATTTCAGGCGCATGACTTCGCCAAACCCAGGAAGCTCCTTGTCCGCGATCGCTCGGACGGCTTCCGGGGTGACATCGCGATGAGCTACGCCCGTGCCGCCGGTGGTGAGAACTAACTGCGCGCCTTGGTTAATTTGCCCCCGGACCGCGCGTTGAATCGCGGTTTGATCGTCCGGCACAATACATTCGGCGACCACCTTCCACCCATAGGCGACTACGGCCGCCCGAACGGCGGGTCCTCCGAGATCGTCATATTCGCCGCGACTCGCTCGATCTGAAATCGTAATAATGCCTACCGATATTTGCATGGACTGAGTCTGCAAGAAACTCGGAGCGAAGACCAAGAAACAATGGGTTCGAGGCGGGCGCGGGTACGTCACGAAGATTGCACCAGACTCCGGGAACTCGTCCTTCCTTAAAACCCTTCAGAAGGACACTCAAGTCCCGCAATTTCGACGAAATGATCGCGGGACTTGAGTCCGGCCCATCACCGTCCACAGTTCGACGTATGCAATACGATTCTCAAGATTCCCAGAACTCGCCGCCGGGTCCGAGGCAGCGGAAGCATTTTGTGCTGCTCCCGATCCTCGTCGCCTTGGGCATCGCGGCTTTTAAATACTTAAGCGCGCCCTCAGTCGTTGACGTGGAAACGGGCAAAAGAATTCGCGGAGCACTGACCGATGATCAGGGCGCAGCGTTGGGACTCCAAAGTTATCAAGAGGTGTTGCGTACGGAACAGGTGCTCACGTCCGGCCCCGCGGTCGATCAGGTCGTTCGAGTCGCCTCTCGGGTGATTGAGGTGGTCAAACGGGTGGAACCAAGCTTCGATTGGAAGGTCAACGTGGTCGACAGTCCGCAGGCCAACGCGTTTTGTCTTCCTGGAGGAAAAATCGTGGTGTACACCGGGATTCTTCCCATTACTAAAACCGATGACGCCTTGGCCGTCGTGTTGGGTCATGAAATTGCCCATGCGATCTTGCGACACAGCTCGCAACGGATGCTCAAAACCGAGGTTTGGAACACCGTGCTTCAAGGAGCGTCTTCGGCTGTGGCGTTGGGAGATATGACTCCGGAACACCAACGGATGGTGATGGGTGCGATGGGATTGGGGGCTAAGTATGGGGTGATAATGCCCTTCGGTCGAGAACACGAAACTCAGGCCGATGATCGCGGGCTGCTCTATTCTGCCCGAGCGGGATATAATCCTGAGGAAGCCATCGCGTTTTGGGAACGGATGGCTCAGTCGGGCGGCGGGCAGCCACCGGAGTTCATGAGCACCCATCCCAGCCATAGTTCGCGCATTGCCGACCTGAAGGCACTGATGCCCAAAGCTCGCGAAGAATACGAAAAAGCTAAAAGCCGACGATGAGACGGTCCGCTCATTCGCGGGCGCGGTCGGGAGGAATCAATGAGCGGTTTTCAGCGTGACTTCTCCGTGGAGCAATTTGACGCAGCAGGTCAGGCGGTATTTTTCCGGGTCTTTGTTCCACTGATCGAGGACATCGAGTTCTTCATCGGTGGCGAGACTCAGATTTTCCATCCCGCTCACGACTTGCGCCACGCAGGTGCCGCACGAGCAGTTAAAGCAGCCGGCTTCCATTTCGACGCCGGCGAGTTCGCCCGCTTCGAGGAGGAGTTCCCCGTTGGTGACTTCTGCCGAGGCGTTGGCCGGGAGGATGGTGATACGTGCCATGGCTGAAGAAGTAAGAGCGGGGTGGCGAATCACAAGTCAGGAACCCACAAGTAGCGACTCGCGACTGACAAGGGCCGTTTTTTGAGTTTAACCTTCGCTCGTGGCTGAAAATTCTACCGGCGTGATTGTGGGTGGACCGTTGGACGCTTTGGCGTCGTTGGCATCGCAAGCGTGTTTTGTGCCCGCGGCGATTATTATGCTCGAAGGCCCCGAGGGTCTGCGGGTGGAAGGCCAATTCGGCCTCATTGCCGCGGAAGCGGCCGTGGCCTCAGCCCTGTGCCATCGGGCCTGGCTCGCTGGGGATTGGGTCGAAATGCGCGAACCGGACGATGGGATCGCGGTCGGATTGCGCTGGTTTAGCGGGTGGCCCATTCGTTCGCAGCATGGGCTGATTTTGGGAGTGATTGCCGTCTTGGACCGGGTGCCGCGTCGGCTGACGACACGACAACGGGCGGGCCTCCAGACGGTCGGTCATCAGGTGGGAGTCCGGTCAGAATTGGATCGTCGCACCATGACCCTCCAGCACACCGCGGCGGAGCATCGCCGAACCGCAGAAGCCTTGCGACACACGGAGGCCTATTATCAGGGGTTAGTTGAATCATTACCGCAGAATATTTTCCGTAAAGACCTGAGTGGGCGCTTTACGTTCGTGAATGAGCAGTTCTGCCGAACCATTGGGCGGTCGCGCCCGGAGATTCTTTACCAGACCGACTTTGATCTCTTTCCACGCGAACAGGCGGCGAAATTTCAGGCCGATGATCGCCGAACCATTGAATCGGGCCAGACCTACCGAGCGACGGAAGCAAATGTGACGCCGGACGGAGTGACGCATTATTTCGAGGTGATTAAGACGCCCTTGCTGGATGCGTCCGGTCAGACGGTGGGCACCCAAGGGAGTTTCTGGGACGTGACGTTGGAGCGGCAGACCCAAGCAGATTTGGCGCAAGAAAGAGAGCTGCTGCGAGCCTTGCTCGCCAATGCGCCCGATGTGATTTATTTCAAGGATCGGGAAAGTCACATCCTGCGGGCGAGTCGAGCGTTTGCGTTGAAGGCGCATTTGGAGGATCCGGCGGCGCTGATTGGAAAGACGGATCACCAATTATTTCAGGCGGAACACGCGGATTCCGCGCTGGAGGACGAGCGAGAAATTATTGCCACGGGCGAACCCATTATGGGGAAGACCGAGAAGGAAACCCTGGCCGACGGAACGGTTTCGTGGGCCTTAACCAGCAAACTGCCGTTGCGGAACTCGGCCGGGCAAATCATCGGCACGTTCGGACTTTCCAGGGATATTACGGCGCTAAAGGTCGCCCAAGAGAATGCGGAACGTGCCGAAGCGAAATTCCGGAGCATTGTGTGGAACGCGGTCGATGGCATTTTCCAGACGACACCCGCCGGCCGGTATCTCTCGGCCAATCCGGCGTTGGCCAAGATCTATGGGTTTGATTCGGTGGAGGAGTTGAAGCAAAACTTCACGGACATTGCGCACCAACTCTACGTGGACGAGGGACGCCGCCGAGAGTTTGCCCGGCGCATGGCGGAGCAGGGGATTGTGGAGCATTTTGAGAGTCGGGTTCGTAAGAAGAACGGAGATATTATTTGGATCACGGAAAGTGCCCGTGCGGTGCGGTTACCGGATGGGACGCTGGAGTATTACGAAGGCACCGTCGAAGATATCACGCTGCGGAAACGTTTTGAACAGGGCCTTGCCGATGCCCGCGATGCGGCCCTTGCCAGTGCGCGGACGAAGTCGCTTTTCGTCGCTAATATGAGTCATGAGATCCGGACGCCGATGAATGGGGTGATCTCGATGACCCGCCTCTTGCTGGATACCTCGCTCACGAGTGAACAACGCGACTATGCCGAAACGGTGAAGACTTCCGCGGAAGCGTTGTTGACAATTATTGATGATATCCTCGATTTTTCAAAACTTGAGTCCGGCAAGATGAATGTCGCGGCGGTGGAATTTGACCTGCGCGAAATGGTCGAGGACACGGTCGAGTTGCTAGCCGAAAAGGCCTTTAGCAAAGGTGTGGAATTTTCTGATTGGATCGACGAACGGTTGCCAGAACGGGTTCGGGGCGATTCTGGGCGTATTCGGCAGGTGCTCACGAATCTATTAGGGAACGCAATTAAGTTTACATCCCAGGGCGAAGTGCAATTGCGGGTCGTTTTTGTCGACGTGACGGAATTGGGGTTGGAGATTAAATTCCTGGTCGAGGATTCTGGCATTGGAATTCCGGAAGAGGCACGGGCGAAAATTTTTGAGGCGTTCACTCAAGCCGATGAATCGACCACGCGCCAGTTTGGAGGCACCGGTCTGGGCCTTGCGATTAGTCGGCAGCTGGTCGAGCGCATGGGCGGGCGGTTGGGTTTTGAAAGCGGCAAAGGAACTGGATCGACCTTTTGGTTTTCCATCCGCTTCCCACTCGCCACGGACACCCTCCCGACTCCACCGCCGCTGGCCCCCATGCCTTTGCGGGTGCTGGTCGTGGACGACCATCCTAATACTCGCGAGGCGGTGATTCACGAACTCACGGTAGCGGGTGCCGAGGGTGTAGCGGCGGGAACCGGTGTTGAGGCGTTGAGATTATTGCAAGAGGCGGTGAATGTCGGCCGTCCGTTTGATGTCGCGTTGCTGGATCTTTTATTGCCCGATCTAGATGCCCTTGCTTTGGCGCATGAGATCCACGCGCAACCCGGATTGCAAGGCGCACGCCTCATCTTGCTCGCGCCGCTCGGACAACGTTTAGAGCCGAGCCTCCTCCGAACCGTCGGACTCTCGGCTCACCTAGTAAAACCGGTAAAACGGGCCCGTCTTTTGGAGACGGTGCGAGCGGTTCATTCGGGCGAAGTAGATCTCATGGCAGCAACGGAGCGATCTGGGAGTCATGGCCGAGCCGATGCGGGACGTAGTGGGGTTCGACTCCTGATCGCGGAGGACAATCTGGTGAATCAAAAAGTGGCCTTAGCTCTCCTCAGTAAACTGGGCTTTCATGCAGATTTAGTGCGCAACGGCCGGGAAGCCTTGGTCGCCCTGGCACGGCAACCCTATGACGTCGTTTTGATGGATTGCCAAATGCCCGAACTCGACGGTTACGAGACGACTCGGACGCTGCGACGTGAAGAAGCCGATGGGACTTACGGCCCGCGCCTTCCCCATTTTGTCATCGCACTGACGGCGAATGCGATGAGGGGCGATCGCGAAAAGTGTCTCGCCGCTGGAATGGATGATTTCATTACAAAACCGATCGATTTGGCCCAATTGGAAGCCGCCCTTCTCCGGGCACTGGAGGCGCGGCGCTTGGCCTTGGCGCCCGCTAGGAACTTGGTCGGGGCGCTGCCTTGGGTCGGGCCGATCGAGGAGACTTTGGATCCGTTGGTGTTGGTCCCTTTGCGGGTTCCCGAAGAGCCGGAGGCTTTGAGAGAATTGGTTGACCTGTTTTTACTCGACGCGGAAGGCCGATTGGAAACAATTCGTACCGGTATGTCCGCTCACGATGAAGCGGGGGTGAAGGCGGCTGCGCACTCGTTGAAGGGGAGTTCGGCGAATCTGGGCGGCCGCCGTCTGGCCCGTTTGGCGTCGGAGATTGAAGTCGGCCTCGGCCCGGGTGTGAATGTGAAAGCGGCGGATTGGACCATTCTGACGTCGCAATTCCCTGAATTAGAGGCGGAGCTAGCTCGCTTACGGGAGGCGCTCAAGGCGCAATTGTGATATTGAACTCCGCCTCACGCAGGCCGCACTGCGCGATGAACTCGTTCCCCGGAACTCGGCCGAGTCACTTAATACTACAGCGACATTTTGGGCAAATAGGAGATTGATTTCGAGTTCGGACGCATTTTTGGTTTTTTCGGTGTGGTTTTTGAGTTGAGATTTTCCGTCAAGAGACGGATCTGGAGATGGGTCGTTGGACGGTAGGCGCGGCGCTACGTGCCGACGACTTTTTGAGTACAGGTTACCTCCGCCAGATAGAGATATCCAGCGGGTGAATTTTCCAGGAAAGTGGAGTCGCGACCGAAGGAACAATCGTAGGTGATCCAGGAGGCAGGAAAGAGTCCGCTGGCAGTCACGCCGGTGGCCAGTTGGGGTTTGGTTTTAAAATTCGTTGAGCAAGCGTTGCAGACCGCGGATGGATTTGGCTCCACGCAGCTCCAGCGCCATGGCTTCCATGTTCTTGCGCTCCGTGTCACTCAAGAGTCCACGGAGATAGAGTTCCCCGAGTTCTCGGGTCTCTACCCGGCCATAGGCCGGGCCAAAAATGGCCGCAAACTCCTTGAGTTCTTGGCTCACATTTTCACTCAACATCACCGACGCCAAGTGGGGCACCCGGACCCAGGGCACGAGCAAAAAGCGCACCCCGGTCACCACCTGCCCCAGCCACTGAGCCCGCTGGGCGGCGGTCCAACCCACGACGCGATCCCGAGCGCCTAAGTCTTTCACGGCGGATTGCCATCCCACCGCTCCGAGCAGCTCACCGGCGCGACCGGACACCAAATACTTCAGATTGGCGCCTACGAGCCCTGGCGCACCCAAGTAATGATACTGGTTGATGAGCTCATTCCATTGCCGGTTTTGTGCCACCGTGCTCACCCGCACCCAACGCAACGGCTGATATTGCTCCAAGGGCTCCTGCAATATTGGGGGCAGCGGAAGATCCTCTGGGCCATTGCCCTCGTCCCCTGGACAAACACCGCGACTTTTGGTGACACCAACACGGCGGGTTTCGGCCCTTGCCTTTACCGCGTACGGGTTGAGGAGTAAGCGGACAACTTTGTTTTCTTAGCGAATTTACGCATGAATCGTTATCGTCAAAGCACTCAATTCAACAAAATCGTTTTTCGCGAGAGCCGCTTCCAGAGCAGTCCGGTTGGCGGCGAAAAGCTGGAGTAAGGCGTCATTTGAGATGTTACGGTGGTCATCAGCACAAGTTTCGGCGGCGCGCCGCGCAAAAGAAAGGAGGCAACAAAATCGCGGTCTTTTGTGATCACTACCCGGCGATCACGAGTTGCCAGCGCAGCGATGTCAGCGTCGGGCGTCCGGTTCCCCGTTAGCAAATCCAGGGTATGCAATGAATCATGTCTGAGCCGCGCCAGTTCCAGCGACAGGCGTCGCGGCAACTGGGCATCCACGAGGAACTTCATGCGGCCACGGGCTCGATACTCTTCACCCGGCTCAGCCGCGCAGCGTATGCGATGGCGGCGCGCAAATCATCCATCTCGAGATCGGGGTAATCTGCGAGAATCTGCTGGCTGGTCATCTCCCCGCTGAGCAATTCCAGAAGGAATTCCACCGGATAGCGCAGCCCGCGAATGCAAGGCTTCCCATGACAGATGCCGGCATCCATCGTAATGCGCGGAAGTAATTCCTCACCGGACAACTATGGAATCTGGGCTAGTTCACTGGGAGGCGCAATACCAGATCCGAACCTAAATGGAGTGACCGTTTTGCAACTCTCTGGCAGAGCGGTTCCGGCCACTCTGACAGTTTCGAGCGCAGCACTAACCCGACTTCCTTTCAGCATTTCGCCAAGCCAAGGGACAGGCGAGTTGATAAAACTGGTCACTACTACAATCGCCTGCAGCGTTTGTATGTTAACCTGTTTATTAAACTTGCCTGTCCCGTTAAGTTCGACACCGTCGCGCCTGGCGGTCAGCGAAGGCCCCGGCCAGTCCGAAATTCCCCCGGAGTGGGTGCCGCCCCGGCACCCACGCGCGACGTAGGGAGCGCGTCCCTGCGACCACAGCTTAACTCACAAAAATTGGTT
>JAYVTS010000460.1:0-3804 GCA_043788645.1 Verrucomicrobiota bacterium
CTGTACAGTTCGATGAGGGGCGGGACTGGGATCGGATACTGACAACTGCGGTCTGTTTAACTCCGCTCTCCCAGTCTCGCCTACTCTACTCCGCGGAAAGTCCGAGCGTGCGCGAGCCCGTTACGCCCATACCGTTGCCAACCATTCCGGTGCCGACAGTAAAAGCGTTTACCCCTGTAACGTCCGCACTCTTGACCGTATACATTGTGCTCGCCGGGTATGTTTACGCCTCGGGTTACAGTCTAACCCCATGGATCCAGACGGGAGGGGAGGACTCGATCCTAAAGGAGAACATCCCCCAAATGGTGAAATGGATCTTTTGGTCGCTAACAGCCTGGGTCTACTTATTGCCAATCTCGATCGCCACCAGACGAAGGAATCGCAATCTAGTTGCGCTTGTTATTTTCTGCGTTTTCTTCAACTGGACCCTGTTGGGCTGGGTTGTCGCACTAATGTGGGCTTGTTGGAAATCATCCGATCCACAGGAGGGTGCCAGCTGAAAACTCACCAACCGTGAGACTCAACCACGTCACTCTCTAGACCAGCCACACGACGGTGCAGGAGACTGCTACCGTGGGCTCAGAGGCCATTGCCGCAAGCCAGGGGTGAACCGGGGTAATTTTGGTTTGCGTAACCTGCTTGGATCGGGAGATTGCAACCGTCCATCGCGTCCCCGTTGAAATAAGCTCACAGCGCTTGTTTCAACCAAGTCGCCCTAGTTCTCCGCGATGGACACCCACCCACCGGCGCAAATCGGTGGGTGTTTCCAATTCGCCTCCTCGGTACACCTCACCCACATCGGTCCGGTTTCGTCAGTGATGTTCAATTTGTACCTTCCGGGTAACTTCGGCAAATGGTGGCCGGTACTGTTTTTCAGTTCGACGAGTTTGTGTTGGCAAGTTTCGATCAACTTTGCAACAAGTTTATTTATCCCCTGGAATACGCGCACACCTGAGCGCGGTTCAGAGTGGGCAAAAGCCATTTCCCCTTCGGACTTTAGGATCATATATACTTCATGCTCCAAAAGCATACCCTGCTTCAGCTCCACCCCCTTGGCGTCGCGGTGCCCGTAGGCCTGGTTTCGCAACGCTATGTTATTATCGTGAAGTTCCCGGAATTCATCGGGAACCAAATCATCCCGACTAAACGGTTCGACTCCGTAGCACTTTGTAAATGGACGAGCGTACAGCACGTAAATGGGGGCAATCGCCCCGTACATTAATGGAGACATTGGCGCATTTGGAACCCCGTCAGGAGGCAACTTTGGAGTCAAAGTATTTAGTACGGCACTCACCCTCCTGAAATCGTCAATTGCGAATTTAAGTCTCCAAAAATCTTTCGCGGCAGCAAACTCTTCTTTTGTCATCAGCAAACGATAGGTAAAGTGGCCTCTGGAACAAGGCCTTCCAAATCGCGAGGAAGGATTCGGATTGCGGGTTTGCGCGCACGATGTCAGCCACTGCTCCCACCAGCACGCAAGGGGTTTAAAGGGGTCAGATCTAGAATATTTACTATTGTACGACTGGGTCGAAGCTCATGGAATGGCCAGACCGTTGAGAATCGATTGGCCCGGGGCGGGGCACCATGTCACGGGCCGCTGGAACGGGGGCGAGAGTATCTTCCATTCCGATACCGACCGCCGGCGTTTCCTCGGGCTGATCTCTGAGTTGCCCGGGAGATTCGGTTTGGAGATCCACGCGTTTGTGCTGATGGACAACCACTATCATCTCTTGGTCCGAAGCGTGTCCGGAAACCACAGCGAGGCCGTCTGTTGGCTCCAGGTGTCGCACGCCGTGCGACACAACCTCGTGCATCGGCGCCGCGGACACCTGTACCAAAGACGTTTCAAGTCCAAGCTCATCCTCGACAAGGGCGCTTTGAACCGGGTGGGAAGGTACCTGCGCCTGAACCCGGTGCGGATCGCCGGGCTCGGCCTCTCGAAGCCCGACCAGCGACGAGCGCGGGTCTTGGGTTGCCCGGATCCAGGGAAGGAATTAGTCGCACGACACATGTCCGTGCTGCGGGAGTGAAAGGCAGGGAGGTAGATCCCCGCCAGCAAACCACGGCGCGGAGGGTGGCGCGGTCGTCTAGGCCCTCGTGGGAACGGCTCGGCGGCGAGACGGAACGACTATTGGGCCGGCCATGGAGTCTCATCGTCACGAAACACGGGGACTGGGGTCGCAACGCGATGTTCGCGATGGCGACGCGGCATTTGGGCTGGAAGCTGGTGGAATTGGTTCGCGACGTGCCTGGCCTCGGTTACGCGGCGGCGGCGCAAGGAGTCCGCAATTTTCGGGCGACGGCCGCGACCCGGCCGGAAATGCAGGCGTTCGCCAAAGCAGTTATTGATATTGTAGATCTGACCCCTGCGCTCTTTACTTCTGTCATGCATTTTCAAAAATTCTTAAACACCAATAAAAGATGGTGCATGGGGTGGGAATTGAAACCAAGGAAGCGCCCTTCGCCTCCGTTCGCATCCATTCATTCCAACGCGGTAAACATTGGATTTATTTCGAAGTCTCGTGATGGGGCAAATACCCTCGATTACGAATCAAAGCGCATCAGTGCGAACAAATAGTGCCATCAAAGATTTCCGACCCGTCCGCACGGAAAAACCCGCCGAGATTGCTCCGGGCGGGCTCGGTCATGAAATGATCATTCCGACTTCGCTTTGGTCTTCGCCTCGATTTGGGCACGCAGATCCTTGGTTCGCTTTTGAGCGTCAGCAACCTGTTGAGGGGACATCCGCTTTTCGAGATCGTCACGCATCTTTTGCGCATTTGAGTCATTCACTGCTGCTAAGTTATACCAAGCATACGCATCCGCGTAATCCTTCTCTACACCCTGGCCGTTGGAGTACATGGTGCCGAGGTTGCGTTGCGCTAAAGGATTTCCCTGGTCTGCCGACTTGCGATACCACTTAGCCGCCTCCACGTAGTCCTTCTCTACGCCGCGGCCATTGGTATACATGATGCCGAGGTTGAATTGGGCCATGGGATACCCTTGGTCCGTCGACTTGCGATACCACTTCACAGCCTCGGCGTAATCCTTCTCCACGCCTTGGCCATTGTCGTATAGGAGGCCGAGGTTGCATTGTGCTACCGCATCTCCCTGGTCCGCTGCCTTGCAATACCACTTCGCAGCCATGGCATAGTCCTTCTCTACGCCTTGGCCGTTGGAGTACATGTTGCCGAGGTTGCGTTGCGCTAAAAGATTTCCCTGGTCTGCCGACTTGCGATACCACTTCACCGCTTCCGCGTAGTCTTTCTCTACGCCTTTGCCGGCGTCGTACATGTAGCCGAGGATAAATTGTTCCGCTACTTCGCCCTTCTCAGCCTTCAATCGCGCCTCGCTAAACGCTTTTTTCTGATCTTCAGCGGTTTCGGCCAAACACTCCATCGACGCCAACCTCCACGCCACCAATATGGCAAACACGATTGCTCTTAACTTCATTCAGCAGTTTACCTTGAAGGTCCGATCCTAGACCAGCAAAATCAAGCGCGGGCTACAGAGTCCTAGATGCCGTCGACGGTGGAAACTCTCGGGATTCTTTCGAGGGTTCTTCCCCTTTACAGTAATCGCGAAAACTCATGGACGCTTCCGGCTTCGTGGGAACTCTTCGAAACGTAGCCATCGGGTTCCAATCTTCGCGAAAGGCTTTCCTTTGCCACCAATTACTACAATGCGCGAACGTCTAGTGTAAAGTCTCACAAACGACTGGAGTTATTTTTCCCCTGTTTTTCGCATTCTGGGTCGGGTGCAGCCGGGCTTGATTGCCTCAAGGGTCTGGCGACAGCGCGCGAG